>NZ_CP049865.1:2141942-2447934 GCF_011393335.1 Propioniciclava coleopterorum | reverse complement strand
GTGTTGGGCGAGAAGCTGTCGGAGTCCAGCGGGGCGGCGTCCCGGGGGAAGCTGCCCGCCAGATCGGCGGGCCGATAGCCGGGCGGATAGGTGCCGGAGCGCGAGTAGAGCATGCGCAGGACGTTCGAGACGCGGCTCACCGTGCCGACCGTCGACCGGGTGCTGCCGCCGCCGTGCTGCTGCCGCAGCGCCACCGCGGGCGGCAGGCCGGTGATGTGCCGGACCTTGGGCGCGCTCCCCTGGTTGATGAGGCGCCGGGCGTAGGGCGACACGGACTCCAGGTAGCGCTGATTCGACTGCGCGAAGACGGTGCCGAACGCCAGCGACGACTTGCCGGAGCCCGAGATCCCGGTGAACGCCACGACCGTGTCGCGGGGGATGTCGATGTCCAGGTCGCGCAGGTTGTTCTCCTGCGCGCCGCGGACGGCGATGTGCCCCGGGACGACGTCGGCGTCCGGGGGGCCGCCTGCGCGGCGAGGGTCGACCATGGTGGCGCTCCTGGTGGATCGATGTCCGGGCCAGCCTAGACAACCACTCTCCCCTGCCTGTCCGTCGGTCAGCCGATCGCGGTGGCCGGATCACGCGCACCGGGGATCCCCGCGCCTCCCGTCGACCCGGCGGACGCCGGGATGACCCGTCACCTCGGTGGCCACTTCCTGGCCAAGCGTTCAGCGCGGAGGCACTGCGCCGATCGCCGGCCCGTTCACTCTCGCGAGCACCGGGGCAGGGCAACGTTCCGCGGCCACCTGACGGTGACGCGTCACCTCGCGACGTTCAGCGCATGGAGTTCGCCGACCGGCAGGTCGCGAGCGCCGGTCATCGTGACAGGGATGGCGCCGGAGAAGCCCAGCGCGGTCCAGTCGACCACCCAGCGCGAGGACGCTGTGACGCGGTAGGTGCCGTCCGGCAGTGAGGGCCAGGAGTAGGCGTAGCCGCACGTGGGCGACGCCGTCCCCGGTTTCACGCCGGCTGAGTACGGGGTCATGCGGGCGCACGTGACCGACTTGCCGTCGCCCATCGCGAAGGTGGTGGACGTCCGCCGCGCGTCCAGGGTGATCGTGATCCCGTACCCCGTCACGCGGGAGCTCATCGCGGCGTCCCCGGGAACCCAGAGCCACAGCGGATGCCCCACCACCGCCATGTCCCACTCGTTGGCCGACGGATCCGGCCCGATCTGCGGCGCGGACTCGGGAGGTCCATGCGAGCGACGAGGGACCTCACGACCGCCTCCACCTCGGCCCGCGTCGGAGGCGCTGGTTCCGGCGCCGCCGGCCGCGACGGGTCGGCGGGATCGGCTGGTCCCGCCGGAGCAGCGGTCGGCTGGCAGGCCGCCACTTCCTCAAAGCCGTTGAAGCACTCGGGGATGAACGTCCGCCCCGCCCGCACGCTGCCGGCTAGCGACGGGGGAACGGGCCCAACGGCAAGAACCGTCAAACCGGCAGAGATTTTCCCGGCGGGCCTCTGGGCGGTCGCCACACGACTTCCACCCTGCGGAGCAGCTTCAGCGCGAGCGGGCCCAGCACCGGACACGCTCTGTTTCTCTGTCCTCGCGCTGACGCTAACTCCAGTGGCGTCGACCCATCCCGAGGCACTCCCCACGTCTGCGGAAACAGGCAACACCCCGGCGCCGAGTCCGAAAATCGCGAAGGGAATCGCGAGCACAATGCGCCGAAACGTTAGCATGACTGAACCACCTTGGCCTCAGCATCCGTAATCTTTAGCGACCCGCCATCGAAGGCGAAATACATCCGAGCGTCGATAATCGCGCCGCCAACTTCTACTCCGTCCGGCCTCATGTATCGAGACTGAGATGCGTCGTAGCATGTTTGGAGCGCAACAACTGATCCGGCGCGAGAGAGACCGGGAAGCCTGCCGACACGCACCAGCACGGGTGACCCCGACACACGCCTGGTGTACCGATCGGCGGCAAACTCTGCGTCGAGATATCCGCGGAACGTCCCCATTGTGTCCGCCTCGAGAGCGCCTGAGATACTCGGCTCTTTGAGCGTGTAGGCGTACATGTACTCATCCCAGAAGTTCCGGTACACACTCTCGGCTTCGGTATAGAGCGCGTCGCGCTTCTGGGCTTGCTCGTACTCGATCGGGCCGCACGGCACCGGATCACCGCCCGCCTCGGGGACGCAACTGAACGTCGGCGTGGGCGTTGGAGCCGGCGTGGGCGCGCTGGGTGGCGTGCAGGCGGATAGCAGCGCGGCAGCCAGAATGACTGTGACAGGCAAGACGGGTCGGGGTGGCATTGTCACCTCCTGGGGGTTCGCTCAGCATGGCACAGCACCAAGGGCTCGCGATGGTTGTCCACAGCAAATCCTCTGCATCCCCAGATCCTCGCTTCGGATGTGCGCTGAGGCTGCCGACCGCCGCCCGAGACGGACATCGGCGCTGCCTCCCACGGAGCGCATCATCACCTTCGAGATGGGCCCCGGCCTCGCATGCCAGGCGACAAGGCAAAACGCCTTGGTGAGGCGTCTCGGAATGGACTGTACGTCTGGCCGCGGCCGACGCTGCGGTCTGCGCCCAACCTTGATGGCGCAGAGAACTGCGGACACCCAGCCGCTCCCCAGCACGCGCCCAACCCGCGGTCAGCCCTCGACGCCGACGAGCAAGCAGTGATCCTGAACCGGACTTCCGGCCACTGACCCAACCACGGGCGTCTTCTCGACGACACGCCGCGAACGCCGACACCGTCGACCCGTTCACGTTCACCTACTCCGGTTCAGGCGGGCCGCCGACCCGCGCGTGGAGTGTGCCCCGTCCAACCTCAGGGGCCCTCGACCGACAGTTCCCCGTCCGAGGCAGCGTCGTCCTGGTCGGTTCGTGGTCGGTGTCGGTGGTTGCGCCGGGGGCGTTGTTGGGGGTCGACCCTGGTCGGTGGGATCACCACCGGGACGCCGTCGTCGACTCGGATCTGCCAGCGGGTGTCGGGATGCCGATGGTCAGGTTCGACCGTGTTGTGATGGTGCCGGCACAAGAGCACCAGATTCGGAAGCGAGGTGGGTCCGCCGCGCTGCCAGGGGGTGATGTGGTGGGCGTCGCACGCGGCGGCGGTGCGGTCGCATCCGGGGAACACGCAGCCGCGATCTCGGGCGACGAGCGCGGCGCGGATGGCGGGGGTGACCAGGCGGTTCGCCCGCCCCACGTCCAGCACTTCGCCGGCGCCGTTCATCACCACGGGCAGGATGCCGGCGTCGCAGGCCAGCACCCGCACCTGCGTGGGCGTCAGATCCGCACCCGAATCGAGCAACTGCGCCTTCCGACAGTCATCGACCAGGCGATCGTGGTCGATCAGCACCATGATCCGCGGCCGGCCCCCACCGTGGTTGGGGGCGTCCTGGTGCACCGCGGCGGCGCGGGCGAGCTCGATCAGCGCATCAGCGCGGCGCTGGGTGGGGGTCGCCTTCTCGGCGAGGGGGTCGGCGCAGTCCAGGGCGCGGCGGTGGTGCAGGTGCGCGATCGCCTCGACCTGCGCCCGCAACAGTTCCGCCTCGACCGTCGGCAGGCTGCCTTTGATCAGGACCGACCCCATCCCATCAGGGGTGAAGGAGAGATGCCGCACCGTGTGGGCGTGCCGGGCTTCGCGCTCGAGGCGGCGTTCCAGCGTTTCCTCGGCGACCTCGGGGCGATGACTTCGAGCAGATGCCGGGCCAGCCGGCCCAGTTCGTGGGAGTCGAACTGGGCGCAGAACTCCACCATCATCGACTCGGCGTCACGCACCTTCTGGTCGGGAAGATCCTCGGGCAGTTGGGCAAGCACGCGGGTGACCGCGCGCGCCTGCAACGGTGTGGCCGCGCCGGTGAGAGTCGCCTCCCGGAGCAGCGGTCGGCTCGACATTTCCTGGGCTGCGGCCAACAGCCGGCCCGCTTCGCGACGGGTCATCCGCTGCGCGTCGTGCAACCACGACAGCGTGCCGACACCGACCACCGCCTGCGGAGCAGCCACCCGATCCGCCTCAGCCACCAACACCCCGGCCAACGCTTGCAGACGACCCGCCGCCGACAGTGCCTGCTCGGCGAGCGCGACGCGGTCAGCATCGGTGAGCAGCACCCGGTCCAAGCCGTCGGGGTCGAGGTCGTCCAGACCCGTGAGGACATTCGCCAGGAATGCCTCACTTCGCGTCCGGATCAACGTCTCCATGAAACAACCCTAGAAGGACCCACTGACATTTTCCCCCGAGGACGGAGGCATCCAGATCGATTCACTATCCCGATTCGAACATCACCCCGCCGATGACCCGCCGACGAACTCGGGCGTATCTCAGTTAGTGGCCCCGCTGCAGCTGAACATGTGGCCGGCGGAGCGGTTCGGTGTAGCAGCGCGGTGGCGATGGCGAGCGCCTACCTAGCCCGCCAAACATTTCGGACGGCAACCATCGCGGTTGATGTGGACGATGAAGTGATCGCACAGCGGCCACAGCCCCGGCCTCGCACCCCCTGGAACCCGCGGCTGCCGGGATGAGCGCGGCGAGACACGCCAGCAGCGTCGACGTGCCGCAGTCGTTGGCGCCGACCAACGCGACCAGCCCGTCTGGTCGGCCCGATAGCCCAGGCCCACTGTCGCCGACGGCCTCGAGGGCGTCCAGGACGTCGCGGTCGGCCAACTCCAGGCAGCGGTGATGCCCCGCACGGCTGTGAGCCTCGGGACCAGATTGATACCCGTGGCACCGGCGGGTCATCGACCGTGACGGTGCGCGGGTCACTCGCCTGGAAGGCGAGGCCCACCGTCGCGCGAGAGCCGGACCAAGTCGTCGTCGCGCGGGGCACACACCGACCGGCGATGGCCCCGATGAGCGACACCGCCGTCGTGCCAGGAGCCCAGTTCCACGTCGCCGATGCTTACCGAGCCGGCACCGGGCCAGACGTCGGCCCGGACGTCCTTGTCGTTCAGCGAGACGTCGGCCCATGAAGCCCCCACCTACAACGGCCTCAACCTCGCCACGCCCCCGACCCAGGAACGGAGAGCGGGGATGTGGATGCCCTGGCCGAGTTCCTCGACCCGGACGTGGAGTCAGCACCACCGCTCCGGGGCCCACCGAGTTGTCCGGCATGACCGCCACCGGCGCCTCAGGACGACAGTCCCGCCTGGATCAGCACCACCGCTCCGGAGATGAGGCCCACGGCGAGGCTCGCGACCCCGACCCACAGCAGGTTGAACCAGGGACCCGGGCGCGTGCGTCCGCGACCCATGGCGCCGAAGAAGAAGCCGGCCGGGATGAAGATGGCCGCGAACAGGACGCCGTAGCTGAGCTCGACCAGCAGTCCGCGCCCGCCGGACAGGTCGACGAACAGCGCGACCACCAGGCCGAGTGTCACCAGGACGCCCGCGTGGGCGTGGCCGGCGCGGAAGGAGGACTTCTGGAACGGCGTGAACTCCAGCCCGCCGTTCAGGATGCGGAGCAGGAACGTCCCGCCGTAGCCGATCCCGAGCACGGTCAGCAGCACGACGCCGGCCGAGATCAGGGTGGGAGAGGTCAACTGGCTCATGGCAGGTTCCTTTCGACAGGGGGTGGTTGGCCGCCAGTGGCGACAGCAGGCGGCTGGACGCCGCCCCCAGAGGGTGACTGGACGCCTCCGACAGAGGCCGGACGGACGCCGCCGGCGACAGGAGGCGGCTCAACGCCGGCGACCGGGAGTGGCCGGTCACCAACGGCGACCGGGGATGGCCGGCCGCCGATGGGCGCGGCACGGAGAGCGGCCGTGATCAGCGCGGGGACGCCGCCCTCGGGGGCAGCACCCAACCCCGCGCCCACCAGAGCGCCGGAGTGGGCGAGCACCGCCAGCCCGTGCACGAGCCCCCAGGCCGCGGCGACGCCGGCGTCCAGACGCTCGGGCGCGAGCCCCGTCGCCAGGACGGCCTCCCGCAGTAGTCGGTATGTCTTGGCCCCCGCAGGGTCGGCGTCCACGAAGCGGTCGGGTTCGGTGGGGAACATCACCGCGAAGTGTCCGGGATGGGTCAGCGCGAAGGCCACGTACGCCTCCCCCATGCCCAGCAGCCGCGCATGCGGGTCAGCAGCCCGGACGCCGGACAACGCGGCCTCCAGCCGGGCGAAGCCGTCGGCCGCCACAGCAGACAGGACGCCCTCGCGACTGCCGAAGTGGTGCCGGAAGGCCGCGTGACTCACCCCGAGATCGGACGCCAACCCGCGCAGGGTCAGCGCCGCGGGTCCACTGTCGGCGACCACAGCGGCCGCCCGCTCCAGGACCGCCGCCCGCAGGTTCCGGTGGTGGTAGTCATCAACCATGGCCCGAACTTACCAGCGGTAAGTTACCGTTGTAAAGATACCGTCCAACTGGCCAGAGCCTCTGTCTCCGGTCGCCCCTCTGGTCACCTGGGTGTGCGACGGACGAGGAGTCGCCGCCACACCTTGGGCCACCCTGGAGCAAGGAGCGGCCGGATCCCCGCGCAACTCAGGGCAGCGTCGGTCGCGTCCCTGTCGTCGATGACCTCCGGGTGCCGGAACCAGCCCGTGACATCGGCCCCAGCGGTGCGGGTGCCGGGGTCCCAGATCCGGCGGTACGTGGCGCGGACCAGCCGCCGCGCTTCCCGCTCATAGTCGTACTGCGGCTCCGGCCCGCGGCCCTTCATGGTCATTCGCTCAGCGTGGCAGGCCCGCCCGCCGGCACGGGGGAAACCTGTCAGCCGTGCTCGGCGATCACGGCCAGGACCGCGTCGCCGTAGGACTCCTTCTTCTTGGCGCCGATGCCGCTGATGGCGTCCAGTTGGGTCAGGGACGCCGGACGCTCGGTCGCCAGCGCGCGCAGGGTGGCGTCGCCGAAGACGATGTAGGCGGGGACGCCCTGCTCGCGGGCCGCCTCGGCGCGCCAGGCGCGCAGCGCCTCGAACAGGCCGGCGTCCTCCCCCTCCAGGCCGACCGGGGCGGACGCCTTGCGCGCGCGTCCAGACGCCCGGCCCAGCGCGTCCCGCCGGAGCGCGACCGGCTCCTCGCCGCGCATCACCGGCAGCCCGGCCTCGGTGATGGCGAGGGTGCCGTACTCCCCCTGCGACTCGAGGACGCCGCGGGCGAGCAACTGCCGGATGACGCTGCGCCAGTCCTGCTCGGACAGGTCCTTGCCGATGCCGTAGGTCGAGAGCTGGTCGTGGCGCTGCTGACGCATCCGGTCGGTCTCGGCACCCCGCAGGATGTCGATGAGGTGCCCCGCACCGAAGGACTGGCCGCGCTCGCGCTGCAGCCGCACGATCGTGGACAGCAGCTTCTGCGAGGCGACGAGCCCGTCCCAGGTGTCGGGGGCTGCAGGCAGGTGTCGCAGTTGCCGCACGGCGCGGACTCCTGGCCGAAGTAGCCCAACAGGTTCTGCCGGCGGCACTCGACGGTCTCGCACAGGGCGAGCATGGCGTCGAGGTGGCCCTGCATCCGACGCTTGTGGGCGCGGTCGCCCTCGCCGGAGTCGATGAGGCGGCGCTGCTGCACGACGTCGCCCAGGCCGTAGACCATCCACGCCACCGACGGCTCCCCGTCGCGGCCGGCGCGGCCGGTCTCCTGGTAGTAGCCCTCGACGGACTTGGGCAGGTCGATGTGGGCGACGAACCGGACGTCCGGCTTGTCGATGCCCATGCCGAACGCGATGGTCGCGACCATGACGACGCCGTCCTCCCGCAGGAAGCGGCCCTGGTTCGCCCCCGCACCTGGGCGGGCAGGCCCGCGTGGTACGGCAGTGCGTCGACGCCGCGGCCACGCAGGTACTCGGCGGTCTGCTCCACGGCCTTGCGGGAGAGGGCGTACACGATCCCGGACGCCCCCTCGGGCTGCGAGGCGATGAAGTCGACCAACTGGCGGCGCGGCTCGGCCTTGGACGCGATCCGGTAGGTGATGTTGGGCCGGTCGAAGCTCGACACGTAGTGCTGCGCCTCGTCCAGGTGCAGCCGCTGGGTGATCTCGGCGTGCGTGGCCCGGGTCGCGGTGGCGGTGAGCGCCAGCCGCGGGACGCCGGGGAACGCCTCCCCCAGGTCGCCGAGCGCCAGGTAGTCGGGCCGGAAGTCGTGACCCCACTGCGACACACAGTGCGCCTCGTCGATCGCGATCACGCTGAGGGTGCCGCGCCGCAGCATCGCCCGCGTGGACGCCCCGGACAGCCGCTCGGGCGCGATGTAGATCAGGTCGAGCTCGCCGGCGATGTAGTCCCGCTCGACGGCCGCCCGCTCGGACGCCGACTGCGTCGAGTTCAGGTACGCGGCCCGGACGCCGTTGGCGCGCAGGGCGTCCACCTGGTCGTGCATCAGCGCGATCAGCGGCGAGACGACCAGCCCCGTGCCGGGACGCACCAGCGCCGGGATCTGGTAGCAGACGCTCTTGCCGCCGCCGGTCGGCATGAGCACGATGGCGTCGCCGCCCGCGATGACGTGCTCGACGACGGCCTGCTGGTCGCCGCGGAAGGAGTCGAAGCCGTAGACCGTCGCCAGGGCGTCGGCGCCGGTCGGGTACTGCGGTGCACGCACCCCGGACGCCGGCGCGGCGGCACTGCGGCGCTCGGCCCCGGCTCCGGCCGGGACGCCGGCGGGCTCGGCGGGGGGCGTCCAGTCGTCGTAGGGGTCGAACGGCGGCTCGTCCCACGGGTCGTAGGGCGGCTCCTCGTCGTACGGCAGCCCCAACTCGGGGGCGGGATCGTTGGTGGGCGGCACGTCCGCGAGTCTAGTTGGGGGCGCTGACAGCCGACTCGCCGTCCGGTCAGCCGGTGCCGCCGAGCAGCAGGTGCGCCTTGCACCCCCTCGCTGACGGCGACGGGCGGCAGGTCGGCCCCGGTCACGCGGGCTGGTCGAGAGCCACCGATGAGCTCGTGGTGCGGGCCGGCGGGTCGGGACGGTTGCCGACGAGCCAGCCTCCGGCGAGGTCAGGGCGCGGAACGGCAAGGCGTGGTCGGCGCTGCGGTCGCTCGGGCCGCCTCAGCGCTGGCCGACCGCGAACTCCACCGAGGTCGACACCTCGGTGGCACCGGCCGCGGCCCGGTCGATGAGCGCGCGGTCCTCGTCGGTGAGCCGTTCCCGTTCCTGACGCGCGTACTCGTCCCAGGTTTCGAACTGGTACCGCTCACGAAGGATCGCCCCGTCGGCGTCGGCGACGACGTACCACTGGGAGGCGCCGGTCCTCCTGCGCACCGTCTCGAGCGCGAGGATGCGGGCCACGGCGTCGTGGTCGGCCACGTCGGTCACGTAGGCGACATCGATCCACACCCGACCGGCGCCTGCGGCCCAGGCGGGCGGCTCGTCCACCAGCCGCTCGGAGATGCCGCGCCGCAGTTGGGCCGTGCCGGGCAGCACCGGCCACCACCACAGGCTCAGGGCCGCCAGCAGCAGCGCCGCAGCGGCCACGTACAACGTCGTCGCGACGCCCCAGACCGTCGCCACCCATCCCCACGCGGCGGCGCCGACCGCCTGCGATCCGCTCATGACGAGCAGGTACACCGACAACCCCCGCGCCCGCACCCACGCGGGCAGGGTGAGCTGCAACGCGGCGTTGACCGTCGAGAGGGTCATGATCCAGGCGACGCCGGCGAGAGCGAGCAGCGGCGCCAGCGCGAGGTAGCCGAGGACGGCCGACCCGGCCGTGGCGATCCCGAACACGAGGGAAGACGCCGCGAGCACCGCCCCCAGCGACAGGTGCGTCCGCAGCCACGGCAGCAGCGCCACACCCGCGAGCGCCCCGACCCCGAGGACGCCGAGCAGGACGCCGTAGCCGCTCGCCCCGAGGCCGAGCCGGCCGGACGCGACGAGCGGAAGCAGCGCCCACAGGGCGCTCGCGGGCACTAGGAACACCGCCGCCCGCAGCAGCAGGCGCTGGACGCGCGGGGCCGAAAGCACGTACCGGCCACCCGAACGGACGGCCGCCCAGAACGGCTGCGGATGGAGCGGCGCGGCCGGGGACGAGCGCCAGAGCAGCAGCACGATCGCGGTGGCGACGAAGCTGGCCGCGTTGACGCCGAACACGACCGCGGGGTGGTCAGCGCCAGGAGAACGCCGGCCAGCGCGGGTCCCACCGCCCGCGCCACGTTCACGCCCACGCCGCCCAGCGCTGCGGCGGCGGGGATCTCTTCGCGCGGGACCAGGTCCGGCTGGATCGCCTGCCAGGCGGGCGCGCCGAGCGCGACCGCCGCGCCGATCAGGACGGTGAAGGCGAGCAGGCCGCCGGCCCCGAGCATCCCGAGCGCGGCGACGACGGTCAGCCCGATGGACGCGGCGGCCGCGAGCACGTTGGTGAGGATGAGCAGGCGGCGTCGGTCCCAGGCGTCCGCCAGCACCCCGGCCACCAGCGACAGAAGCAGGGCCGGGCCCAGGTTCGCCGTCTGCATCAGGGAGACCACCAGGGGGCTGGCCTCGCGTTCGACGAGGAACCACTGGCCCCCCACGGTCTGCATCCAGGAGCCGATGTTGGAGCCGAGCTGAGCCAGCCACAGCGCGAGGAAGACCCGGTGCCGCAGCGGCGTCCACGCCCCTGTTCGCGCCTGCGTGTTCGTCGTCACGGACTCCCCCATCGATCGCTCGCCGGGCATTTCCCCTTGTGAAGGAAAGCAGGGCGCCGCCGATGCGTCAACGGCGCGCCGTGGGGACGAAGCCCGACGCGCGCCTCAGGCGGAGAAGTCCGCCCCGCGGTCGACCATCTCGTCGACGATCCAGCGGGCGGTCTCGCGCTGGCAGGCGCCGGGGTCGCCGAAGCTGACCCCGAAGATGCCGGTGATCTCGGTGAGCGTGGGCACCCCGGTGAGCTCCAGGATGGCGTCCGCCTCGCGGGCGTACTCGTCGCGCGGCGCGCCCGTGGCGATGAGGCCGACCGGGTCCGCCTCGGCCAGGATCTCGATCATCACGTCACGCGAAAGAGCCATGCCGGGAGCCTAGCGGCCGGGGGCGTCCAGGCGCCGGGGATCCGCCCCGTCAGCCAGGGCTCATCGCTCATCGCCCGCCCCCGGTCCGCGCGCCGCCGGTACCGCGACGGTGCGGCGTGCGCGAGGTCACCAGGGTCGGACGCGGGGACCGGGGCTCGGGCCACGGTGGTGCCGACGCTCAGGGCAGCCTCGTCATCAGGGTGACGAGCGTGAGGACGCCATCCTCGAAGCCGAGGTTCACGTGGCGACCGCCGACGACGTAGGAGACGAACAGCGCGCCCTGCGCCTCGGGCTCGCCGAACAGCGCGACCGCGTCCTCGGGGGTCGAGGTGGCGTCCAGGCCCTCGATCAGCGCGTCCGGACGCGGGTAGGCCGGCCCGGCCGTCCGCACGATGGAGCCGAACGGGCGGTCGGTCATCCGGATCCAGAACGTCGAGATGCCGTGCCGATCCGACTCGGCCTCGATGCCGACCTTGCGCAGCGGGACGCGCGAGGAGGCCAGCTTGGCCTTCATCGACGCGCCCGTCAGGGACGCCACCCGCGCCGCCGCGTCCGGTCCGTCGGGGTTCCCAGCAGCGCCAGCAGGTCGTTGACCTCGCCGGGCATGACGGTCCCCCCGGCTACGGGTTCGGGGCGGGCTCCGGCGCGTTGCCGAGTTCGGCGTCCAGCCACGCCGTGAAGGCGTCGTCGCCGACCGCCGGCCATTCGTCGGGCACCTCGACGCCGAACGCCTCGGTCAGCCACGCACGGTAGGCGGCCAGCGCCTCCTCCGGGACGGGGTCGGCCGGCGGCTCGCCGAGGCTGTACTCGGTCAGTTCGTCGTAGCCGACGCCCAGCAGCACGAGCAGGTCGCGGGCATCGTCGGCGATGAGGTGGCCGGAGCCCTCGGAGTCCAGCACGACGACGCGCTGCCCGTCCTCGGGGTCGCGCCACAGCAGCACCTGCGAGCCGTCCCCGGCCGCCTCGGCGATCGGCAGCAGCCGCGCGTACCCGGGGGTGCCGGGCTCGAAGTAGCCCTCCAGCGACAGTCCCGAGACGAACGCCGGGGCCCACGCCGCGTCCGGGGACGGGCTGAGCACGAAGCCGGCGGGCGCGTCGCGTCCGTGCCCGTGCTCCTCCAGCCACGCGAACGCGCGCTCGAGGTCGTCGGGGAGGGCGGGCCAGTCGGGGCGGACGCGGGTCAGTTCTGAGGCCATGCGCGACATGACCGCGAGCATAACGGCGTCGGCGGACAGTCTCGTGGGGCGGTGGCGGTTCGGACGCCACCCGTGCGGCACGGGTCGAGGTCGTCACGCACGACGGCGCGGTCGCCGCGGTCGTCCTGCGCCTCCCGGACGCCGACCTGCGCGCCTGGGTGGATGCCGGGAGCGACGCCAAGATCGGCGACCTCGAGCGGGCGTTCGGCCACCCGGCGCACTTCGCCGGGCTGCGGGCGCCGTACGTCCCGGTCGAGGGCGGATTCGTCCGGTTCGCGTTCGCCGCGGGCGGCTGGCCGACCTGCTGCCGCTGGGGCGTCCGGGTTGATGGAGCGTGCCGAGAGCCAGGCCGCCTGCACCGACTGCGGCCGCGTCACGTGCCTCACCGTCGTCCGCGGCGGCGAGCCCCTGCTGACCTACTACACCCCCGACCAGGCGCGCCGGCGTCCGCGGGAGCCGATCCCGCCGGTCGAGCGGTGGGCAGGCCCCGGGCAGGCGCGCCGGGAGGCGTCCGGCGTGCGCTACGTCGACCACGAGCCGGGCCGCTGGTTCCTGGTCGAGCAGGAGGGCGCCCTGTTCCTGGACGCCCGCTACACCTCCAGCGCGGCGATCGACGACAGCGTCCTGATCAGGCTGGACGCCGCCGAGATGGCCGGCCACCGCGACGGCGGCCACGCGTACCTGACCGGCTGGCCGAGCGTATCCACGCCAGCGCCCCCTTCCGGCCGGCCTCGCCGTTCCAGGATCGGGATCTGTACCGGGCCGAGGGTGGACGCCGCCTGCGCGACGCCGTGATGGCCGCCTTCGCGAACCGCAGCTGGCTGGCCGAGCAGGGCGAATCGCCCTGGGCGCCGGCCACCGCTTCCAGACGCGGGGGTCGCCGCGAGGCACCCCTCACAACGAGCGCAGCCCTCGCCGCAGGATCCGCTGCGTCGCCGGCGTCGGGCTCTCCTGCGCCCAGCGCGCGGCCAGCGCCGTCGCCCACTCCGGGCTGGTCTTGGCGGCGTCGTTGATCCAGTTGCCGACCGAGTCCTGCACGTAGCGCGAACCGTCGGCCCGGAGCGGCTCGAGGATCGGCGCCGCCGACTCCGGGCGGGTCTTGAGCGCCGCGATGTGCCTGGCCCACACCCCACGGGGCCGCAGCGCCTCGCAGGCGAACCGGCGGATCCGCTCGGACGGGTCCGACGTCAGGGCCGCGAGCGCGGGGATGCCGGCGTCCAGATCGCCCGCGAGCCGCTCCCGGACGCAGAGCCACGCCCACTCCCGGACGCCGAAGTGGGCGTCGTCGGCCGCCGGAACGACCAGGTCGATCAGATCTGGTGCGGACGCCGACGGCCGGCCGGCCACCAGGGCGAACCAGCCCCAGCCCCGCACCGTGTCGGACCGATGACGCGCCAGGCCTGCGCAGGCGTCGGGGCCGAGGTGGTGGTGCAGCGCCGCCCCGACGGCCTGCATCCGCGCGAGGATGCCCAGCGAGCCGGCGTCCCGGACGGCGGCCCGGAGCGGCTCCGGCGCCTCGGGAAGGACGGCGTCGAGCAGCGCCGCGTGGTCGAGCGCCAGGATCTGCGCGAGCGTGCCCGCCTCGGCCAGCCCCGCCTGAACAGCCGGGTCAGCGGGCTTGGCCATGGCCACGCGCTAGGCGAAGTTCGGGCGCAGTTGCTCGCGCAGTTCCTGGAAGTTGGACGGGCCCGCGTGCCAGCGGTCCTCGTCCTTGTCCTCGAACGTCACCTCGTACTGGCCCGAGGTGCGGTCGAACTGGACCAGCATGGTGGCGGGCAGCAGGTCGCCGGGCTTGAGGTACCCGCCCAGGTAGGTGTGCAGCGGCTCCTCGATGTCGTCCCAGTCGACCGAGACCGGCGTGATGGAGCCGTCGGCGGGGTAGGCGTAGCCGTGGGTGCTGCGGTAGCCGTCGCCGAAGACGAGGACCAGCGCGAAGGCGTCCCACCCCTCCTCGGCGGTGTCCTCGGCCAGCGCGGCGGCGATGGCACCGATCAGATCGGTGGTGGCGTCGGACATGGTGCTCCTCTCAGGCGGCGGAGCGGGGGTGCCCGCGCCTGCCGTCATCCTCGCGGTCTCCGACGACCACCCGACACGACGCGTCCGCATCCCGGACGCGCCCAGCGTGGGCATCCGTCGGCGGCGGCCACCAGCCGCTCCGGCGCACACGGGTCGGCTCCGGTCCGCAGATCTTCGGCACGCGATAATGACCATCACCAGACCACAGCCGGGAGCCCCGTACCGTGGGCAGCCCCCCTCACAGACAGGAACCCTCGTGGAACAACTGATCACGCGCCTCGTGGAACTGACGGCGAACACCACCGCCGTCGAGTTCCACGGGCTTCCTCAGTTCCTTGCGGACACCGATCCGGATCAGGTCGAGAGGCGCTTCGCTCGCGCGGACGCCCGTGAGTTCTACACCCGGCACAACCCGGCCGATGCGGTTGTGGAGAGCATCTGGCAGGACATCACCTTCTATCCCTTCGCCGGTTTGGATGGTCAGCAGGTCGGCTACGCGACCGACGGACGCACGGGCGACCCCGCCGCGGACTGGCCGCCGAACATGCTGGTCATCGCTGACAGCGGCGGCGACCCGATCATGCTGGATCCGTCGTCGGTCGACGGCGAGGTGTTCTTCGCCGTGCAGGGGATGGGCTACTGGGACCCGCAGCCGATCGCGCGTGACATCAGCGGCTTGCTGAAGCTGTCGATCGCGTGGCTCGAGGTGTCGGAGCAACGCGGCGACGAGCTCTACGACGACACCTACGAGCTTCATCCGGCCTCGATCGCGCTCTTCCGCGACCTCGCCGCGTCGCAGGGCATCGAGGACGCCTACATCCAGAACGCCCTCGCTCTGCGGTGATGTTTCCCACTGCGGTGAGGTTCGCTCTGCGGTGAATCAGGTCATCAGGCGTCCAGGATCGCGGCGACCAACTCGTCGGTCGGACGTGCGCTGTCCAGGCGGAGCACCGGGCAGGGAAGCGAGTCCAGCCATGCTTCGTGCTCGACGCGACTGCGGCCGTCGAAGTCGGGATCCTCGTAGCCGCTCGCCCACTCGATGAACTCCCGATAGGACCTCTCGCTCGCGCCCCCGGCCTCGATGTCGGCGCCGTAGCGGGCCCGCTCGCGCCGGTGCAGCCGATCGATTCGGACAGCCTGGTCGACCGACAGGAACACGACGGCGTCGAAGCGATCGACCAGCTGGTCGCCCCAGCCGACCAGTGACCCGGAGAGCACCCAGGCGTCCCGGGGGAGGAACAGCTCCTCCATGAGCCGCAGTCGTCCGGACGCTGCCCGCTTGGTGGTGTAGGGAGGCGCCGTGGGCACCCAGAAGTAGTCGTCGGTGTCCGCGTGCGGGACTGACCAGGCAGTCGCGAGGGCGCGCCCAAGCGTGGTGGTGCCGGCTCCACTCGCGCCGGTGATGTGCAACCGGCAAGGCTTCATGCGTCCCCCTCAGGCTCCCCCTCTGGAGCGTAGCGGGGCAATACGTGACCCTTGCCCTCCGGGCGCATTCTGCCCTCAGGAGGTCACCGGCCACGCGGACGCCCCGCGCTGGGCCGGCTCAGCCGGTCGCCGGCCGGCCGTGCCGCCAGTACCCGACGAAGTCGACGTTGCGCTTCGGCACCCCTCGTTCCTGCACCAGGTGGCGGCGCGCTCCCGTCGCCAGCGCGGACTCGCCGATGGCGTGGGCGTGCACGTCACCGTCGGGCAGGGCCGCCGAGGTCAGCGTCCGGAGCGCGAGCTCGCCCGGCCGCTCGTCGGGTCGGCCCGACTCGTCTCGCACCACCCAGACGACCTGCATGTCGGCGGGCGCCGGGAAGTCCTGGCGATCCTCGGCGGCGGGGACCTCGACGACCGCGATCCCCCGTGCGTCCTCGGGGAGCGCGCGGCAGATGCCCGCGATCGCCGGCAGAGCGGTCTCGTCGCCCACCAGCAGCGTCCAGTCGTGGGGGTGATCGGGGGTGAAAGCGGACCCCTGGTCGAGGAACCCGACCCGATCGCCCGGGCGCGCACTGAGCGCGAACCGCGTCCCCGGCCCGATGGGCCCACCGTCATGCCCGTGGATGACGAAGTCGATGTCCACCTCCCCGACCTCGGGCCTGCAGTCCCGCAGCGTGTACGCGCGCACCCAGGGTCGCTTCGCCTTCGGCGTCGCCAGATACTGCAGGTACCAGCCCAGCTCGGTGGTGCTCGTGGGCAGCTTCAGCGCGTCCTGCCCGTCGCGCGTGAAGAACAGTCAGCACCAGTGGTCGGCGCCCCAGGCTTCGAGCCCGTCCAGGCCACCCAGGGTCACCCGGACGAAGTTCGGGCTCACCCGCTCGACGCGAACGACGTGCGCCACCATGAACCGCCGGTCGGGCGGCGTGTTCTTCTTCCGACTCATAAGGTAAGCCTATCCTTACTTCGGACGGTGCATGGTGGCGACCACTGCGGCAGCGCCAACCAAGTCCCGCGCCCCCGACGGGCGCGACGCCGGTCACCGCACCGAGCGCCCGGCACTACCGGAGCGCAGAGAAACCGCTGACGGCATCGAGGTACCGCGCGCAACCGCGTCGAGCTCGTCCAGAGTGACGCCGACCACGCTCTGCTCACAGGGCACGCGGAACCTCATCGACGGAGAGCGCCAAGACAGATATCGGTACGAGGCGACCAGCCTTCGAGCGCCGGCGCGAGGGGACTGCACTGCAGAGGATGAGCGCCAGCGTTGACAGGGAACCGGCCACGCTACGGCCGGTAGTGTGTCGTGAGTATCTGTTGCTCACCGCACCCTCGTGGAACCCAGCCATGTGGTACAGGCGCACCGACGAACGGACAGAGAACGTTGATCACCGAATTCATGCGAGATCAGGCATTTGCAATTACCCTGTTCGGAGTCATGGCGTGCGTGTGGTTCGCTATGGCGCAGGAGGACTCTGCGCCCAAATCTCGACTTCCACAGTGGGTCGGAGCTTCGGTCGGGTTGATCATTGCCGCGACATTTGGAGTCCTCGTCGGCCGCAACTGGAACACGCCAAGCGCCCTGGACGACGGCAACTGGTGGGTCTTTGGAGCCATCTTCATCGTCATGAGCGTCTTCATCGGCGCCGGCGCAATCTTCTTGAAGATCCGACATCGATACAGGTGGTTTGGCTGGTGGATCGCACTGTGTGTCGCTGTGCATTTTGCGCCCCTGGCGTGGGTGTTCAAGGATTGGTCGTACTTGGGACTCGCCGCGGTCCAAGTGACTGGCCTCGCGCTCATGGTTCCGCGCCTGAAGCGAGCCGAGTATGAGACAAGTCGATTGGCTTGCTGCTGGCTCGGCGTCACGTTCTTGATCTATTCACTGGCGTCGGCGATCGTTCTCCTCATTCGGTACGGCTATCCCTATTGAGATCGATCAAGGTCTCTCCGGGTGGATGGGCTCGATCAGTTCAGTCTCATCGGAATCCGCTCCCGAGTAATCTGATCACGAGAAGACGTGTACGCGCTGCGTCAACAAACGCTGGACGTTGAACCGGAACTCGACCACGTTCCGGAACGGAGAACCATCAGCGGCGGCGAGGACTCACTCTCGGCGACACCGGAGAGCGTCCTGGAACGGATCAACCGAACAAGTCCACGCACGCGGTCAGCATTGCGATACCAGGAGGCCACCGTTCCATCGACTGCTCGGAACCGATTACTCGCGCTTGCATGTGCTTCTCCTGGTTTCAGCCGACTCGATGTTCACGCCGCACAAAGTGCAGCTCCGAACTGAGAAGCGCATCTCGAACGCAAACACAGACGTTGAAACGAAAGGCTACAGCATCAACACTGTGGGTCAGAAATCTATTCTGACCTGATCGAGGTCAGACGTTGAATCTAAACTCCACCACGTCACCGTCGGCCATCACGTAGTCCTTGCCCTCCAGGCGCATCTTCCCCGCGGACTTCACCGCGGCCTCCGAGCCCAGCGAGATCAGGTCGTCGAACGAGACGATCTGGGCCTTGATGAAGCCCTTCTGGAAGTCGGTGTGGATGACGCCGGCGGCCTCGGGGGCGGTGGCGCCCTTGCGGATCGTCCAGGCGCGGGCCTCCTTGGGGCCGCCGGTCAGGTAGCTCTGCAGGCCCAGCGTCTCGTAACCGGCGCGGGCCAGCTTGTCCAGGCCGGGCTCCTCGACGCCCATCTCCGCCAGGAAGTCGCGTGCCTCGTCCTCGTCCATCTCGACCAGCTCGGACTCGAACTTGGCGTCCAGGAACACCGCCTCGGCGGGGGCGACCAGCTCGCTCATCCGCTCCTGCAGGGCCTCGTTGGCCAGCTCGTCCTGGTCGCAGTTGAACACGTAGATGAACGGCTTGGCCGTCAGCAGGAACAGGTCCTTCAGCTCGGCGATGTCCATGCCGGAGGCGAACACCGTCCGGCCGGAGTTCAGCACCTCGATCGCGGCCTGCATCGCCTCGAGCTTGGGGCGCGCCTCCTTCTTGATGCGCGCCTCCTTCTCGACCCGGACGATGGACTTCTCCAGCGTCTGCAGGTCGGCCAGGATCAGCTCGGTCGTCACGGTGTCGATGTCGTTGCCGGGGTTCACCGAGCCGTCGACGTGCGTCACGTCGGCGTCCTCGAAGACGCGCGTGACCTGGCAGATGGCGTCCGCCTCGCGGATGTTGGCCAGGAACGCGTTGCCCATGCCCTCGCCCTGGGAGGCGCCCTTCACGATGCCGGCGATGTCGACGAAGCTGACCGTCGCGGGGATGATCTTCTCCGAGCCGTACACCTTCGCCAGCCCCGCCAGGCGCGGGTCGGGGACTCCGACCACCCCCACGTTCGGCTCGATCGTCGCGAACGGGTAGTTCGCGGCGAGCACGTCGTTGCGCGTCAGCGCGTTGAACAGGGTGGACTTGCCCGCGTTGGGGAGCCCGACGATTCCGATGGTGAGTGCCACGATCGTCCATCTTATGGCCCCGGACGCCGCGGGCCGATTCGGGTGGTCCTCCCGGGCAACCGCCCCGGCCGCCCCACCGGCCGACCGGCCCGCGCCGTTGACCGACGGGCACCCGTTCCGCAGACTCGACGCATGGCCGATCACCGCTACACCGTCAGCACCACCTGGACCGGCGACCGGGGCACGGGGACGTCCGGCTACCGCGACTACGACCGCGCGGTCACCCTGGCGGCGTCCGGCAAGCCGGACGTGGCCGCCTCGGCGGACCCGCACTTCCGCGGGGACGCGTCCCGCTGGAACCCCGAGGAACTGCTGCTCGCCGCCCTGTCCGAGTGCCACCTGCTCAGCTACCTGCACGCGGCCGTGACCCGCGGCGTCGTCGTCACCGGCTACGCCGACGAGGCGACCGGGACGCTGACGACCGAGGGCAACGGGGGCCGGTTCGTCGAGGCGGTGCTGCGTCCCCGGGTCACGGTGACCGACGCGAGCATGCTGGACGCCGCCGCGGCGGCCCACGCGGACGCGCACGACTGGTGCTTCATCGCCGCCTCGGTGAACTTCCCGGTCCGCATCGAGCCGACCGCCGTCGTCGGCTGACACGGCCCAGGGGGCGGTCAGGCGCTCTCGCGCGCCACGAGCTCGGGCGTCAGGATGACCGGCCAGGCGGGCCGCTCCCCCGCCAACTGGTCCAGGACGAGCTGGGTCGCGATCCGCGCCAGCTCGCCGGCCGGGTTGGTGATGCTCGTGAGCTGCGGGTGCGTCGACATCCCCAGGGGCGTGTCGTCGAAGCCGACGATCCGCACGTCGCCGGGGACCCGCAGCCCCCGCTCGCGCGCGGCGTTCATCACGCCGACGGCGATGAGGTCGTTGGCCGCGAACACGCCGTCGACCTCGGGATGCTCCTCGAACAGCCGCCGCCCGAGTTCCTGGGCGGGCAGCATGGTGAAGTCGCCCTCGTAGCGGACCGAGTCGTCGAGCCCGGCCGCGCGCAGCGCCTCGCCCCAGCCGGCGAGCCGGTCGATCGCGGCCACCATGTCCTGCGGGCCGGTGACGGTCGCGGGGTGCCGCATCCCGGACGCGAGGAGCCGCTCGGCGGCCAGGCGTCCGCCCGCCACGTTGTCGAGGTCGACGTAGGGCAGGTCGATGCCGTCCTCCAGGGGACGACCGATGAACGCCGTCGGCAGCTGGGAGCGGGCGATCTCGCGCGCCAGGTGGTCGTCGCGGTGGTGCGAGACGACGACGATGCCGTCGACGTGGCCGCCGCGCAGGTAGGCGGCCAGTTGCTCGTTGCCGCGGCTGCGGCTGCGCATCAGCAGCACGACCTGCTGCGGCGTGTCCGCCAGCGCCTCGCCGACGCCGGCGATCGTGCGCCCGATGAACGGGTCGGAGAAGATCCGGTCGTCGTGCTCGGGCACGACCACCGCGATGGTGTCGGTCTGCCGGGTGACGAGGCTGCGGGCGGCGGGGTTCGGCACGTAGCCGAGCCGCTCCACGGCCTCCTGGACGGCCTCGCGGTTGGCGCTGCTGACGAGGTCGCCGCCGCGGATCGCGCGGGACGCCGTCGCCCGCGACACCCCCGCTTCGCGTGCGACATCCTCCAGCGTGGCCCGGGGGCGGCCCGCGTGATCGTGTTCCTTCATCAGGACACGAGCGTGACACGTCCGGTCCGCGCGACTCCGGAATACCACTGCGCGGACGCCTTGGGCGTCCGTTCCAGGGTGTCGAAGTCCACGTGGACGATCCCGAACCGTTTGCCGCAGCCCCAGGCCCATTCGAAGTTGTCCAGCAGCGACCAGACCAGGTAGCCGCGCACGTCGGCGCCCTGCTCGAGCGCGGCGTGCACGGCGGCGAGGTGGTCGCGCAGGTAGGCGATCCGGTCGTGGTCCTGGACGAACCCTCCGGCGTCCGCGACGTCGGGGAACGCGGCCCCGTTCTCGGTGATGACCATGGGGATCCCGGCCGGCCCGGTGTACTCGCGCTGCAGCCGCAGCAGCAGCCGCGTGAGCCCGTCGGGCTGGATCTCCCAGCCCATGTCGGTCACGGGCAGGCCGCGCGACACCCCGCGGACCCGCTCGGACCCGACGTAGGGGCTGCGGCGCAGCAGGCCCCCGGGTCCGGGGTGCGTGAGCGGCTCGTGCACGCGGGGGTCGGGCGCGGCGAAGGCGCCGCCGTTGTAGTAGTTGACGCCCAGCACGTCGATCGGGGCGCTGATGAGCGCCATGTCGCCCTCGCGCGCCACGCGCCCGAGACCGGCCCAGGACATGTCCTCCAGCACGTCGGCCGGGTAGTCGCCCCGGAAGATCGGGTCGAGGAACACCCGGTTGAAAGCACCGTCGATCCGGCGGGCGGCGTCCACGTCGCCGGGATCGTCCGGGTCGGCCGGGTCGGCGACGGTGTGGTTGGTGGTGATGCCCACGGTGAGGTCGCGGCCGTGCCCGCGCAGCACCTGGACGCCCAGGCCGTGGGCGAGCAACAGGTGGTGGGCGGCGTCCACGGCCTCGGACGGCGACGTGTGCCCCGGCGCGTGCTCGCCGGCCGCGTACGACAGGAACGACGAGCACCACGGCTCGTTCAGCGTGGTCCAGACGTCGACGCGGTCGCCGAGGGCGTCCACCATCACCTGCGCGTAGTCGGCGAACCGATGGGCGGTGTCGCGGTTCACCCAGCCGCCGGCCTCCTGCAGCGCCTGGGGCAGGTCCCAGTGGTACAGCGTCAGCCACGGCCGGACGCCGCGGTCGAGCAGTTCGTCCACCAGCCGGGAGTAGAAGTCGACCCCGGCGGGGTTGGCCGGCCCGCCGTCGGGGCACACCCGCGCCCACGACGTCGAGAACCGGTAGGTGTCCAGGCCGAGGTCGGCGATGAGGTCGACGTCCGCGGGCATCCGGTGGTAGTGGTCGCACACCACCTCGCCGCTGTCCCCGCCGATCACCGCCCCGGGGACGCGGCAGAAGGCGTCCCAGATCGAGTCGCGGCGGCCGTCCTCGGCGGCGGCGCCCTCGATCTGGTAGGCCGCGGTGGCCGTCCCGAACGAGAACCCGGCGGGGAACGTCAGCTCGGACGTGGTGAGGTCGGTGGTGGAGGTCATCCCTTCACGGCTCCTTGCATGATGCCGGACACGAGTTGGCGTCCGGCGACGACGAAGACCAGCAGCAGCGGCAGGGTCGCGATGACGACGCCGGCCATGATGAGCGAGTAGTCCTTGAAGTAGGTCGCCTGCAGCAGTTGCAGCGCGACGGGCAGGGTGGGGTTGCTCGACCCCAGGACGACGAACGGCCAGAAGAAGTTGGTCCAGGACCCGACGAACGTGAACAGGGCGAGCATCGCCGCCGCCGGCCGCGCCGCGGGGAGCGCGACGTGCCAGAACGTCCGGATCATCGAGCACCCGTCGACGCGCGCGGCCTCGACGAGTTCGTACGGCAGCGCCTCCTGCAGGTACTGGGTCATCCAGAACACGCCGAACGCGGTGACCATCCCGGGGACGATGACGGCCTGCAACTGCCCGACCCAGCCGAGCTTCGACATCACGATGAACAGGGGCACGATGCCCAGCTGCGTCGGGGCGGCCATGGTGGCGATCACGAACACCAGCAGCGGCCCGCGTCCGCGGAAGTTCAGCTTCGCGAACGAGAACCCGGCCAGCGTCGAGAACAGCACCACCGAGAAGGCGGTGATGACGGCGACCAGGATCGAGTTCACCACGGCGGGCCAGAAGTTGATGTCGGAGGACAGCACCCGGCCGAGGTTCTCCCACAGGTGCGGCTCGGGCAGCAGCGACGGGATCGGGTTGCGCGCGATCGTGGCGACGTCGGAGGACGCCAGCAGGAACGCGAAGTACAGCGGGTACGCCGAGATCAGGAGCACCACGACCAGCAGCGCGTAGGTGATCCACGGCGGCCGGCGCTCGGCGCCGTAGCCGCGCTGGGGGCGGCGTCCGGACGCGGCCTCGCGGCGGCGCTTGGCGGCGCGGGCGGCCGCCTTGCCGGCGGTCTGTTCGACGGCGGCGACGGAGTTCATCGCACGACCTCCTTCCGGGGACGCCGCCGGCGGACGCGCGGGGCGTCCCCGGAGGCGATGCGCCTGGTCAGGGCGAAGTTGACCATGCCGATGGCGACGATGATGAAGAACAGGATCCACGCGACGGCTGCGGCGCGGCCGAAGCTCTTCTGGGCGCCCCAGCCGAGCTCGTAGAGGAACATCGTCATCGTCATCCACTGCCGGTCGGCGCCGCCCAGGCCGAGCGTGTCGTACATGCGCGGCTCATCGAAGATCTGCAGCCCGCCGATGGTCGAGGTGATGATGACGAAGATGATGGTGGGCCGCAGCATCGGCACGGTCACGCTGAAGAACTGCCGGACGCGGCTCGCCCCGTCGACGATGGCGGCCTCGTAGAGGTCGCGCGGCACCGCCTGCATGGCGGCGAGGAAGATCAGGGCGTTGTACCCGGTCCAGCGGAAGTTGACCATGGCGGCGATGGCGACGTGGGAGGCCCAGCGGTCGGAGTGGAAGCCGATCGGGTCGAGCCCCCACCCCGTCAGGAGCGTGTTGATGAGGCCCGACTGGTCGGCGAAGATCTTGGAGAAGATCAGCGAGACCGCCACCGGGGCCACGACGTAGGGCACCAGGACGCCCATCCGCCAGAAGGTCTTGGCGCGCAGGTTGGCGTCCAGGATGGCGGCGATGACGATCGCGGCGATCACCTGCGGCACCGAGCTGAGCAGGAAGATCGAGAACGTGTTGACCAGGGCGCGGGTGAAGCGCTCCTGCTGCACGACGTCGACGTAGTTCTGCAGGCCGACGAAGTCGCCCTGGCCGCCGATGAGGTGCCACTGGTGCATTGAGACGTAGGCGGTGTAGAGCAGCGGGTAGAGCCCCACGATCGCGAAGACGATGAAGAAGGGGGCGATGTAGAGGTAGGGCGACCAGCGGACGTCGATCCGCGAGAGCCGCTGTCGCCAGGTGAGCGTCGCCCCTGGGCGGTGCCGTGGGCAGCCATGATGACCTCCTGCGGTCGGTGACGGACGGGCTGGACATGGCGGGTGCCGGCGCCCCGTGGAACGCCGGCACCCCAGGAGGATCAGCCGAGGCCGAGGTCCTTGTACGCGGCGACCGCCTTGGCCCAGGAGGCCTCGCGATCGTCGGTGGCGTCCACGTCGACGCGGTTGATGGCGTCCGAGGTCAGCGCGCGGATCGAGAAGTAGTTCGGTCCCTTGAACGGCGTCACCGTGATCGCGTTGGCGCGGCTGGTGAGGATCTTGCCGGTCGGCGCGTTGTTGAAGAAGGTGTTCGTCGAGCTGAGCAGGGTGTCGGACTTCATGGCCTCCACCTGGCTCGGGAACGTGCCCTTGGACTTGAAGGCCTTGAGCTGCTGCTCGGGGGCCGTCAGCCAGTTGGCCAGCGCCTTCGCCTCGGCCTGGTGCTTGCCCTGGGCCGGGACGGTCAGGAACGAGCCGCCCCAGTTGCCGCCGCCGCCGGGGAATACGTCGGCGATGTCCCAGCCGGTGACGCCCTTGGCGTTGCCCTCGATGACGCCCAGCATCCAGCCCGGGCACAGCATCGTCGCGAAACCGTCCTTCTGGAAGGCGTTGACCCAGTCGGGGCTCCACTGGGCGAGGTTGGCCGACAGGTTGTCGTCCACCGACGCCTTCATGAGCTTGTCGTAGGTCGCCTTCATCTTGGCGTTGTCGCCCAGCGGGATCGGCTTGCCGTCGGAGGTCTCGAACGGGTTGTCGATCTGGTTGATCATGCCCTGGAAGACGCCGTCGGAGGCGTCGTACCACGGGATGTTCGTCTTGGTGACGAACTGCTTGCCGACCGAGAAGTAGGTGTCCCAGTCGCCGGCGAGCAGCTTGGCCACCTCGGCGCGGTCGGTCGGGAGCCCCGCCTTGGCGAACAGGTCGGAGCGGTAGCAGATGCCCTCCGGTCCGATGTCGGTGCCGTAGCCGATCAGCTTGCCGTCCTTGGTGGTGGCCGAGGCCTCCTTCCAGCCGATCCAGCGGCCCTTGAGCGCGGGATCCTTCAGGTCGACGAACTTGTCGGCGTACTGCATCATCTCGGGCACCCAGTCGACCTCGATCGCCTCGACGTCGGACAGGCCGGAGCCGGCCGCCAGGCGGGTGTTGAGGTTCTCGCGCGCCTCGTCGGCGGTCGCGGCCTTCTTGTGCTCGACGGTGATGTTCGGGTGGAGCTTGGTGTACTCCTTCACGAGGTCCTCGTAGCCGAACTCGTTGAACGTCGCCACGGTGAGCGTGATCTTCTGCTCGCCGCCGCCGGTCGCCGTGGACGCGGCGGTCGGGGTGGTTCCCGCGCCTCCGCCGGCACAGGCGGTCAGGGCGAGCGCCAACGCACTGATCGTTGCGATGGCCGCCTTGCGTTGCTTGCGCACTGTAACTCCTTCGTCAGTGTGCGGCGGGCCCCCCGCCTGGCCTGCTGGGAGCGCTCTCACCCGATGGTTCACGAGAGGTGAGAGCGCTCTCAGTGGTTGGGAAGAGTCCACCTCAGCGCGGGGCGTCCGTCAAGCCGGCCCGGGTAACGGTTTGATAACATGATCGGGAGGATGCGTCCATCCTGATTTCGCCGTTATCGGAGGAATTGCGCCTCAGCGTGAGGCAAGGCTTACCAATCATTCCGTGATTCACAACGGTGTTCATTGTGTCGACGTCGAGGCAAGTTATTCATCGTTGATTAGGAGAAACCTCAACGAAACTTTTAGTCTTGAGGGGCCAAAATCGAAGGAGTTACCCAGATGCCAACCCGCTACCGGCTACCCGACCTCGACGACCTGACCCGGCTGGGCAAGCCCCACGAGCGCGCCCTCACGATCTACGCGCCGACCGACCCCGCCGACCGGCCGGCGAGCCGCCTCGCCCTGAAGAGCGCCGTCGACGACGCGCTGCGCCAGGTGCGGGAGACCGGGGTCCGCCCCGCCGTCGAGGACGCGCTGCGCGCGCAGTGGGACGCCTTCGCCGCGAGCGACGTGTGGTCGGAGCTGGCCGGGTCGATCGCCCTGTTCCTCGCCGAGGACGGGTACGAGGCCTACGTGCTGCCCAACATCCTGCAGCCCCAGGTGCAGGTCGGGACGCGCTACGACATCGGGCAACTCGTGCGCGCCGTCACCACCCCGCAGGAGGCCTACGCGCTCACGCTGTCGGCGGACGGCTGGAACCTGTGGCACGCCACCGCGACCACCCGCGCGGTCGAGCTCGAGATCGAGCGCACCGGCATCGCCGACGTCGCCGAGGCCACCAACCGGGCCACGGTGCGCGACCGGGACCACGTCCGCCGCCTGGTGGGCGACGAGGGGCTGAAGGTGCTGCTCAGCACCTACATCCGCCGGGTCTCCGACGCGGTGACGGCCGAACTGCGCGGCGTCGACCGCGACATCCCGCTGTTCCTGTTCGCCGCGCAGCCGCTGCTCGACCTGTACCGCAACGCCCACGCCTCGGGCCACCCGCTCGTCACCGTGCAGGGCTCCCCCGACGCGCTGGCGGGCCACGAGATCGACGAGGCCATCCGCGTCCGGCTGCCCGGGCACAACGCCGCGCAGGTGGACGCCCTCGCCACCCGGCTGATGGACGGCACCTCGGGCGGCCTGGTGGCGCACGACCTGGCCGACATCGCCCGCGCCACGGCGTCCGGGGCGGTCTCCACGATGGTGTACGACTTCACCGCCGAGATCCGCGGCTCACTGGACACCGCGTCCGGCGCGATCGCCTACGACAAGGACGGCTACGACCTGTCCTCCATGATCGTGGTGCAGGTGCTGGCCCAGGGCGGCGACGTGTTCGCCGTCCGCCCGGGCGAGATCACCGCGCCCGGCTGGAACGGGACGGCCATGGCGGGGCTCCGCTTCCCGCTGGCCTGACCGCTCCCCCGCCCGATCGCCCGGCCGACCCGCGGGTCGGCGGCACCCCGGCCCGGGCGCGGCGACCCGCCGCGTCCGGGGGCGGTCAGGCGAACAGCATCAGGCTGAGGGCGACCACGGCCATGCCGGCCAGCATCCCGTAGACGGTCTGGTGCTTGTCGGTCTGGTAGCGCCAGGCGCCCGGCAGGAGTTCGTCGAGCGCCAGGAAGACCATCATCCCGGCCACCAGCGCGTAGAAGACGCCGAAGAACGCCGGCGGGATCACCCACGTGACCAGGCCGGCGGCGATCAGCCCGCCGACCGGCTCGGTGAGGCCCGAGATCGTCGCCCACCAGAACGCCTTCGAGCGCGACCCGGTCGCGGCGTACACCGGCGCGGCCACCGCGATCCCCTCGGGCACATTGTGGATCGCGATCGCGACCGCCAGCGGGATCCCCACGCCGACGTCGGAGTAGGTCGAGAGGAAGGTCGCCATCCCCTCGGGGAAGTTGTGCAGTCCCAGCACCAACGCGACCAGGAGCCCCGAGCGCAGCAGCCGCTGCGTGTGCGGCACCTCGCCCGCGGCCACCTCGTGCTCGCGGCCCTCGGTCTCGTTCGGGTTGAGCGGCTGGGGCAGGAAGCGGTCGATCGCGAGCACCAGGCCGATGCCCACGAAGAACACCAGGTAGCCGACGCCGGCGGCCGTCTTCGGGCCGAACTGCTCCCCCAGCGACGCGATCCCCAGCGGGAGCAGTTCCACGAGGCTCACCAGCAGCATCGCCCCGGACGCGAACGCCAGGGCGACCGCCAACCAGGCCCGCTCCAGCGTGCGGCGGCCGAGCGCGAGCGCGCCGCCGACGGACGTGGCCAGCCCCGCCAGCAGCGAGACGGCCAGCGCGAGGATCATGCGGCCTCAGCCGTGCGCGGGGACGGGTCGGGCACCGGCCCTCAGGCCCCGGCGTAGTACGCGGTCAGGGCGCCGGCGAGGTAGCCGGGATCGTGCACCCCGGCCAGTTCGCGCGTCGAGTGCATGCTCAGCAGCGGGATCCCGACGTCGCACATCACGATGCCGAAGCGTTCGGCGGTCATCGGTCCGATCGTCGACCCGCACGACACCGCGTTGTTGGACACGAAGTCCTGCGTGGGGACGCCGGCGGCCGCGCACGCCCGGCGCCACAGCGACGCGCTCGCGGCGTCCGTGGTGTAGCGCAGGTTGGCGTTGAACTTCAGCAGCGGCCCGCCGTTGAGCAGCGGCTGGTGGTCCGGATCGTGCAGCTCCGGGTAGTTCGGATGGATCGCGTGCCCGGCGTCCGCGGAGATGCAGGACGAGCGCGCCAGCAGTTCCTCCCACCCCGACCCCCGGACGCCGACCGCGCCGGCCACCCGACGCAGCACCTGCTCCAGGAACGGGCCCGCGGCGCCCGAGCGGGACGCCGACCCGACCTCCTCGTGATCGAAGCAGGCCAGCACCGTCACGTCGGAGCCCTCGGGGGCGTCCAGCAGCGCGCGCAGCCCGGCGTGCACCGAGGAGAGGTTGTCCAGCCGGGAGCTGGCGAAGAACTCCTCCGTCGGCCCGAACACCGCCGGCGCCTCGGTCGGGTAGGCGTACAGGTCGTGGCTGGCGACGTCGGCGACGTCGAGCCCGGCCACGTCGGCGATCAGGTCGAGCAGGTCGAGCTCGGGGTGCCCGACCGCGAAGATCGGCTTCAGGTGGCGCTGCCGGTTCAGCGACAGCGACTCGTTCACCGAGCGGTCCAGGTGCGGGGCGACCTGCGGCACGCGCAGCCAGGCGGGCGTCGCGACCAGCACCTGCTCGCCGTCGCGGGTCACGACCCGGCCCGCCAGCCCCAGCTCGCGGTCGAGCCAGGCGTTGGGCAGCGGCCCGCCGTAGATCTCGACCGCGGCCTGCTGCCACCCGAAGGCGGACGCCGTGGGCTGCGGCTTGAGTTTCAGGCTGGGGCTGTCGGTGTGCGCGCCGACGATCCGGAAGCCCGCGCGCGCCGGGTCGAAGCCCTCCGGCAGCCACCAGGCGATCACCGCGCCGTCGCGGACCGCGTAGTGCCCG
Source organism: Propioniciclava coleopterorum (assembly GCF_011393335.1). Lineage (NCBI taxonomy): Bacteria > Bacillati > Actinomycetota > Actinomycetes > Propionibacteriales > Propionibacteriaceae > Propioniciclava > Propioniciclava coleopterorum. Next base: position 2,419,087 of record NZ_CP049865.1, on the reverse strand, counting down.
CCGGGGTTCGCGTCGAAGGGTTGCGTCTCGTCCTGCACGGCGAAGCCCTCGGCGTCCAGCCGCTGCGCCAGCTCGGCGGCGGCGTGGAAGGAGGAGGGGGACGCGGTGACGAACGAGGCGAGATCGTCGATGTACTCCGAAGCCATGGCCGCCATTGTGCCGCAGTCCGGCAGGCGCGTCGGCCGCGCCCGCGACCTCGCGGACCAAGACGCCGCCCGGGCGCCGCGCCGGCCTCGTAGAGTCGTGCCGACCCGCCACAGGAAGGTCTCCCGTGCCCGCCCCGTCCAAGCCGTCCCCGCCGCCGGCGTCCACGCCGCCCCCACCCTCCTCGGCGCCCCTGGCGGCGCTGAGCGTCCCCCGCCCCGCGCCGCCGCGCCGCGACCACCTGCCGCTGGGCGAGCCGCCCGGTGCGCCCGACCGGATCGCGGTGACCGCGACGCACCTGGAGCGCGGCGGGCGGCCCTGGTTCCCGGTCTCCGGCGAGGTGCACTACGCGCGGCTGCCCCGGCACCGCTGGGACGAGGTGCTGGCCCACGCCCGCGCCGGCGGCCTGAACGCGGTGGCCTGCTACGTGTTCTGGCAGGCGCACGAGCCCGAGCCCGGGCGATTCCGCTGGGAGGGGAACCTGGACCTGCGCGCGTTCGTGGAGCGGGCCGCCGCGCACGGGCTCGACGTCGTCGTGCGGCTCGGCCCCTGGGCGCACGGTGAGGCCCGCCTGGGCGGGTTCCCCGACTGGCTGGGGGCCGCCGACGTGGTCACCCGCACCGACGACCCCGGCTACCTGCGGCTCGTGCGCCGGCTCTACGGCGAGATCGCCGCGCAGCTGACCGGGCTGAACCACGCCGAGGGTGGGCCGGTCGTCGGCGTCCAGGTGGACAACGAGCTGTACGACCAGCCCGGGCACCTCGCCACCCTGCGCGCGCTGGCCGAGGACGCCGGGCTGCGCGTCCCGCTGTGGACCGCGACCGGCTGGGGCGGCGCCCAGGTGCCCGACACGCTGCTGCCCGTGTTCGGCGGCTACGCCGACGGGTTCTGGGAGGAGGCGGACACCGACTGGCCCGACTGGGCGGCGGTGCACTTCCGGCCCAGCGCGGTGCGCGACGACCTGGGCGTCGGCGCGGACGTCCGCGCCGCCCTCGGCGACGGGCCCGCCGGGCGGGACGGCGTCCGGCTGCAGAAGGCGGACGCGGTGCCCTTCGCGACCTGCGAGCTCGGCGGCGGCATGCACGTCGCCTACCACCGGCGCCCGCTCGTCACCCCCGAGGACGTGGCCGCGCTGACGCTGGCGAAGATCGCCTCCGGCTCGGCGTGGCAGGGCTACTACATGTACGCCGGCGGCACGCAGCGCGTCGGGCCGCACGGCACCGAGCAGGAGTCGCAGGCCACGGGCTACCCCAACGACGTCCCGACCCGCAGCTACGACTTCCACGCCCCGATCGGCGAGTTCGGACAGCTCCGGCCCCACTTCCACCTGCTGCGGCGCCAGCACCTGTTCCTGGCGGCCGACCCCGACCTCGCCGCCATGCCGGCCACGATCGGGCCGGACGAGGGCGCCGACCTGCGCTGGTCGGTGCGCTCGGACGGGCGGCGCGGCCACCTGTTCTGGACCACGCACCAGCCCGCCCGGCACGCCCTGCCGGGGGTGCCCGTCGCCCAGGTGCAGGTGGCCTTCGACGACGCCGTCATCGCCGTGCCGAGCCGCCCCCTCCACCTGCCCGCGGGCGTGGCGGTCGCGTGGCCGCTGCGGCTGCCGCTCGCCCCGGGCGTGACGCTGCGCAGCGCTACGGCGCAGCTGCTGGCCCGGGTGAGCGACGCCGAGGGCGACCTGGTCGTCCTGGGGGCGACCGACGGCGTCCCGGTGGAGGTGGTGCTCGAGGGCGACGTGCCCGTGCAGGGGGCGGCGTCCCGGCCCGCCGACGGCGCGACCGTCGTGGAGCCCGAGCCCGGCCCCGCGTGCCTGCTCGGCCTGCCCGGGGTGCGTGTGCTCGTGCTGGACCAGGCCTCGGCGGACCGGCTCTGGCTGCTGCCGCTCGCCGGCGCGCCGACGCTGCTGCTGGCCGACGCCGCCCTCTCGGTGCGCGACGGCGCGCTCGTCGTGCGCACCGAGGCCCCGACGACGCGGCTGTCGGTGTGGGGCGGCCGGCGCCTGCAGGGCCCGGGCCTGCGCGCCGCGACCGGCCCCGCCGGGTGGTGGAGCGGGGAACTCGCCACCGCCGCCGGGACGCGACGCCTGGCCGCCGACCTGGCACCGGACGCCCGCGCCCCGCTCCCCCGGGTCGGCGGGCCGGCCGCCCGGCTGAGCGCCCCGACGGACGCCTCGGGCGCCGCCCGCGTCCCGGTGGCTGTCCCCGACGTCGCGCCGGGGGCGGACCGGGTGCTGCTGCGGGTGAGGTGGAGCGGCGACGTCGGGCGCGCCCTACTCGGCGAGGAGGTGCTCAGCGACCACTTCTGGCACGGCCGGGTCTGGGACGTCGACCTGAGCGACCACCTGGACGCCGCCCGCCGCGACGGCCTCACCCTGGAGTTGCTGCCCTGGCGCGCCGCGACGGGCGTCTGGGTCGACCCGAGCGTCCGCGGGGTGCCCGACGGCGTCCGGGTCGCCGCGATCGACCTGGTCACCGTCACCCGGACCGAACTCCGGGTGGCGCCGTGACCGCGACCTACCGCTACCTGTGGCCGTCGGAGCTGGACGGGGACGCCCTCACGCTCGCGACGAGCGGCGGCAGCGACGCCGACGGCCCGGCCGAACACCCGCACTTCTTCTCGGGTTTCGTGGCCCGTCCCGACGTGGTGGCCGCCGGGTTGCTGGCGCTGGCGCGGGTCGCCCGGACCCGGTTCTACGTGCCCCCGAACGCCCAGGCCGCGGTGCTGCGGGCCGCCGACCCCGTGGTCACCTCGACCCCGGAGGGGCTGCGACTGGAGTCGTTCAGCGCCTGCTGCGGCGTGTACGCGCGGCTCGACGTGGCGGCGTCCGCGCTCGACGCCGAGCGCGTGGCCGCGGGCGTCACCAACGTCGACGTGAACCCGCCGCTGCGCCAGGCGCTGGCCGGGCTGCGCGCCCGCGAACCGCTCCACCTGGACGTGGGCACCGACGGGCTGCGGGCCACGACCCTCGACGGCGCGGTGGTCGAGGAGAGGGTGCCGCTGCCGACGCGCTGGCTCAAGGGCTTCGCCGAGACCCAGGCGCTGAGCGCCGGCATGGCGCTGCGCCACGAGCTGGACGCCGACGCGGCACGGGCGTTCGTGCGCGGGCTGCCCCGCTCCTCGACGACGCGCACCGTCCTGTGGGCGACGCGCGCGTCCCGCGGGCTGCGGCTGGCGTCGCGGCCCACGGCCGGCGCCGTCGCGGTGGCGGGCCCCGAGCGGCTGCGCGTCCTGGAGCCGATCCTGCGGCACGCGACCGGGCTGCGCGCCTTCGCCCCCGACGTGTCGGCCGGCTCGCCGCCCTCGGCGTCCGGGTGGGTCCTGGGGCTGCCGGGCGCGACGCTGACGATCGGGCTGAGCCCCGAGAAGACGCGCGGGTTCTCCGGCGAGGGGGCGGTGCTGTCCGCGCTCGCCGGGCCGCACACCGAGCACGACGCCGACCTGGTCTCGGCGCTGCTCGCGTTCGACCCGCGCATCGACCCCGCCAAGCTCGGCGCCGGGTCGGGGCTGCCCGCCGAGCGCGTGGCGGGGGCGCTGGCGCTGCTCGCCACCTCGGGGCAGGTCGGCTACGACCTGGACGCAGGCGCCTGGTTCCACCGGCCGCTGCCCTACCTCCCCACCGCCCTCACGGCGCTGCACCCCCGCCTGGCGGACGCCCACGCCCTCGCGGAGGCGGGCGCGGTCGAGGTGACAGACGGGATCGCGCTGGTCCGCTCCGGCGCCGCGACCCACGAGGTGCGCCTGGCCGACGACCGCTGCACCTGCCCGTGGTACGCGCAGTACCGCGGCACCCGGGGCCCCTGCAAGCACGTCCTCGTCGCCCACCTCGCCGCGGAGGCACCATGACCGATCTCGCCGCCCGCCGCTCGCTGCTCAAGCGCGGCGCCACCGGCACCGGCCCCGACACCCTCCCCGCGCTGGACGCCGCGTTCGACGGCGCCGACGAGGCGGAGCGCGCCGCCCTGGCGCGCACGGTCCCGGCGAGCCGCCTGCTGCGCGCCGAAGGCTGGACGCCGCGGGCCGCGCTCGTCCTGGCCGCGCTGGGGGCGCCCAGGGCCGTCGCCGAGGCGATGGCGAGCTGGGAGGTCCGCCAGTTCCCCGACGCCCGGTCCCAGGCGCTCGCCGACGTGCTGGCCGGCGCGCTGGCCGGGCGCGACGCGGACTGGGGTGCCCGGTTCCTCGACCAACTCGCGCAGGCCGGCGGCGAGCCGCGCATGGCCGTCGCGACGGCGCGCGCCGTGAAGGCCGCGCACGACCTGCGCCCGGAGTCCGCGGACTACCTGGAGTGGTGGCTGTACGCCGAGGTCCCGGCACCCGACGCCCTGCCCGGGCACCTGCGCGCCCACCCCGAGCAGTGGCACGAGTTCTGGGCGCTGTTCCGGGTCGAGCCGCTGGGCGGCGACTGGCGGCTCGTCGACGAGCGGCAGGCGCCGGACTGGGCGGCCGCGGTCGCGGAGCTCGCCGCCGACCCGGCGGTGCGCGCGCGGCTGCTGGACGAGAGCCTCGCGGCCCTGCTGCGCGACTTCGCGCCGCGGGCCGTGACCTGGTACCCCCGCGTCCACCGCGGCCTGGAACCGACCCCGGCCGAGACGATGGCGCGCTGGGGGACGCACGTGGCCGTGCTGGCCGCCGCCCCCAGCGTGGCGGTGGGGCTGGCGCAGGACACCCTGCGCGCCGCCCTGGCCGGGGGTGCCCGCCCCTCGACCGAGCAGGTCGCCGCGCTGCTGGACGCGCCGGTGTTCGAACGCACCGAGAAGAAGCTGCTCGCCGGCCAGGTCGCGCTCCTGGCCGACGTGGTCGCCGCCGCGCCCGAGGCGTCCGGGCCGGTCGGGGAGGTCGTGGCGTCGGTCGTCGGACGGCTGCCCGCGGACGTGGCGCGCCGGGCGTCCGCGCTGCTCCCGGCCGCCGTGGCCGCTCCCGAGCCGCCCCGCGCCTCGACGCCGCCGGTCGACGTGCCGGGGCCGCGCCGCGCCGACCTGCCGCCGCTGCCGTGGGACCCGCCTCCGCTGGAGGGCGAGGCCCTGCGCGACGCGGTGGCGTCGTTCCTGGAGGGCGTCGGCGACGGCACCCTGCTGCCCGGCATGATGGCGGCGCTCGACGGCCTGGACGCCGCCCCGGCCTCCCTCGCCGTCGCCCCGGCGTGGCGCAGCCTGGCCGACCGGGCCCTGGCGGTGGCCGAGGGCGACCTCGACGCCTCCCGGTCCTCGCCGCGGCGCCACCTCGCCGTGCGGCTGCGCGCCTGGCTGGGACTCCCGGTCCCCCACCTCGACTTCCGGGGTTTCCGCCGCCACGTGTTCCTCGCCGACGACGCGCCCGTCCCGCCGGACGCCGAGGTGAGCGAGCGGACCGCGACGACGCACCGGCTCGGGGCCGACGGCACCGAGGAGGTCGTCGAGATCCACACGTTCCGCGCCGGCTACCGGATGATCGCGACCCACGGCCCCGGGGCGCTGCTGGTGGAGGCGCTGCGACCCGGCGTCGTCGAGCAGGTCGCGCTGGCGCCGCTGCCGGCCACCGCCCTGGACTGGGTGCGCGGGCGGCACGCCGTCGGCGAGGGCACCTTCGGCTCGGGCGACCCGACGCCGCCGCGGCTGCTGTACACGGCCCCGGGCTCGGGCGCCGGGCCGCGCGCGTCCTACGCCGACCGGGCGCTGGACACGACCCGCGTGCCGCAGGAGTACGGCCACCGCGTCGAGGAGGCGCGCGAGCAGGACGGCTACGCGCAGCTCGCCCAGTGGGCGGGGGTGCTGTACGCGAACAACCCCGACGTCCTGGCCGCCCACTTCTCCCCGGCGCTGTCCGCCGCCGTGGCGGTGGTGAACGTGCGGGGCGTCCCCGAGGTGTTCGCGGCGCTGGGCGCATCCCGGCGGCTCGTCGGCGGCCCGACGGCGTTCGCGCTCGCGCTGGGGTTGTCGGCCAAGGAAGCCGGCCACCGCGCCGCCACGGCCGAGGCGCTGGCCGCGCTCGCCGAGGCGAACCTGCTGGCCCCGGACGTCCTGGCAGACGAGCTCGCCGCCCTGCTGGCCGACCACGCCATCTACGCCGGCCGGGTGGCCGCCGCGCTCACCGACGCCGCATCGATCGGCGCGCTGGCCGGCCACCGGGTGCTGCAGGTCATCGCCGCGCTGCTGCCCGCGACCGCCGAGGTCAGGGGCGCGGGCACGCTGTACGAGGCGGGGGCGGAGCTCGCGCGCGCCTACGGCAGCCCCGTGCCGACGCCCGCGGAGCTCGCGCGGCGGGCGCGCGGCACGTCCGCGGCGGCCCTGGCCCTGCGCGCGCTGGCCGCGGAGCCGCCGCGCGGCACCCCGCTCGCGGCCGAGGCGGCGCGCCTGGCCGCCGCGTCGCTCGAGACGCCGCCACCGAGTCTCCGGCGGTGACGCCCGCCGCGGCGGTGCGCCCACCACTACGGGGTGAGGGGGCGGGTCGCGGCGGAAACTGTCGGGAGCACCTGTGAGGATCGGTGCATGGACACGTTGACGGTGCTGCTGGCCCTGCTCCTCGGCGTCGCCCTCGGCGCGCTGGGGCGTGGCTGTGGCTGCGGCAGTCGGCCTCCGACTCCGGCGACGGGGCGGGAGTCGAGCGGTTGCGGGCCGACGCCGCCCAGGCCCGCTCGGACGCCGAACGCGCCCGCGCCGAGGCCGCGCAGACCCGCACGGAGCTGGCCGACGCCGGCACCTCGGCCGCGCAGGCGCAGGTCCGCGTCCAGGAGGCGAAGGCCGAGGCGGCGCTGGCCCGGCAGGAGGTCGCCGAGGCCCGGGCGGACGCGCACGCCGCCGCGGCGCTGGCGTCCGAGGCCCGGGCGCGCCTGGCGGGGGCCGAGGCCAGGATCGTCGCCGCCGTCGCGGAGCGGGACGCTGCCGTCGCTCGCGCGGCCGAGGTCGCCGCCGACCGCGACGTGCTGATCAAGGAGTTCAAGCTGCTGAGCGGGCAGGCGCTCGACGAGCAGGGCCGGCGCGCCGACGTGACCGCCGAGCAGCGCCTCAAGGCCACCGAGCAGCTGATGGCGCCGATCAAGGAGAGCCTCGCCGCGTTCAACACCCGGCTGGCCGAGGTCGAGCAGGCGCGGGTCGCGATGGCGACCGAGCTCGCCGGGCAGGTCCGCGCGGTGCAGTTCACCGGCGAGCAGTTGCGCCGCGAGACCAACGCGCTGTCGACGGCGCTGCGCAAGCCGCAGGTCCGCGGCGCGTGGGGCGAGCTGCAACTCCAGCGGGTCGCCGAGCTCGCGGGCATGCTCGAGCACTGCGACTTCGTCCAGCAGGAGACGTCCTCCACCAGCGAGGACCGCGTGATCCGCCCCGACCTGAAGGTGATGCTGACCGAGGGCAAGTTCGTCTACGTCGACTCCAAGGTGCCGCTGTCGGCGTTCCTGGACGCGCAGGAGACCGACGACGAGCGCGAGCGCGAGCGCTACCTCGGGCTGTTCGCCCGCAACGTGAAGGGTCACGTCGACGCGCTGTCGGGCAAGAACTACTGGAAGGCCGACCCCGGCACGCCCGAGTTCGTCGTGATGTTCGTGCCCAACGAGGCGCTCGGGTTCGAGGCGCTGCGGCTCATCCCCGACCTGCACGAGTACGCCAGCGCGCGCGACATCGTGGTGGCCACCCCGACCACGCTGATCGGGCTGCTCCGCTCGGTCGCGTACGGCTGGAAGCAAGCCAAGCTGGCGGCGTCCGCGGCGGAGGTGTCCCAGCTCGGCCGCGAGCTGTACGACCGGCTCGGCACCATGGGGCACAACGTCGACAAGCTGGGCCGGGCGCTGGGCACCGCGGTCAAGGCCTACAACGCGTCGGTGGGCTCGCTGGAGAACCGCGTCCTGGTCACCGCCCGGCGGTTCCGCGACCTCGACGTCACCCAGGCCGAGCTGGCCCCGCTGGGGTCCGTGGAGGAGCCGCTGCGCCAGATCGCCGCCCCCGAGCTCGTCGCGGACGCGACCGACGTGCCCTCCGCGCTCGGGCGCCCGCGCAAGCCCGCCCTCCCCGAGGCCGACGAACTGCGGCGCCACGAGCCGGCCCTGCTGGATCTCATCGACGACGCCCCCGACGATCCAGGCCGCGACCGGGGCACAATGGCCGGGTGAGCCACCTTCCCGCGGGCACCAGCCGCGACCCGTTGCCCGTCACCGTCGCGGACGTCGACGCTGCGAGCGTCCGGCTGGCCGGCGTCATCTCGGAGACGCCGCTGCAGTACAACGAACGGCTGTCGGCCGCCACCGGCGCGGAGATCTGGCTCAAGCGGGAGGACCTGCAACCGGTCCGCTCCTACAAGATCCGGGGCGCCTACAACCTGATCGCGCAGCTCAGCGACGCCGAGCGCGCCGCCGGCGTCATCGCGGCCTCCGCCGGGAACCACGGCCAGGGCGTCGCCATGGCGTGCGCCGCCCTCGGCATCGCGGGCCGGATCTTCGTGCCGTCCACCACGCCGCGGCAGAAGCGCGACCGGATGCGGCACTTCGGGCGCGAGTTCGTGGAGCTCGTCGTCGTGGGCGACTCCTACGACGAGTCCTCGGCGGCCGCGGAGGAGGCCGCGGCGGCGTCCGGGTCGACGATCGTGCCCGCCTTCGACGACGCCCGCACCATCGCGGGCCAGGGCACCGTCGCGAAGGAGACCGTCGAGCAACTGGGCCGCGAGCCCGACCGGATGATCCTGCCCGTCGGCGGGGGCGGCCTGCTGGCCGGCAGCCTGGTGTGGCTCGCCGCGCGCTCACCCCACACCGCGATCACCGCCGTCGAGCCCACCGGCGCCGCCTGCATGGCCGCCGCGATGGACGCCGGCAGGCCCACCAGCCTGGGCCGCATCGACACGTTCGTGGACGGCGCCGCGGTGCGCCGGGCCGGCGACGTCACGTTCGCCATCGCGTCGCGGCACGCGCCGCGGCTGCTGTCGGTCCCCGAGGGCGCCATCTGCTCGGAGATGCTGTCGCTGTACCAGTCCGACGGCATCATCGCCGAGCCGGCGGGCGCCCTGGCGACCGCGTCGCTGCGGCTGGACCCGCCGCGCCGCGGCGAACTCGTCGTCGCGGTGATCTCCGGCGGCAACAACGACGTGTCGCGGTACGCGGAGATCGTGGAGCGGTCGCTGCTGTACGAGGGCCGCAAGCACTACTTCCTGGTCAGCTTCCCCCAGGAGCCGGGGGCGCTGCGCCGCTTCCTCGACGAGGTGCTGGGCCCCGAGGACGACATCACGCACTTCGAGTACGTCAAGCGCAGCAACCGCGACGTCGGCCCCGCCCTGGTCGGCATCGAACTGGGCGACCCCGCCAGCCTGCCCGAGCTGCTCGTCCGGATCGAGCGGAGCCCGATCAAGGCGGAGCCCGTCGACCCCGACAGCCCCTTCTACCGGTTCATGCTCTGATGCAGTTCTACGCCCGCCCGTCGTGGCGCCTGGCCCGGCAGATCGCGGCCGACGCCTTCGTGCTGCTGTGGTGCGTGGCCTGGTGGTTCGCGGGCCGGCTGACCGACGGCGTGATCCGCGCCGTGGCGGAGCCGTCGCGGCAGGCCGCCGGGCTCGCCGAGGACCTGCGCCGGCAGGCCGCGGACGCGGCGAACCAGGCCGCCGGCATCCCCCTGGTCGGGGACGGTCTGCGGCAACCGCTCGACGGGATGGCCGGCACCCTGGGCGACCTGGCCGCCTCCGCGTCCGGGCAGGTGGCGGCGATCGAGCAGACCGCCACCGTCGCGGGCGCGCTGGCCTTCGTGATCCCCGTCGCGATCATCCTGATCCTCTGGGTCCCCCGCCGGCTGGCGTTCGCCCGCCGGGCCGCCGAGGTGCGGGCGCTGGTGGACACCGCCGACGGCACCGACCTGCTGGCGCTGCGCGCGCTGGCCACCCAGCCCATCGACGAACTGCGCAGCATCGGCGCCGACCCGGTGGCCGCCTGGCGCGCGGGCGACCCGCACGCGATGGCCGCCCTGGCCGAACTCGAGCTCGTCCGGGCGGGCGTGCGGCGGCGCCGCCGACCCCGCGCCGCCGTGACGCGCCCCGTCTGAGCCGCCCTCAGCGGGCGACCGCGGCCGCGATCTCCGTCTCCCCGGAGTTGAACCGGATCGTGCGCCCGGCCGTGGTCGGGTTGGCGAGAACGGCGGCGATCACGCCCGCCACGTCGGCCCGGCTCACGCTGCCCGAGGTGGACGCCGCCGCGTCGATCCTGCCCGTGGGCGCCTCCAGGGTCAGCGTGCTCGGGCTGACGACCGTCCACGACAGGTCGCTGGCGCGCAGGTAGGTGTCCGCGGCCGCCTTGGCCTCGGCGTACGGGAAGAACCCGCTGCCCGCTTCGACGCCGTGGTTCAGGTCGGATCCGAAGTAGGACACCATCACGTAGCGCCGCACGCCGGCGTGCTCGGCGGCGTCGATCGAGCGGATGGCCGCGTCCTTGTCCACCGCGTAGGTGCGCTGCGGGTCGCCGCCCCCGGCTCCCGCGGACCACACCACCGCGTGGTGGCCGTGGATCAGGTCGGCCAGGGCATCGGTGCTGAGCGACTCGATGTCGGCGACGATCGGGTTGGCACCCGAGGCCCGGACCGCATCGGCCTGTTCCGGGTTGCGGATGACCGAGTCGACGGTGTCACCGCGCGCGACGAGCAGCGGTGCGAGAAGCAGGGCCACCTTTCCGTGGCCACCCAGAATCAGGACGTCCATCCCGGGAATCTAGCGCCTCAGGCGTTGTCAGGGCGATCACTCGGAGCGGGTCAGGCGGCGCGCCGCGCGCTTCTCCGCCGCGATCCCCCTCGGGGCGGGAGCCCCCGCGGCGGGCGATGACGCGGGCGACGCGCGGGTGCCGGGACAATGGCGGGGTGAAGAAGCGCACGGGACTCCTGTTGGCCGTGATCCTCGGGCTGCTGGGCTACGGCGTCGGCCTGGCCCAGCCGTACGTGCTGCGCACGCCGCTCGTCGTCGGGCAGGACGCCGCCGTCCCCGACGCCCCGGCGCGCGTCCGGCTCGCGGAGGCGGGCGGCCGCGTGCTGGTCGTCGACCCGGCCCAGGGCGACGCGCGGGTCGCGTTCGTGCTCTACCCGGGCGGGCTGGTCCGGCCGCAGGCCTACGAGTGGATCGGGCACGCGCTCGCGGCCCACGGCGTCCGGACGCTCATCCCCGAGATGCCGCTCGACCTCGCGGTCCTGGGCACCGACCGGGCCGAGCGGTTGGCGTCCGAGTTGGCCGGCGGGCTGCCGGTGGTGGTGGGCGGGCATTCGCTCGGCGGGGCGATGGCGGCCTCCTACGCCGCCGCGCACCCGGACGCCGTCGCGGGCCTGGTCCTGCTGGCGGCCTACCCGCCCGACAATGCCGACCTCGTCGACGCCCCGTTCCCGGCCGTGTCGCTGCTGGCCGGCAACGACGGGGTGGCCGATCCCGATCGGGTGCGCGCCGGGGTGGGCAGCCTGCCCGCCGGGACACGGCTGGTGACGGTGCCCGGCGCGGTCCACAGCTTCTTCGGGCGCTACGGCCCGCAGGCCGGCGACGGCGTCCCCGACGTGGATCGCGCCACCGCCGAGGCGCAGATCACCGCCGAACTGGTGCGGTTCTTCGCCCAGGTGCGCTGAGGCCCGCCGGCTCGCCGGGGGTGGTCCTCACGCGGGCAGCCGGAACCGCCAGGCCCGCGTCTCGTAGTGCTCGGTGACGTGGGCGCCGGCGTGCGCGTCGAGGAGGGCGCGCCAACCCGACAGCCGGCGCTGCTGCTCCTGCGCGTCCTGCACGAGGAACGGCGAGTGCGTGGTGTAGCGCTGCAGGAAGTCCTCCGCGGGCACCTCCCGCGTCCACGTCCAGCGCTCCTCGGCCCGGTCGGTGAAGGGCGCCCGGGCGGCGGCGTCCTGCTCGTCGGCCAGGTCGATCCCGCGGGCGGAGTGCTGGATCGCGTCGAACTCGGTCTGCCAGCCGGGGCGGGGACGAACTGGTTCCACGCCATGGCCAGGGTGCCGCCGGGACGCAGCACCCGGGCGGCCTCCGCCGAGGCGGCGTCCGGATCCATCCAGTGCCAGGCCTGCCCCACGACGATCGCGTCCACCGACGCGTCGGGCAACCCTGTGGCCTCCGCGGTACCGGCGACGGCGACCACCCCGGGCAGCCGGGCGGCCAGGACGGCGAGCATGGACGCCGACGGGTCGACCGCCACGACGTCGAGGCCGCGCGCGACCAGGGCGTCGGTGAGGCGTCCGGTGCCGGCGCCGAGGTCGAGGACGACGCGCGCGTCGGCGGGCACCATCCAGTCGACGGTGGGCCCCGGGTAGGACGGGCGCAGCCGGTGGTACTCGGCGCCGGTGCCGGCGAAGGCCGCCGCGCGGCGCCGCATCTCCTCGGTGGACATGACGCCCACGCTAGCGGCGCCGGTACTCCCGCAGAAGGCTCCAGGCCACCCCGGCCAGGCCGACGCCCGCGCCGATCGACAGCGCCCGGTCCGAGGCCGACTCGGCCACCCCGGGCAGGCTGATCACCAGCACGAGCACGAACGCCGCGACCAGCAGCCACAGGCTGAGCGGGTGGCGCCGGGGCGGCTGCGGGGATCGCGGCGGCTCGGGCGCTGTCACGCTCGCGGCCGCCCGCCGAGGACCAGGGCGGGCAGGTCCGCCATGGCCGAGAAGGTCGCCGCCGCGCCCTGGGCCAACAAGGCCTCGGGGAGCTGGTGCGTGGGGCCCTGCGGCGCGAAGCCGAACACGGTGGCGCCGGCGGCCAGCCCCGCCGACACCCCGGCGGCCGAGTCCTCGATCACGGCGCACGCGGCCGGGTCGACCCCGAGCGCCGCCGCGGCGGCCAGGTAGACGTCGGGCGCGGGCTTGGTCAGCACGCACTCCATGCCGCTGAAGATCCGGTCCCCGAACACGTCGGACAGGCCGGCGATGTCGACCTGCATCTGCGTCTTGGCGCGGTCGGCCCCCGAGGCGCACGCCACGCGTCCGCCCAGGGCGTCCGCGATCGCCCTCACCGCGTCGGCGGCGCCGGGGACCGGACGCAGTTCGGCGCGCAGGGCGGCGTCCCGGCGGGCCCGGAAGCCCTCGAGCCACGCCTCGTCGATCCAGACCCCGGTCGCCTCGTGGATGTCGGGGGCGAAGTCGGCGAAGGCGTGCCCGACGAAGCGGGCGATGCCCTCGGCCTCGGTCAGCTCCCAGCCGAGTTCGGCCAGCACCTCGCGCTGGACGCGGTTGGTGATCGGCTCCGAGTCGACCAGGACGCCGTCGCAGTCGAACAGGACCGCCTCGAAGGCGGCCATCAGGCGAGGGGCTGGCGCGTGGCCCAGTCCGCCAACTCGACGCGGGGCCCGGTGAAGAACGGGGTCTCCTCGCGGACGTGGAGCCGGGCCTCGACGGCGCGCTGGGCGCGCATCGCGTCGACGAGCCGGTGCAGTTCGTCGGCCTCGAAGGCCAGCAGCCACTCGTAGTCGCCCAGCGCGAACGCCGAGGTGGTGGAGCCCAGCACGTCGGGGAACTCGCGGGCGGCCATGCCGTGCGTGCGCAGCATGTGGGAGCGCTTGGCCGGGTCCATGTAGTACCACTCGTAGCTGCGGACGAACGGGTACACCGTCAGCCACGGCCGCGGCGCGATCCCGGAGAAGCACGACGGCGTGTGGGCGTTGTTGAACTCGGCGCCGCGGTGGACGCCGACCGCCGACCACACCGGGTCGAGGCGTCCGCCGAGATCGGAGTTCCGCAGCGCGTGGTAGGCGGCCTGGATGCGGGTGGGGTCGTCGGCGAGGAACCAGCCCATCAGGTCGGCGTCCGCGCGGAACCCGCCGACGTCGTACCAGCCGCGCACCGTGACGCCGGCGGCCTCGACGGCCTGCAGGGCGGCCGCGACCTCGTCGCCGCGCTCCTCGTCGGAGGCCGGCAGCGGCACCAGCGTCGAGAACACGGCGTACATCACGTAGTGGGAGCCGGCGTTGACCTCCTCGGGCGCGACGTAGGTGTCGCGCGGGTCGCCGCTGAACGGCGCCCCCTGCACCTTGGCGGGCGGCTGCCCGGCGGGCTGGGCGGTGGGGCGATCGGTCATGCTTCCTCCTGTGGTGAGGTCGGGTCAGGCGGTGGCGTCGGCGCCGCAGGCGGCCGGCTTGGCCTCCCCGGGGCGTCCCGACAGGCAGCAGGTGGCGCCGCAGGACGGCAGCCCGCCGACCTGCCCGGGGCGCGGGTCGGCGATCGCGTCGGCCAGCATCGCGACGAACGCGGGGTGCGTGCCCGCGGTGGCGGCGCGGACGTAGGACTGCCCGACGCGCTGCGCGGTCTCGGCGGCCTGGGTGTCCAGGTCGTAGGCGACCTCCATGTGGTCGCTGATGAAGCCGAAGGGGACGGTGACCACCGACGTGGTGCCCGCCGCGGCGAGTTCCTCCATGCGGTCGTTGACGTCCGGCTCGAGCCACGGGATGTGCGGGGCGCCCGAGCGGCTGCAGTAGGCGATCTCCCACCGGTCCTCGGGCAGGCCCACCGCGGCGGCGATCGCGGCCGCGACGCGCTGGTGCTGCCGTTCGTAGGTGTTGCCCTCACCCGGGCCGGACGCCGCGTTCATCGCGGTGGGGATCGAGTGCGTCACGAAGATGACGCGCGGCTCGCCCTGGGCCTGCGCGAGCGCGGCGCGCAGCGCGTCGGCGTTGGCGGTGACGAAGCCGTCGGTCTCGGCGAACGGCCCGATCTTGTCCAGCTCGAGTTCCACCCCGGTCGCGGCGAGGGCGGCGGCGATGTCCTCGCGGTACTGCCGGCACGAGGAGTAGGACGCGTACGCCGAGGTCGCCAGCGCCAGGACGCGGCGGGCGCCGCCGGCGGCCAGCTCGGTGAAGGTGTCGGCGACGTACGGCGTCCAGTTCCGGTTGCCGATCACGATCGGGACGTCGATGCCGCGCTCGGCCAGGGCGGCCCGCAGCGCCTCGACGAGGGCCTCGTTCTGGCCGTTGATCGGCGACGCCCCGCCGAACAGGGCGTAGTGACCCGACACCTCGACGAGCCGTTCGTCCGGGATGCCGCGGCCGCGCGTCGCGTTCCGCATGAACGGCAGCACGTCCTCCGGCCCCCGCGGGCCGCCGTAGGACAACACGCAGATCGCGTCGTGGTCGAAGCTCACATCGCCTCCAGCTCGGGGCGTGCGCCGAGGTCGGACAGGCGCAGGCCGGTGATCGGACAGGTGTCGCAGTCGAGGGTGTCGGGCGGCACGGCCGCGTCCACGTCGCGCTCGTCGGCGCCGCCGACCTCGAGGTTCGCCAGCAGGGGCTGGACGGCCGGCTCGATGCCCCACAGCTCCGACAGCGCCGACAGGTACTCCTCGGCGCGCCCCTCCTGGGCGGCCTTGCGGGCCCGGACGCTGGGCACGTGGACCAGGCGGGCGGCCAGCCGCCGCAGGGCGTGTGCCGCCTCCTCGCCGGTGACGGGTCGGCCCTGGGGCAGGCGGGCGACCTCGTCGGCCACCATCGCGTTCACGGTGTCGCGCAGGGCGATGACGGCGGGGTCCATCTCGCGTCCCTTCAGGCGGGTGACCAGGTCCTTGACGCCCTCGTCCACCAGGTTGCGCGCCCGGCCGACCTCGCGGCGGGACGCCTCGGGGACGTGGCGCTGGATGGTGGGCAGATCGACCAACAGGACGCCGGGCAGCCGTCCGGCGGCGGGGTCGACGTCGCGGGCGACGGCCAGGTCGAGCACCGCGAGCGGGGCGGCGCGGCCGTCGGTCGCCTCGGCGAGCAGCGGCGCGGTCAGCACCGGACGCCCCAGCCCGCGGCAGGTGAGCACCACGTCGGTGTCGCGCAGGGCCTCGACCAGGGACGCCGACGCGGCGCGGGTGCCGGGGTGGGAGGCCGCGAACGCGGCGGCGCGTCCGGAGGAGGAGTGCACGGCGATGTCGGCGCAGCCCCGCTCGCGCAGCGCGGCGACGACCGCCCCGGCGTAGGCGCCCGTCCCGACCAGCAGAACGCGGGTCGCGGGCCACTCGCGCGCGATCATGTCGAGGCCCACGGCGACGACCGAGCGGCCGGTGGTGGCCAGCCGCGTCAGGTGGGCCACCTTGCGGGAGGTGCGCAGTGCCTGCTCGATCGTCTCGGTGAGCAGCCCCGAGGAGGTGCCGTCGCGGTGCGCGGCCTTCAGCGCGCGCCGCAACTGGCCGGCGATCTCGCGCTCGCCCACAACCATCGAATCCAGGCCGGCGCCGACGTCGAACAGGTGGCGCAGCGCGTCGGCGTCCTCGCGGACGGCGAGCGGGCCCTCGTGCGGCTCGGCGTCCCCCAGGGCGGCGCGGACGCGGCCGGCCACGTGATCGGCCGGCGCGTCGGCGTCCACGTAGACCTCGACGCGGTTGCAGGTGGCCAGGACGACCGCCCCGCGGACCGCGTCGTCGGCGAGCAGCCTGCGCCCGAGGCCGGCGACCTGCGGGGTGACCGCCTCGACCGCGGCCAGGCCGTGCTCGGCGTGATGGACGGAGATCAGGTGCAACGTCATGACGGTCCCATTCAACCATCCGCGGCCGTCACCGGCCGAATCCCAGCCACCCGCCGGAACATCGCCGGACGCTGTTCGCGGTCGCCCCGGCGCCGGGACAGGCCGCCACGCCCGGGCCGGGCGTAACCTGCCGGGATCACCGCGCACAGGCCCGGCGCGGCAGCGGGATCGTGGGGTCGGCGCGGTCGGGCGGCGACACCGACGAAGGGGGTGGGGGATGGCACCGGACGCGTGGAGGGGCCCCGTCGTGGTCCTGCTGAACGGCGCGCCCGGTTCGGGCAAGACGACGGTGGCGGCTGTGCTGGCCCGGGGCGTCCCCGGCATGCTCCACCTCGACGTGGACGAGGTGCGCTCGCACGTGCCCGGCTGGCGGGAGGATCCGGGTGCGGCGGGGCTGCGGGCACGCGCGCTGGTCACGGCGACCGTGCTGGAGCGCGCGGCCGCCGGGCGTTCCACCGTGATCTCCCAGCTCGCGGCCGAGCGCACGTTCCCCGACGGGTTGGCGTGGGCGGCGGAGTCGGCCCGCGCCCGCTTCGTCCATGTGGTGCTCGACGTCGCCCCAGCCCTGGGCAGCGCGCGGGCGTCCGTGCGCGCCGCCGACGCGGTCGAGGGCGACCCGGACGCCCTGGACGCCCGCACGGTGCGCGCCTACCGGGAGCGGCTCGACCTCGCGTTCCCCACCGTGCCGCGCGTCGACGCCTCGGCCGACCTGCCCGCCGTCGTCGCCGCGGTGGCGGCCGCCGCCGGGCTGCGGCTGACCCGCTGAGCGGACTCCGCCGCCCAGCGCACGCCCTAGAATCAGGGGGTGACCTCCTCCTCCTCGACGCCCCCGCTCCTGCGCGCCCTGAACGGGGAGCGCCCCGACACCCCGCCGGTGTGGTTCATGCGGCAGGCGGGCCGGTCCCTTCCGGAGTACAAGCGCGTCCGCGAGGGCACGACGATGCTCGAGTCGTGCCTGATCCCCGAGCTCGCCGCCGAGATCACGCTGCAGCCGGTGCGCCGCCACCGCGTGGACGCGGCGATCTTCTTCTCCGACATCATGGTCCCGCTCAAGCTGGCCGGGGTGGACGTCGAGATCGCGCCCGGCGTCGGGCCCGTCATCGACTCCCCGGTGCGGTCGGCCGCCGACGTGCGGCGCCTGGCCGAGCGCGACCTGGGCGACACCCCCGCCATCGCGGCGGCGATCGGGATCATCCGCGACGAGCTCGCCGGGACGCCGTCGGGCGACGCCTCCTGGACGCCGCTGATCGGCTTCGCCGGCGCCCCGTTCACCCTCGCGGCCTACCTCGTCGAGGGCCGGCCGAGCCGCGACCACCTCGCCGCCCGCGCCATGATGCACGCCGACCCGGACGCCTGGTCCGACCTGCTCGCCTGGTGCGCGCGGATCTCCGGGGAGTTCCTCACCGTCCAGGTGGACGCCGGCGCCTCGGCGATCCAGCTGTTCGACTCCTGGGCCGGCTCGCTGTCGCTGGCCGACTACACCGCCTCCGTGGCGCCCTGGTCCCGCCGGGCGCTGGACGCCGTGGCGGGCCGCGTGCCGCGCATCCACTTCGGCACCGGCACCGGCCATCTGCTCGAGGAACTCGCCGTCGGCGCCGACGCGGTGGGCATCGACTACCGCACCCCGCTGGACGAGGCCGCCCGCCGCCTGCCCGGCGTCCCGCTGCAGGGCAACATCGACCCCGCCTTCCTGGCCGCCGGCTGGGCCCCGCTGGAGGCGCACACCCTGGACGTGCTGGCCCGCGGCGCGCACGCGCCCGGCCACGTGGTCAACCTCGGCCACGGCGTCCCCCCGACCACCGACCCCGGCGTCCTGACGGCGCTGGTGGAACGGATCCACCAGGCATGACGCACCGCGAGGCCATCGTCGTCGGCGGCGGCGTGGGGGGCCTGCAGGCGGCCCACACGTTCGCCCGGGCCGGGCTGGCTCCCCTGCTGCTGGAGTCCCGCGGCACGCCCGGCGGGCTGGTCTTCGGTGCCCCCGTCGGCGGGGTGTGGGTCGACCTGGGTGCCGAATCGTTCGCCAAGCGCTCCCGCGAGGTCGCCGGCCTCTGCGCCGACCTCGGCCTCGAGGTGGTCGACCCGGCCGGCGGCTCGTGGGTCTGGTCGCACCGGCGGCGTCCGGGCGCGGACCCGAGCGAACCGGCGGGGCACGCCATCGCGATCCCGCACGGCGTGCTGGGGATCCCGACCGACCTGGACGACCCCATCGTCGCCGCGCTGCTGTCGCCGGCCGGGCTCGCCCGCGCCCGCCAGGACCTGACGATGGGCCCCGAGCCGGGCGCGGACGCCGAGGACCTCGCGGCGCTGGTCACGGCCCGGTTGGGCGAGGAGGTGCTGGACCGGCTCGTCGACCCGATCGCGGGCGGCGTCCACTCGGCCCACCCCTCCCGGCTCGCGGTCGACGTCGTCTCTCCCGGGCTGCGCGCGGCGCTGGCCCGGGAGGGCTCGCTGGTGCGCGCGGCCGCCGCGGTTCGCGCCGCCGCGCCCGCCGGCGCCGTCGTGTCGGCCGCCTCCGGCGGCATGTTCACCCTGCCCCGCGCCCTGGCGACCCGGATCGGCGAGCTGGGCGGCGAGGTCGCCACCCGGCGCGTCGTGACCGCGATCGCCCGCGACGGGGACCGGTGGCGCGTGACGCACCACGCCGCCGGCCGCGCCGCCGACCCCGCCGCGCCGCCGGTCGCCACCGGCGAGACCACCGTCGACACCACGTCCCGCCTCGTCATCGCGCTGGACGGCCGCGCGGCGCTCGACCTCCTCCGCACCGTCGAGGGCCTGGACATCGGCGACTGGGAACTCCCCCGCGGCGCCGACCTGGCCCAGGTCTGCATCAGCCTGGCCGAGCCCCGCCTCGACGCCGGGCCGCGCGGCTCGGGCCTGCTCGTCACCCCGCTCGCCGAGGGCGAGACCCGCCGGGTCGCCTGCAAGGCCATCACCCACTACTCGCTCAAATGGCCCGCGGTCGTCGCCGGGTCGGGGCTGCACGTCCTGCGCGTCAGCTACGGCCGCGCGGGCGTCCCGACGCCCGAGCCGACGCTGGCCGACGCCCTCGCCGATGCGTCCGTGCTGCTGGGCGTGGACCTGCGCGAGCAGGACGTCGCGGGGCACGCGGTCGTGCACTTCCCCAACTCGCTGCCGCCGCAGACCCCCGAGCACCGCGCCCGCGTCGCCGCGCTCGCCGCGTCCCTGGCCGATCATCCCGGCCTGGCCGTCACCGGCGCCTGGTTCGCCGGCACCGGGCTGGCCGCCGTCATCCCGCACGCCACCGCCGTCGCACAGGAGCTGTCATGACGTGGAAGCTGGGCACCCGCGGCTCGGAACTGGCCCGCACCCAGTCCGGGCACGTCGCCGACGCGCTGCGCGCCGCCGGGCACGACGTCGAGCTGGTCACCATCCGCTCCGAGGGCGACGTCACCACCGGCTCGCTGCTGGACGCCGGCGGCCTGGGCCTGTTCGCCGCCGCCCTGCGGGTCGCCCTGCTGGAGGGCCGCGTCGACCTGGTGGTGCACTCGCTGAAGGACCTCCCCACCGCCGCCGTCCCGGGTCTGGCGATCGGCGCCATCCCGGCCCGCGCGCCGCACGCCGACGCCCTGTGCGCCCGCGACGGGCTGCGGCTGGCCGACCTGCCCGCAGGGGCGAGGGTCGGCACCGGGTCGCCGCGCCGGGCCGCCCAGGTGCGCGCGCTGCGCCCCGACCTCGGCGTGGTCGAGATCCGCGGCAACGTCGGCACCCGCCTGGCCCGCGCGCTCGGCCCGGACGCCGACCTGGACGCCGTCGTGCTGGCCGCCGCCGGCCTGGAGCGCCTGGGCCGCGGCGACGCGATCAGCGATCTCCTGCCGCTGCTGCCCGCGCCAGGGCAGGGTGCGCTGGCCGTGGAGTGCCGCAGCGAGGACGCCGCCGTGCTGGCCGCGCTGGCGTCCCTGGACGACCCCGACACCCGCGCCGCCGTCGAGGCCGAGCGCGCCGTGCTCGCCCGGCTGGGCGCCGGCTGCGCCGCCCCGGTCGGCGCGTCCGCGTCCGTCGCCGGCGGCGTCCTGACCCTGCGGGCCGCAGTGTTCAGCGCCGATGGCACCCGCTTCGTCGAGGCGTCCGCGTCGGCCGACTCCCACGCGCCCGACGCGGCGCTCGGCGTCCGAGTGGCCGAGGCCCTGCTGGCGCGCGGCGCGGCCGAGGTGACGCCGCTGGGCGCCGACCGGCCCTCGGAGCTGGCCGACTTCCACACCGACACCGCGCTGTGGTCGCCCGCGACCCGCCCCGAACTGGTCGGCCGCCGCGTGCTGCTGCCGCGGGCCGACGGGGCCCTGGCCGACGCGCTCCGCGCCGCGGGCGCCGACGTGGACGCCGTCCCCGTCACCCGCACCGAGGACCTCCCCTTCGCGCTGCCCGGCACCTGCGACTGGGTGGTGCTCACCTCGCCGACCGCCGTCGCGGTGCTCGCCGAGGCCGACGTCGAGCTCGACATGCTGGGCGACGCGATCGCCGCGGTCGGGTCCGCCACCGCGGCCGCGATCACCGAGCTGGGGTACCAGGTCGACCTGGTTCCGAGCGGGCGCTCGGACGCCGAGGCCCTGCTCGCCGCCCTGCTGGCGGCCGAGCCCGAAGGCGCGTCCGCGGCGATCCCGGGCTCGGCGCTGGCGCGTCCGGTGCTGGCCGACGGCCTCGCCGAGGCGGGCTGGGACGTCGAGACCGTCGCCACCTACACCACCGTCCCGGTGGACGAACCGCCCGCGACCCGGCCGTGGGCCGACTACGACGCGGTCGTCCTCACCGCGGGGTCGATCGCCGAGGCCGCCGCGGCCCTGCTCGGCATCGCTCCGGCCGGGGTCGCCGTGATCGCGTTCGGCGAGCCGACCGCCCGGGCCGCCGCGGCGTCCGGCTGGACCGTCACCGCGACCGCCGCCACCCAGGACGCCGCGGGCGTGCTGGGCGCCCTGACCGCCGTCCTGCCGAAGGAGCCCGCATGACCCCCGTGATCCGCCCCCGCCGGCTGCGCGCCACGCCCGCGCTGCGCGACCTGGTGCGCGAGGCGCGCGTCCACCCCAGCCAGCTGGTGCTGCCGGTGTTCGTGCGCGACGGGCTCACCGAGCCCGCGCCGATCTCCTCGCTGCCCGGCGTCCGGCAGCACACACTCGACTCGCTGCGCAGGGAGGCCGCCGCGGTCGCCGAGGCCGGGCTGGGCGGCATCATGCTGTTCGGCGTCCCGGACGAGGCCGACAAGGACGCCGCCGGCTCGGCCGGCGCGCGGGCCGACGGCATCCTGAACCGCGGGCTGCGCGCGGTGCGCGCCGAGGTCGGCGACGCGACCGTCGTCATGGCCGACACCTGCCTGGACGAGTTCACCGACCACGGCCACTGCGGCGTCCTGGACGCGGCAGGTCGGGTCGACAACGACGCCACCCTGGACGCCTACGTCCGGCTGGCCGTCGCGCAGGCCGAGGCCGGCGCGCACGTCGTCGGGCCGTCGGGGATGATGGACGGCCAGGTCGCCGCGATCCGCGACAGTCTGGACGCCGCCGGGCACGCCGAGGTGGCGATCCTGGCCTACTCGGCCAAGTACGCCTCCGCGTTCTACGGCCCCTTCCGCGAGGCCGTCGGCAGCTCGCTGCAGGGCGACCGACGCACCTACCAGCAGGATCCGGCGAACCGCCGCGAGGGGCTGCGCGAGGCGCTGCTCGACCTGGCCGAGGGCGCCGACATGGTGATGGTGAAGCCCGCGATGTCCTACCTGGACGTGCTCGCCGACGTCGCCGCGGCGTCCGACGTGCCGGTCGCGGCCTACCAGGTCTCGGGCGAGTACGCCATGATCTGCGCCGCCGCCGAGCGCGGCTGGCTCGACCGGGACGCCATGCTGGCCGAGACCGTCACCAGCATCGTCCGGGCCGGCGCCGACATCGTGCTGACCTACGCGGCGCTGGAACTCGCCGCCCGCTGAGCCCGGGGCGGGCCGCGGGCCGATCGCCGCGGGGGCGGACGGGCGGCGTCCCGCCGGGTTAGGGTGACCCCACCCCCTGCCTCACACCCCGGAGGTCGCCCCCATGAACGATCAGTTCTGGCAGATCGTGTCCATGGCCATCTACCTGGTGGCGATGGTCGTCATCGGCTTCATGGCCCACAAACGCACCACCGACTTCGGCGACTACATGCTCGGCGGCCGCTCGCTGGGCCCCTTCGTCTCGGCGCTGTCCGCCGGCGCCGCCGACATGTCCGGCTGGCTGCTGATGGGCCTGCCCGGCGCGCTGTACGTCAGCGGCCTGGTCGAGGGCTGGATCGCGATCGGCCTGCTCGTCGGCGCCTGGGCGAACTGGAAGTTCGTCGCGCCGCGGCTGCGCGCCTACACCCAGGTGTCCGGCGACTCGATCACCATCCCCTCGTTCCTCGGCTCGCGCCTCAAGGACGACTCCAACCTCCTGCGCCTGATCTCGGGCGCCATCATCCTGATCTTCTTCACCCTCTACGTGTCCTCCGGCATGGTCGCCGGCGGCACCTTCTTCGAGACGTCGTTCGGCATGAACTACTTCGTGGGGATGGGGCTGGTGGCCGTCGTCACCGTCCTGTACACCCTGGTCGGCGGGTTCCTGGCCGTCTCGTGGACCGACGTGGTGCAGGGGATGATGATGGTCGTCGCCCTGGTCATCCTGCCGATCGTGGGCATCATCCACCTGGGCGGCCCGGGCGCCATGGTGGAGGCGATCAACGCCGTCGACCCCAAGCTCCTGACCTGGTTCGAGGGCGGCACCCCGATCGGCATCATCTCCGCGATCGCGTGGGGGCTGGGCTACGTCGGCATGCCGCACGTGCTGGTCCGCTTCATGGCGCTGACGTCGCCCGCCGAGGCCAAGGCCGGACGCCGCATCGGCATCGGCTGGATGCTCACCGCCACACTCGGCGCCACCCTGACGGCGTTCGTCGGCATCGCGATCTTCCGGCACGACCAGGCCGCGCTGCCCGACCCCGAGGGCGTCTTCATCGCGCTGGGGCAGCTGCTGTTCCACCCGCTCGCGGCCGGCTTCCTGCTGGCGGCGATCCTGGCCGCGATCATGTCGACGGTCTCCTCGCAGCTGCTCGTGACGTCGTCGGCGCTGGTGGAGGACATCTACCGCGCCTTCTCCACCAAGCCCCTCACCCCGTCCGGCGGTGTATGGCTGGGCCGCATCGGCGTCCTGATCGTGGCGGTCGTCGCCGCCGCCCTGGCCGCCCAGCGCAACGACACCATCCTCGGGCTGGTGGCGTTCGCCTGGGCCGGCTTCGGCGCCGGCTTCGGCCCGACGATCGTGCTGAGCCTGTACTGGCGGCGCCTGACCGCGGCCGGCGCCGCTGCCGGCATGGTCGTCGGCGCGGTCACCGTGTTCGTGTGGAAGCTCGTGCTCAACCCGCTGGGCGGCGTCTTCGAGCTGTACGAGATCCTGCCCGCCTTCGCGCTGAACCTGCTGGTGGCCGTCGCCGTCTCGCTGGCGACCCACCGCCCGAACCCGGCCGTGGAACGCGAGTTCGACGAGGCGCTGGAGATCGAGCACGCGGGCTGAGCCACCGGGCCGGCGTGCGAGGATGGACGGGTCGGCCGCGCCCGCGCGGCCCCTCCCCGCTCCACCAACCGGAAGGACATCATGCCCGGGCACCTGTCGATGGAAGAGGTCTACCGCCACGCCTGCGAGGTGATCCCCGGCGGGGTGAACTCCCCGGTCCGGGCGTTCGGCTCGGTCGGCGGGACGCCGGTGTTCCTGGCGTCGGCGTCCGGCCCGCACGTGGTGGACATCGAGGGCCGCGAGTACGTCGACCTGGTGTGCTCGTGGGGCCCGGCGCTGCTCGGGCACGCGCACCCCGAGGTGGTCGCCGCCGTGCAGGACGCCGCGACCCGCGGCCTGAGCTTCGGCGCCCCCACCACCGCCGAGGTGCAGTTGGCCGAACTGATCCGCGGGCGCGTCCCCGCTGCCGAGAAGGTGCGGTTCGTCTCGACGGGCACCGAGGCCACCATGACCGCGCTGCGGATCGCCCGCGGCGCCACCGGGCGCGACGTCATCGTGAAGTTCGCCGGCTGCTACCACGGCCACTCCGACGCGCTGCTCGCCGAGGCGGGTTCGGGCGTCGCGACCGCCGGGCTGCCCGGGTCGGCGGGCGTCACGAAGGCGTCCGCCGGGGACACGATCGTCCTGCCGTACAACGACGTCGCGGCGCTGGAGGCGGTCTTCGCCGAGCGCGGCTCCGAGATCGCGTGCGTGATCTCCGAGGCCGCCCCGGCGAACATGGGCATCGTCACGCCGCTGCCGGGCTTCAACGAGGCGATCCGCCGGATCACCGCCGCGCACGGCGCCCTGATGATCCTGGACGAGGTGCTGACCGGCTTCCGCGTCGGCCCGTCCGGCTGGTGGGGGCTGGAGGCCGGCGTCCAGAACCCGACCTACACCCCCGACCTGTTCGCGTTCGGCAAGGTCGTCGGCGGCGGCATGCCGCTGGCAGGCCTGGGCGGCCCCGCCGCGCTGATGGACCTGCTCGCCCCGGTCGGACCCGTCTACCAGGCGGGCACCCTGTCGGGGAACCCGCTGGCGACCGCCGCCGGCATCGCCACGCTCACCCTCGCGGACGCCGCGGCCTACGCCCAGGTGGACGCCGCCTCGCTGACGGTGCAGCGGGCGCTCGCCGACGCGCTGGACGCGGTGGGTGTGCCGCACCGGATCCAGACCGCCGGCAACCTGTTCAGCGTGTTCTTCGGCGAGGACGCCGCGGCCCGCGGCGTGGCGACCTACTCCGACGCCAAGGCCGCCGACACGTTCCGGTACCCGCCGTTCTTCCACGCGATGCTGGACGCCGGCGTGGCGCTCCCGCCGAGCGTGTTCGAGGCCTGGTTCCTCTCGGCGGCGCACGACGACGCCGCCCTGAACCGGATCGCCGAGGCGCTCCCCTCCGCGGCCCGCGCCGCCGCGTCCGCGACCCGCTGAGACCGGCTGCCCCGCCGGCACCGGCCGCCCGCTGGGATCGGCTCAGCCCAGGGTGACGCGCAGCCCGTCGGGCACCGGCACGACGCGCGTGCCGGTGAGGTCGTCGACCGCCCAGGTCGGGTTGTGGCGGGCGGCGGTCGGGCCGACGCCCACGACGCGCATCCCGGCGGCCAGCCCGGCCTCGATCCCGAACGCGGAGTCCTCGAAGACCACGCAGTCGGTCGGCCCGACGCCCAGGAGTTCGGCGGCGCGCAGGAAGCCCTCCGGGTGCGGCTTGCTCCGCGTCACCGACTCGGCGGTCACCACCGCGGTCGGCATCGCGAGCCCCGCCGCCCGCATCCGGGCGGTGGCCAACTCGAGGGTCGCCGACGTGACCAGCGCGTGCGACGCGTCCCCCAGCGACGCCAGCAGTGTGGCGGCGCCGGGGATCTCGACCACCCCGTCGAGTTCGTCGAGCTCGCGGGCGAGCATCACCGCGTTGTCGGCGAGGTTCTCCTCCTGCGAGCGGTGGGGCAGCAGTTCGGCCATGCTGAGGTGCCCCTGACGCCCGTGGATGACCGCGAGGACGTCAGCCGCGGCCAGGTCGTGCTCGGCGGCCCATTGCGTCCAGACGCGTTCCACGACGGCGGTGGAGTCCACCAGGGTCGAGTCCATGTCGAACAGCAGGGCGCGGGTGGTGAAGGTCTGGCTCACACCCCCACGCTAGCGGCCGCCGGCGCGCCGCCGGAGGGGGCCGTGCCCGCCCCTCCCCCGGCGTCTCCTAGGCTGCGGGTCAGGGATGTGCGCGAGCTGTGGGAGATCCGGTTCGCGCTGCAGCGCCTCACCGGGACGCCGGCGCCGGACCCCGTGAGCGCGGTCCGGGAGTCGCTGGCCGTGCAGTCCCAGGACGTGCCGCTGGCCCACGACTCGCTCGCGCAGCGCACCCGGGCCACCGCCGCCGAGGCGACCGCCGCGCTGCACGCCGGCCGCGTCGTGCGCACCCACGTGCTGCGCCCGACCTGGCACCACGTCGCCGCCGAGGACGTCCGCTGGCTGCTCGCGCTCACCTCCCCGAAGGTGCTGTCGGGGATGGCGGCGCGGCACCGGAGGCTCGGGCTGGCCGAGCCCGCCGATCGGACGCCGCGGCTGGACTTCCTGCTCGCCCAGGTCGCCGAGGGGCCGCGGACCCGGGCGGAGCTGGGCGCGGCGTTCGTCGGCGCCGGCGTCCTGGACCGGTCGCACCCGGAGTTCTGGGCGCAGGTGTCGCACGTGTGCCTGATCGCCGAGTTGGAGGGCCTCGTCTGTTCGGGGCCGGTGGACCCCGCGGGCCTCAACGGCCACACCTACGTCCTCGCCGACAGCGTCCTCCCGCCCGCCGCGCCGCGGCCCCGCGCGGAGGCGGTCACCGAGCTGGTCGGGCGGTTCTTCGCCTCGCACGGGCCGGTCGCGGTCGCCGACCTGCAGCGCTGGACCCGCCTGACCCGGACCGAGATCGCGGCCGCGATCGGCGAGCTCGGCGACGGCGTCACCCGCGTGGTCGTGGACGACGTCGAGCTGTTGGCCGGCACCCGCGCCCTCGACGAGCGGCGTCCGTCCGCGCGCTCGAGCGGGCCGACCGGGGAGACCGGCGCCGCGGGGGCGTGGCTGCTGTCCACCTTCGACGAGGCCGTCCTGACCCATTCGGTGCTGCCGCTGCCCGGCGCCGCGGACTCGGTCGCCAAGTACGGCGAGTCCGGCGGCGGCCCTGCGATCTGGGACCTGCGGCGGGTCGGGGCGTGGAAGCGCACCGAGCGGCCCGGGCGGTTCCGCGTCGAGCTGCGGCCCGACCGTCCGCTGCCCCGCGGCGCCGAGCCGGCGTTCCGCGCCGCTGCCGACGCCCTCGCCCGGCGCGCCGGCCACGACGCCGCCGAGTTCGCGGTGGCCGCCTGACGCGTCCGGGGCGCGACGAGGAACCCACCGGCCCGGCCGACCGCCGGATCGCGCCCGGCGTCCCGACCAGCAGGGCCGACCAGAACAACCGGTCTCCCACGGGTTGTCCGGTCCTACCGATAGAGTGGAAATCGGAACACCCGGGACCGGAGATCCCCGTCCCGATTCGCGTGAGGAGACCGACGTGACCACCTTCCTCGTGCTCGGCGGGGCAGGCATCGTGTTGGTCGTGCTGGCGCTCGTCCTCGGCGATGTGCTGGACGGCGCGCTCCACCTTGACGCGCTCGACAACGACCTGTTCTCGGTCTCGAGCATCGCGGCCTTCGTGGGCTCCTTCGGCTTCGGCGGCGCCATCGGGTTGGCCGTCTCCGACAGCACCGCGATCGCCGTGGTCGTGGGCCTGGTCGTCGGGGCGCTCGCCGCCCTCGGCGCGGTGAAGCTGACCCGCGCGCTGCGCCGCGACGACTCCGCGAGCTTCCGGGTGGACACCCTCGTGGGCCACCCGGCCTACGTCATCACCGCGATCCCCGCCGACGGCTACGGCGAGGTGCGCCTCAACGTCGGCGGCCACGTGCGCAAGTACGCCGCCCGCTGCGCCCAGCCGGTGGCCGAGGGCTCCGAGGTGTGGGTCTCCGCCGTGGTCTCCCCGACGGCCGTCGCCGTCACCCCCGTCAAGCGGGAGGACGACCCCGTCCTGCCGCCCCCGATCCCCTGACGCTCCTCGAAAGGAACGCCCCATGCCCCTGTCCCCCATGACCATCGCCATCATCGGCCTGGTGGTCCTCGTCGTGCTGGTCGGCCTCCTGGTCGCCAGCCGCTACAAGGTCGCCAAACCCAACGAGGCGTTCATCCTGACCGGACGCAAGGGCAAGGAGGTGCGCAACCCCGAGACCGGCCTGGTCTCCACCGACCTGTCCGGGCAGAAGGTCGTGATGGGCGGCGGCATCTTCGTGGTGCCGTTCATCCAGCGCCTCCACGTGCTGGACCTCAGCTCGCGCCGCATCATGGTGACCATCCGCAACGCCGTGTCCGGCCAGGGCATCAAGCTGAACGTGGACGGCGTCGCCATCGTCAAGGTCGGCGGCAACGAGGACTCGATCCGCGCCGCCGCGCAGCGCTTCCTGTCCCAGCAGGACGAGATCGAGACCTTCACCCAGGAGACGCTGGCCGGCTCGCTGCGCTCCATCGTCGGCTCGCTGACCGTCGAGCAGATCATCCGCGACCGCGCGGCCTTCGCCCAGCGCGTCACCGACGAGTCCGAGTCCTCCCTGACGGGCCAGGGCCTGGTGCTGGACACGTTCCAGATCCAGGACATCACCGACGACGGCACCTACCTCTCCGACCTGGGACGCCCCGAGTCGGCCAAGGTCGGACGCCTCGCCGCGGTCGCCGAGGCCGAGGCCCGGCGGGAGGCCGAGCAGGCCCAGATCGCCGCCGAGCAGGAGATCGCCATCTCGCAGCGGGCGCTCGTGCTGAAGCAGGCCGAGATCCAGTCCGAGACGGACGCCGCCCGCGCGCAGGCCGCCGCGTCCGGCCCGCTGGCCCAGGCCGACCGCGACCAGGCGATCCTGATGGAGCAGGAGAAGGTCGCCGTCGCGCAGGCCGCCCTGAAGGAGCGTCAGCTCGACACCGAGGTCCGCCGCCCCGCGGACGCCGAGCGCTACCGCGTGGAGACCGCCGCCGAGGCGCAGCGCAACGCGGCCATCTTCGAGGCCGAGGCCCACAAGGCCGCCTCCATCGCGAACGCCGAGGCCGACGCCGAGAAGGCCCGCCTGACCGGTGTGGGCGAGAAGTCCCGCCGTTCGGCGCTGGCCGAGGCCGAGGCGATCGAGGGCGCCAAGCGCGGTGAGTCGGAGAAGGCCCGCCGTATCGCCGAGGCCGAGGCCGTCCGGGCCGAGGGCGAGGCGAAGGCCGCCGCGACGCTGGCGGTCGGCCAGGCCGAGGCCGAGGCCATGGACAAGCGCGCCGCCGCGTTCAAGAACTACAACGACGCGGCCGTCCTGCAGATGCTGGTCGAGGTGCTGCCGTCGATGGCCGAGAAGGTCGCGTCGCCGCTGGGCAGCATCGACAAGCTGACGGTGATCTCCTCCGACGGCGCAAGCCAGCTCCCGCGCCAGGTGACCGACACGCTGACGCAGACCATGCAGCTGGTCTCCGACGCCACCGGTTTCGACCTGCGCGCCCTGCTGGATCGCGCCGCGGCGGGCAAGCAGTCCTCGACCGAGGCGACGCCGACCCGCGTCGTGCAGGGCGACGTCGAGTAACCCGTTGTCACACCGTCGACGCCGATCCGGGCTCCCCGCCCGGGTCGGCGTCGTCGCGTAACCTGAGGGGACCATCCCCCACGTGTTGTCCGAGGGAGCCCGCATGAGCCCGTCCGATCCCCACCCGCGCCGCCTCAAGGACGCCGCCTCGCAGGTGAAGAAGCTGCGGGGCTGGGCGGCCAGCGACGTGTCGGTGGCCGAGCCGCTCGTGGACGCCCTCAACGAGGTGACCGCGCTGCGGCTGCTGGCCCACGACCACGCCGAGGCCGCCGCCGACGCCCAGGACGCGCTCACGCGCGCCAACGGCCTGGTGGCCCTCCACGGGGCGGTGGGCCCCTTCACACCGGTGGACGACGGCGTCCGGTTCGTCACGGCGACCACGCAGCTCGCCGCGGTGCAGGCCGGGCTCGGGCAGCCGTCGGCCGCCGGCCAGATGGCGGCCGCCGCGCGGGGGTGGATGCGGCTGCTCCCGCACGTCGACCTGGTCCCCTACCTCGCCGGGCGCACGGCGTCCTGGCTGCTGCAGGCCCGCGCCCGCGGCGCCCTCGCCGACGGCGACCTGGCCCTGGCCAACGCGTACGCCGACGCCGCGGCGGCGCGCGCCCGCGAGGGCCGCGCGGACGCGGCCGAGGACCGCGTCCTGGTGGACGCCCTGCTGCTCGCCGGCGACGCCCGCTGGGCCGCCGGCCTGCCGTCCGACGCCGCCGCGTTCGCCCGGGAGGCGACGCAGGTCGCCCGCGCGTCCCTCGACGCCCAGGTGACGCGGGGCCGGGCCGCCGACGGTCAGGCGGGCCGGTTCGTGACGCCGCTGGCCGACGCGGGACGCGACCTGGCCGACCGCCTGCCCGTTGCGGGCTCGCTGCCCGAGGCGATCGCGGCGCGGCGCACCCTGGCCGACGGCTGGGCCGCGGCCCGGCCCGCGCTCGGGGACGCCGCGCTCGACGCCGAGACGCACGCCCGCGCCGACCTGGCCCGCGACCTCGCCGGAGCCGGACACCTCGAGGAGGCCGTCGCGCAGGCGGGCCTGGCCGCCGAGGCCGCGGCCGCGCTCGCGGCGTCCGAGGCCCGCGCCGGGGACCGGCTGGCCGCCCAGTTCGCCGCGGTCACCGCGCTCGCCGACGCGCTGCTGCGCTCCGACGAGGCCGCGGACGCCCGCGACGCCCTCGCCTCGCTGTTCGACCGGTACGGGTCGCTGCGCCGCCCCGAGGGGCTGTCCGCCTGGCTGGCCGTCGCGACGCTGGCCCGCGCCGAGGCCGAGCGCGCCACCGGGGACGCCGAGGCGTCCGAACGCTCGCTGCGGAGCTTCCACGAGCTGAC
The DNA here is from genome assembly GCF_011393335.1 of Propioniciclava coleopterorum. Lineage (NCBI taxonomy): Bacteria > Bacillati > Actinomycetota > Actinomycetes > Propionibacteriales > Propionibacteriaceae > Propioniciclava > Propioniciclava coleopterorum. The sequence continues at coordinate 2,388,127 of NZ_CP049865.1, read as the reverse complement.
CCGGGCGCTGCGGGCCGCCGACCCGCGCGGCACCGCCGTCGCGTCGGTGCCCGACCCCGCCTACGCGCTGGCGTCGGCCCGCGGCGCCGCTCTGCCCGGCCCCGGGCCGGCACCGCACTGGGACGACCTGCCCGACGACGAGTCCCTGGCCGCGAGCACCCGCGCGCACCGCACCGTCGCCGACGCGGCCGCCCCGGTCGCCACCGCCCCCGACGAGGCCGCTGCGGCTTCGAGCCCGGCGGCGACGAGCCCCACCCCAGCCGCGCCCGGCCCCGGCCGCGAGCCCGCCGCCCCGGCCGAGCCCGAGCCGACGCCCCCGGCCCCCGCGCCCCGGCCCTTCCCGTCCCCCGTCCGGGACCGGCGCCCGTGCCCCCGCAGCGTCCGGCGCCGGCGCCCGCACCGGCCCCTGCCGAGCCGGCCCAGGCGGAGGCGGCCCCTGCCGAGGCTCCCGCACCCCGCGCGCCCGAGCCCGTCGCGCCCGAGCCCGCGGGACCTGTCACGGCCGAGCCCGTGGCCCCGCTCGCACCCGAGCCAGCGGCGTCACTTCCGGCCGAGCCTGCGGCATCACGCCCGGCCGAGCCCGCGGCGCCGCTCCCGGCCGAGCCCGCAGCCCCCGACCGCACGCCCGCGGAGCCCGTCCCGGCCGACGGCCCGGCGGAGCGGCCGTCCGCGCTGGAGGAGGCGCGCGCGGCGGTGGCGGCGGCGTCGGCGTCCGGGGACCGCAAGGCGATCCTCGCGGCGTCCCAGGCCCTCGTGGACGCGCTGCGGCCGCTCGCCGATGCCGATCCCGGACGGGTGGCCGACCTGATCCAGGCGCTCGAAGACCTCGGCGATGCCAAGTTCCGCGCAGGAGATTGGTGGGGATCCCGGGCACCGAAGAAGGAGGCGAAAGCGCTGGCCAAGCGCCTGTCGGGCTAGCCCGCGGGGTCCGCGACGCCACCCGGGGGAGGGATCCCCTCCCGTGACGCGATCGTTCACCTTCCGTTAACCTTCCGGTGTTTGTGCACACCCCGCCGACGCACCTGTGTCGGCGTTGCCTCCTCTAGGACTTGGATGCTTTCGTTCGCCAGCCTGGTGGCCGTCGGGACCGATCTCGTCGCGGCCACGATCCTCGCCGTCGCCCTGTACTACCCCCGTCACCATCGACGCGATCTGATGTTCGCCTTCCTGACGCTGAACGTCGGGGTCATGGCGGTCACGCTCGCTCTGGGAACGACCGAGGCGAGCGTCGGCCTGGGGCTGGGCCTGTTCGGCGTGCTGTCGATCATCCGCCTGCGGTCCGACGCGATCAGCCAGGGCGAGATCGCCTACTACTTCTCGGCGCTGGCGCTCGGCCTGCTGGGCGGCCTCGCGCCGTTCGCGTGGTGGGTCACCCCGACGCTGTCCGCGCTGATCCTGCTCGTCGTGACGATCGCCGACCACCCCAAGGTCGCCCGCCGGATCACGTCGATCACGCTGACGCTGGACGAGGCCATCCTCGACCCGGACCTCCTCGAGCGGACCGTGTCGATCCGGCTCGGCGCGCCCGTGCGCCGCATCAGCGTGCACGAGGTGGACCTCGTCCGCGACCTGACCGTCCTCGACGTCTGGTACGCCCCGATCCGGCACGTCGGCCCGCGGTACGCCGCCATCCCCAGCCCCGCTCTTCCGCACCGCGCCCCCGAGACGCCGCAGTCCCCCATCACCGCGCCGCTGCGTTCGCGCGCTGACGCCTACACCTCGTGACGCTGGCCCCCGAGCGCGTCGGGCGGCGGCTCGTGCCTGCGCCCGCGCCCGCGCACCGGGCCGATCGCATCCTGCTGCAGGACCTCGCCGCGCATCGGGACGCCATCGGGCTCGACGAGGTCAACGCCGTCGCCGAACTCCAGACCCGCGTCGACCAGAAGTACCTGGTCTCGCTCGGCGTCCTCAGCCGCCTGCTGGACGGCCTGGGGCCCGACCTGCGCGTCCTCGAGATCGGCGACATCCGCGTCTTCGACTACCTGTCGGTCTACTTCGACACCCCTGATCTCCGGTTCTTCCGCGATCACCATCAGGGGCGGCGGATCAGGTACAAGGTGCGCACCCGCAGCTACCTCGACACCGACCTGACGGTCCTGGAGGTCAAGGCCAAGGGCGCGCGCGGCGAGACGGTCAAGCACCGGGTGCCGTGGGCGGCGGAGGCGATGGATCGCCTGGCGCCGCAGGGCTCTCAGGACGGGCTGGGGTTCATCGACGCGCACCTCAACGGCGACCCGCCGGCCGAGACGCTGCGCCCCAGCCTAGTGAGCCGCTACCGCCGGGCGACGTTCGTGGATCCGGTGGGCGGCGTCCGGCTGACGTGCGACATCGACCTGTCCTTCGACGGCTCGATCGCGGGCGCGCTGGTCGGACGCGGCGGCGTCCTGGTGGAGACGAAGTCGGCAACCGGACGCAGCACCGCCGACCAACTCCTGCACCGCCTCGGCCAGCGACCGGGCTCGATCAGCAAGTACTGCGCCGGGATCGCGATCACCGCGGGCCGCCGGGCGCCCCGCTGGCACCGCGTCCTGCGCAAGCTGGATCCCCTGCTCAGCGGCCCTTGGCCTGCTTGAGGTCCTTGCGGAGTTCGGGCGGCAGCGCGAACGTCAGGTTCTCCTCGGTGAGACGCTCCTCGACGGCGGTCGGGAAGCCCCGGTCGGTGAGGTAGTCCAGGACGCCCTGCACCAGAATGTCGGGCACCGACGCGCCCGAGGTGACGCCGACGGACTCGACGCCCTCCAGCCAGGCCGGGTCGATCTCGCCGGCGTTGTCGACGCGGTAGGACGCCTTCGCGCCGGCCTCCAGCGCCACCTCGACCAGGCGAACCGAGTTGGACGAGTTCTGCGAGCCGACCACGATCACGAGGTCGGAGTGCGCCGCGATCTGCTTCACCGCGGACTGCCGGTTCTGGGTCGCGTAACAGATGTCGTCGCTCGGCGGGTCCATCAGCAGCGGGAACTTCTCGCGGAGCCGCGTGACGGTCTCCCAGGTCTCGTCCACGCTGAGGGTCGTCTGGCTGAGCCAGGCCACCCGCGACGGGTCCTCGACCTCGACGTGATCCACGTCGTCGGGGTGCTCGACCAGGATGGTGCGGTCGGGCGCCTCGCCCATGGTGCCCTCGACCTCCTCGTGGCCGGCGTGCCCGATCAGAAGGATCTGCTGCCCCTGTCCGGCGAACCGCTTCGCCTCGTGGTGCACCTTGGTCACGAGCGGGCAGGTCGCGTCGATGGTCTTCAGTTGACGGCTCTTCGCCTCGTCGTGGACCGCGGGGCTGACGCCGTGCGCCGAGAACACCACCGTGGCCCCCTCGGGGACCTCGGACAGCTCCTCGACGAAGATGGCGCCGCGTTGCTCGAGGTCCTCGACGACGTGCTTGTTGTGGACGATCTGCTTGCGGACGTAGACGGGCGGGCCGTACAGATCCAGGGCCTTCTCGACCGTGACGACGGCACGGTCGACCCCGGCGCAGTACCCACGCGGCGCGGCCACGACAACGCTCTTGGTCATGGCGACCAGTCTAGACGGCGGGCAACCCCGGGCCGGTTCCGGCCCGGCGACCGCCGGCGTCTCACCCGGGATCGGGCGCGGGTCGGCCGGCGGAGCGCTGCTAGATTGGCCGCGAAGCACGGGAGTCCGGAGAAGCCGGACTGAGAGGGAGTTCTCATACTCCGACCGTTGAACCTGATCCGGGTCATGCCGGCGAAGGAAGCGAATCTCGAGGTACACGCATCCGGCGTCCATCCTCCTCGTGCGACGAACCGCACGAAGGAGACGATGATGACCCCCACCGCACCACCTTCCGCCGAGCCCGCCGCCCTGCGGGAGGACCCGCTGCGCTTCGGCGTGGGCGCCCGCGTCACGGTGGCCGTGATGAGCGACCGCTACGCCGAGGTGATCCTCGGCGCCCTGGGCGACCTGGACGCCTCGGGCCTGGTGGTCGAGACCGGCGACGTGTCGACCTACGTGGGCGGGCCCGAGGACGCGCTGCTCCGGTGGGTCACCGACCTGGCCGCGGCGGTCGCGGAGACGGGCGAGCACGCGTCGGTGTCGGTGCACCTGTCGCGCGGCTGCCCCGGCGAGGCCCGCTGCTCGGCGCCCGGCGGCGCCGGGCCGCGTCCCGTCGCGCCACCGGCGGGACGCCGCACCGGCCGGTTCGCGGCCGCGGAGTGGGCGCTGTACCCGCTCGCCGACATCGCCGTGGGCGACCACGCCCCGGACCACATGCGCGACATCGAGGCGGCGATCGACTTGGCCCGCGGCAACGGCACCTTCCAGGGGTCCTCGCACTTCGTGACCCGGCTGACCGGCGACCTCGGCGACGTCCTCGCGACCGCCTTCGCCGGCTGGACCATGGTCGGGCGCACCGTCCAGCACGTCACCAGCCACCTGACCGTGTCCGTGAACAGCCCCAGCCACGCCCGTGTCGACGCCTGAGCCCGCGGCGCGCGGGACACGCGCCCTGCCACTGCGCGACATCGTGCTGATGGTGATGCTCGGGGTGGTCTTCGGCTTCCTGTACTGGGTGCTGGTGCAGGCGTGGAATCTGCTCGCCGTCCTGATGGGGCCCGCCGGGGACCTGGCCCAGCACGTGCTGCTCGGGGGGTGGCTGATCGTGGCGCCGATCGCCGTGGCGATCATCCGGCGTCCGTTCGTGGGCATCATCGCCGAGGTGATCGCCTCGGTGGTCGAGGTGGTCTTCCTGGGCTCGCCGGTGGGTCCGCTGCTCATGGTGGCGGCCGCCATCCAGGGCGCGGGCAGCGAGCTGCCCTTCGCGCTGGGACGCTACCGGCGCTTCGGCTGGGCGCGGTTCGCGGTGTCGGGACTGCTCGGCGCGGGGTTCGTCTTCTGCTTCTCCGCGTTCCGGTTCGACTGGTTCGGCCAGGACATCTGGCCCCTGCGGCTGGCGCTGCAACTGGCGTCCGGGGTGGTGCTGGGCGGCCTGCTGGCCCGGGTCGTCGTGGACGCGCTGCGGGCCACCGGCGTGCTGGACCAGTTCACCGCGGCGCGCGGCGGGGTCGGTGTCCCGGCCCAGCGGCGGGAGCGCTGAGGTGCCCGGCGCCGCGCTGGTCGCCACCTCGGGGCTCGAGGCGGTCTTCGGCTCCGGGGACGGCGTCGGCCCGTTCGACCTGGTCATCGGTCCCGGCGAGGGCGTCCTGGTGCTGGGGCCGAGCGGGTCGGGCAAGTCGACGCTGCTGCGGTTGCTGCACGGCGCGGTGCCGCACGCGATCCACGCCGACGTCACCGGGCGGGCCGAGATCGCCGGCCGGAGCGTCGCCGACAGCACCGTGGCCGGGCTGGCCGACCTGGTCGGCGTGGTCGCGCAGGACCCCGAGTCGGGGGTGTGCCTGCCCGACGTCGTCGACGACGTGGCCTTCCCGCTGGAGAACCTCGGCGCGCCCGCGCCGGCCATCTGGCCCGCGGTGCGGTTCGCGCTGACCCGGGCGGGCGCGTCCGGTCTCGCCGGCCGGGCGACCGGGGAGCTCTCCGGCGGCGAACTGCAGCGGGTGGCGCTGGCGGGCGCCATCGCCCCCGAGCCGCCGCTGCTGTTGCTGGACGAGCCCACCTCCATGCTGGACGCCGACGGCGTGGACGCGGTGCGCGGCGCCCTGGCGTCGGCGCTGCGTGCGACGGGCGCCGCGTACGTGCTGGTCGAGCACCGCCTCGACGAACTCGCCGGCGAGGACGGACTGGACGGCCTGCCGTCCCGCTGGCTGGTGCTCGACCGCAGCGGTCGGGTTCGGCACGACGTCCACCCGCGCGCCCTCTCGGACGCCGACCTGCGCGTCCTGGTGGGCCAGGGCTGCTGGCTACCCGCCGAACTGGAACTGCGCGCGCTCCTGGGTGCGCCCGTGCCGGACGCCGTGGTCGGCGCCGCACGACCCGCTCCAACGCGCGATCCCGGACGGGCGACGCTCCGCGACCAGCAGCACACTGACCATCGAGTGCGGCGGGAGCCGCCCTCGCCCGGCGCGTCCGGGACCGGGCCGGGACGCGGAGCGCCTGCGGCCGCGGCGTCCCCCGCCCTCGGCCCGACCGGCACCCTGCTCGACCCCCGGCTGACCGAGCGCCGCCCGGCCGGAAGCATCCCCGCGCGGGGACCGGCTGCGGCCGCCGCATCCCCCGCCCGCGGCCCGTCGGGAATCGTCGACGCCCTGCTCGACCGGTGGCTGGCCGGGCGTCGCCCGGCCGGGACCGGCCCCGCGCACGGGGGCGGAGCGCAGGGGGGCGCGGCGCCCGCGTCCCCGGCCGGAGCGCCGCTGGTCGCGCGGGGACTCGCCGTGGGGCGCGGCCCGGGCGGGCGCGCACGGCCGGTGCTCAGCGACGTGGACGCCGACCTGCGCGGCGGGGAACTGGTCGCGCTGGTCGGCGCCAACGGCAGCGGCAAGTCGACCCTGCTGGCGTGCCTCGCCGGGCTCATCCCGGCGGCCGCGGGGTCCGTGGCGGGTCCGCGGCCGGGCCTGGTGTTCCAGAACCCCGAGCACCAGTTCGCGGCGACGAGCGTGCGCGCGGAGCTGATGCACGGCCTGCCGCGTCCGGACGACCCGGAGACGCGGGAGCGCGTGGACGCCATGCTGGCCCGGTTCGGTCTGCTCGGCCTGGCCGACCGCAACCCGTTCCGGCTCTCGGGCGGGCAGCAGCGGCGCGTCAGCCTCGCGGCGATGCTGCTGCATCGGCGCCCGCACCTGCTGGCCGACGAACCCGCGTTCGGCCTCGACCGGCTCGCGGCGCTGACCACCATGCGCGCGCTGCGGGCGGCAGCCGACGCCGGCCAGGGGGTGTTGTTCTCGAGCCACGACCTGCGCGCGGTCGCCGCGCACGCCGACCGCGTCCTCGTGGTGGGCGAGGGCACGCTGCTCGCCGCCGCGACCCCACACGAACTGCTCCGGGACCGCGTCCTCCTCGACCGGGCCCGGCTGCGCCCGCCGCACCTGCTGCTGCGGGTCGCGGAGGCGTCCGCGGGGCCACGCGAACTGCGCGACCTGCTGGCCGACCTCGACGACAGGACCGTGGAACTGGCACGCACCACGGCGGGAGCCGACCGCGGGCGCGCGGCACCACCCGGCGAACAGACCGAGGCGCCCCGCACCGTCCAGAACGGCACCCGTGGGCAGACCACTGTCCGGGAGGAGGTCCCGTGAGCACCCCACAGCCTCCGGCCGCGGCCCACCACGGCGCGCCGGCCGCGTGGCTCGCGCGGCGCGAACCGACCGTGAAGGTGGGCGTCCTGCTGGGTGTGTCCCTGATCACCCTGGTGATGTTCGACCCTGCCCCGCTCGCCGGCTGGTACCTGCTCGCGCTGGTCGGCGTGCTCGCCACCGCCCGGATGCCGGCGCGGACCCTGCTGCTCGGGCAGGCGCCGTTCGTCCTGTTCGCGGTCGGACTCGTGTCGGTGAACGCGCTGAGCCGCCCGGGGACGGAGATCTGGCCCGGTGCGCCGATCCGGGTGACGTACGAGGGACTGAGCATCGGGATCGCCCTGGCCCTGCGCGGACTGCTGATCGGCGTCCTGACGCTCGGGTTCCTGGCGACGACGCCGCCGCGCGACCTGATGGTGAGCCTGCTGCTGCGGGTGCGTCTGAGCCCGCGCTACGCCTACGCGATCCTCGCCGGCCATCGGATGCTCGGCGCGATGCCCGCGCGCTGGGCGACGATCCGGGCGGCCCACGCGGTCCGCGCTCCCCTGGGACGCGACGGACGCCCCCGGCTGGGCGCCCGCGGATGGGGGCGCTGCGCGTTCGCGCTGCTGACGACCTCGGTGCGCTCGGCGGAGCGGATCGCCCTGGCGCTGGAGTCCCGCGGGCTGGCGGACGGGCCGCGCACGGTCTGGCGCCCCGTCCCCCTGGGCGCCGGGGACCTGGTGCTCGTCGGCGTGGTGGCCGCGGCGATCATCGCCGGCCTGGCCTCCCAGGGCATCCTGCCCCCGGCCTTCCTGGGGTAGGCCCGCGTCGAGGACCCGACACAGGGCAGCCGCCTCGGCGCGGCCAGCCCTCCGGTCCACACCCAGTCGCCCCCGCTCGCAACCAGCCGCCCCCGTTCGCAACGAGTCGCCCCCGTTCGCAACGAGTCGCCCCCGTTCGCAACGAGTCGCCCCCGTTCGCAACGAGTCGCCCCCGTTCGCGGCAGACGCCCCCTTTGCTACGGGGGCAACTGCCACAAACGGGGGCGACTCGGACGGGCATGCCCAGCCAGCGGACGATACGCAGAACGCGCGAAGGGCCAGTCTGGCGACGCGATGGTGACCCCGGCTACGACTACGTCGCTCGCGTGGACGCCGCCGGCCTCACGGTGCGCCGCGGCACGGTCCCCGAGCCGGACGCCCGGGTCGTCGCCGACTCCACCGCCTGGACGCGCGTGCTGTACGAGGCCGCGGAGCCGGCCGAGGCGGGCGTGGACGTCGCGGGCGATCCGGCCGCGGTGGCCCGGCTCGTCGCCCTCTTCGACCCCGCCCCCTGAGCCTGCCGGGCGGCCCTCTCCGCCCCTGACGCACCCCGAGGACGAAAACGTCCGCCGCGCCCCCTAGGCTGGCGCCGTGCCGTTGGACAGCTCTCCCGAATCCCCGCAGCCGCTGAGGGCCGTGGTCACCGCCCTCAAGGGCTGGGTCGAGCGCACCGGGCCGGTCTGGGTGGAGGGGCAGATCGTCCAGCTCAAGCGCCGCGCCGGCCACAGCGTCCACTTCCTGACGCTGCGCGACAAGCTCGCCGACGTCAGCGTCCAGGTGTCGGTCTCCACGGCCACCCTGGACGCCGCCGGGCCGCTCACCGAGGGCACCCTCGTCGCCGCCCACGTGCGCGCCACCGTGTTCCAGGGCAGCGGCTCGCTGACGTTCGAGTGCCGCGACCTGCGCCCCTCCGGCGAGGGCCGGCTGCTGGCGCACCTCGAGCAGCGCAAGCGGGCGCTGCAGGCCGAGGGGCTGTTCAGCCCGACCGCAAGCGGCGACTGCCGTTCCTGCCCGCCGCGATCGGCCTGATCACCGGCAAGGACTCGGCGGCCGAGCGCGACGTCCTCGAGCACATCTCCCGGCGTTGGCCGGCCGCCCGGGTCGAGGTCTCGCACGTGCTGGTGCAGGGCCCGAAGACCGTCGAGCAGGTGATGGCCGCGTTGCGCCACCTCGACGGGCTCGACCACGTCGAGACGATCATCATCGCCCGCGGCGGAGGCTCCATGGAGGACCTGCTCCCCTTCAGCGACGAGACCCTCGCCCGCGCGGTGTTCCACTGCCGCACCCCCGTCGTGTCCGCGATCGGGCACGAGACCGACACCCCGATCCTCGACCTGGTCGCCGACGTCCGCGCGTCCACGCCCACGGATGCGGCCAAGCTCGTCGTCCCGGACGCCGTCGCGGAGGCCCAGGTCATCGCGACCGGGCTCAGCCGGCTGCGCGGCGCGATCACCCGCCGCGTCCTCACCGAGCAGCAGCGCCTCGACGACCTGCGCTCGCGACCGGTGCTGCGCGACCCCGGCGGCGCGCTGGCGCTGCAGGCCGAGCGGCTGGACGACCTCGCCGGGCGCCTGCGCCGCGGCATCACCCGGACGCTCGAGCGCGAGCAGGACGCCGTGGGCCACACCATCGCGCGCATCCGGGCGCTGTCGCCGCAGGCCACGCTGCAGCGGGGCTACGCCATCCTGACCACCGACGACGGCCGCACCGTGACCTCCATCGAGCAGGTGGAGCCCGACGAGATCATCGTCGCCCGGCTGATGGACGGCGACATCGCCGCCGCGGTCGTCGACGTCGAACCGCATGACCACGATCCCGACACCGAGGAGGACGCATGACCCAGGCACCCACCGGCGAGCAGGAGCTCAGCTACGAGGCCGCCCGCGAGCAGTTGGTGCAGGTGGTGCAGCAACTGGAATCGGGCAAGGTTCCGCTGTCGGAGTCGATGGCGCTGTGGGAGCGGGGCGAGAAGCTCGCGGCCCGCTGCCAGGCCTGGCTCGACGGCGCCCGCGCGACCGTGGACGCCGCCCGCCGGGAGCGGCCGGAGTCCTGAGGGGACGCCCCCTGTGGACTTGGGGCGCGCGCCCGGCGTGCCCTATGCTGTCCACGCCTGTCCCCATCGTCTAGTGGCCCAGGACTCCGCCCTTTCACGGCGGCAACACGGGTTCGAATCCCGTTGGGGATGCCAGGTGACGGCCCCGTCGGACTGAGTCCGGCGGGGCCGTCGAACTTTTGTGCCCCGCCCCAGGTGTGCGCTCGAGCGCGACGCCCCACCCGCACCCGTGCTGCTGCCGCGGCGCCACGGCGGGCGGCCTTCGCGTGGGGGCTCGACGAGGCTTCGTGAACCATGGACATGACGCTCCTCAACGACCAGCACCACGATCCCGAGGCGCACGCCACGCGCCGCACCAGCGCGGCGACGAGGAATCCGCCGCCGGGGCGCTGGTTGCGAGGCCGATTTCACACCTGGACCCCACCTGGGTTATGCTTCTCAAGCTGTCCGAAAGGGCAGCGGCCTTCATGTAAGGCCCCGTAGCGCAGTTGGTTAGCGCGCCGCCCTGTCACGGCGGAGGTCGCGGGTTCGAGTCCCGTCGGGGTCGCTGCCGTAGAGGCAATGGCCAGGTAGCTCAGTTGGTACGAGCGTCCGCCTGAAAAGTGGAAGGTCACCGGTTCGACCCCGGTCCTGGCCACCACCGTTCCACCGTTGCTTCACCACCGCCGCGCGAGTCCCTCGCCGGCGGTTTTCTTCATCCCCGCCGCGGATCAGGGCCTTCCCGCAGACGCTGTGCGCGGCCGCCGCCAGCGGCGGGCGTCCCGGGCGCGGGATCGCCGGCAGCTCCGGGCCGCGCCGCTCAGGCGCTCGGGCCGTAGGCGTGCAGCCACGTCGCCACGGCGTCGAACCAGCGCTGCCGTGGCTCGGGCAGGGACAGGCTCAGGTCGTGCATGCCGCCCTCGATGCGGATCAGCGTCACGGCGTCCCCCAGGTGCCAGGACGCTGCGGCGATCCGGTCCACGTTCAGCACGACGTCGGCGGTCCTGGCCTCCTCGCTGTAGCGCCGCAGGAAGGCCGTCCGGGCGGAGATCGTCACCAGCACCGGGCAGTCGATCGGCAGGCCGCGGGCGACGCGGGCGTGACCGTTGAGGATGGCCCGCACCCAGCCGAGGCGGACGACCTCCGAGCCGGCGGACTTCCAGTCCAGGGAGTAGTTCCACTCGCCGCCGAAGTCGACGTGCGTGGCCATCGCGTAGATCGGCTCCTCACCCTCCGGCATCTTCAGCGGGGACGTCGGGTTCCGCTTGCCGATCGGGCCCACGATCGGGCGCATGAGGCTTCCGATGCCCACCGGCCCCCACATGTCGAGCCACGGCGAGTTGAGGACCAGGGCGTCGATCCGCCCCGGGCGGTCGCCCGCCCACAGCGTCGTGATCAGCCCGCCCGTGGAGTGGCCCGTGAGGACCAGGTGGGAGTGCTCGCGCCGGATCGCCGCGACGGCGCCGTCAATCTCCTCGCGGTAGTCGTCGAGGTCGTCGATGTACCCGTGGAACTGCCCCGCGCGCAGGCTGCGGCCGTAGCGGCGCAGGTCGAGCGCGTAGAACGCGTAACCCTGCGCCTCGTAGAACTCGGCGACGTGCGGGTGGAAGAAGTAGTCGTTCCACCCGTGCACGTGCAGCACGGCCCGCGCGCTGCGCCGCAACTCCGGATCGGAGCGTCGGATCAGCGTGCCGACCAGTGGATCGAGGGACTCACCCGGAAGCGGCTGCGCGGTCAGGGGCAGATCGCGGTGCTCGAACCCCTCCAGAGGATCGGGTCGCCACCGTTGGGGGTGTGGTCGATCAGTACCCGCCGCGTCCTGCAGCGTCGTCATCGTCGGCTTCGTCGTCGTCGTCCGCGTACGGATCGTCGTCGTATTCGTCCTCGGTGTCGTCGACGTCGTCCTCGGCGGCGGAGGCGCCGTACGGCGACTGGCCACCGCGGAGCTCACGCTCCAGGGAGGAGAAATCGGTGTCGAAGGTACGGTACTTCAGATCGCGAGCGACCTTGGTCTGCTTCGCCTTTGCACGGCCGCGCCCCATGTCCGGGTCGACCCCCTTAGCTTCATGGCGGTCTAGCCGCGTGAGGTTCTGTTCGTGACGCCGATGGTACCCGAGTTCGAGGCGTGGACAAAGCCGACGGGCGGGCATGGACACGCCGGACCTGCGCGAGGAACCGGTGCCGAGCGGACCCGCGACCAGGGTCGATACCGACCCGGGTGGGACCGGCTACGCGCCGCCGTGCTCGCCGACCAACGCGACCGTGGCCTCGCCCTCGGCGGCCGAGACCTCCCCATCACCCACGGGTCCAGCCCGCGCTCGGACGCCTCCCGCGCGAGGGCGTCCACCGAGTCCTGCGGGACGACGAGCGCCATGCCGACGCCCATGTTCAGGGTGGCCTCGATGTCGGCCTGCGAGACCCCTCCGACCTGCTGCACGAGCGAGAAGATCGGGGCCGGCGTCCAGGAGTCGCGCCGCAGCGTCGCGCGGACGCCCGCGGGCAGCACCCGCACGAGGTTGTTGGCCAGGCCGCCGCCGGTGATGTGGCTGATCGCGTGCACGGGGGCGGTGTCGATCAGGGCGAGGATGTCGCGGGCGTAGACGCGCGTGGGGGTCAGGAGTTCCTCCCCCAGCGTCCGATCCAGTTCGGGGACGTCGCGGTCCAGCGCCCAGCCCGCCCGCTCGAGCAGCACGTGCCGCACCAGCGAGTAGCCGTTCGAGTGCAGCCCGGACGCCGCCAGGCCCAGCACCACGTCGCCGGGGCGGACGCGGTCGGGGCCGAGGATCCTGTCGCGCTCGACGACGCCGGTCGTGGCGCCGGCGATGTCGTACTCGTCGGGGTCCAGCAGGCCGGGGTGTTCGGCGGTCTCGCCGCCGAGCAGCGACGCACCCGCGGCCTCGCACGCGGCGGCGATGCCCTGCACGATCGCGGCGATCCGCTCGGGGACGACCTTGCCGGTTGCGATGTAGTCGGTGACGAACAGCGGCTCGGCGCCGACGACGACCAGGTCGTCCACGAGCATCCCGATGAGGTCGAAGCCGATCGTGTCGTGCTTGTCGAGCGCCTGCGCGATCGCGACCTTGGTGCCGACGCCGTCGGTGGACGTGGCGAGCACCGGGTGGTCGTAGTTCTTGAAGGCGGAGGCGTCGAAGAAGCCGGCGAAGCCGCCCAGGCCGCCCAGCACCTCGGGACGCCGCGTGCGGGCCACGTGGGCCTTCATCAGTTCGACGGCGCGGTCCCCGGCCTCGATGTCCACGCCGGCCGCGGCGTAGGCGCTGGTGGGCTCACTCATCGGTCTCCTCCTGCTGCACGTTGAGGCGCATCTCCTCGGCGACGCCGGCGGGCACCGGCAACGGATACTGCCCGTCGAAGCACGCGCGGCACAGCCGCCGCTTCGGGACGCCCGTGGAGGCGACGAGCCCCTCCAGGCTGATGTAGGCCAGCGAGTCCGCGCCGATCGAGCGGCAGATCTCCTCGGTCGACATGCCGGGCGCGATCAACTCGGCGCGGGTGGCGAAGTCGATGCCGTAGAAGCAGGGCCACTCCACGGGCGGCGAGCTGATCCGGACGTGCACCTCGGCGGCGCCCGCCTCGCGCAGCATCTTCACCAGCGCGCGCTGGGTGTTGCCGCGCACGATCGAGTCGTCGACCACGACGAGCCGCTTGCCCTCGATGACGTCCCGGATGGGGTTGAGCTTGAGCCGGATGCCGAGCTGACGGATCGTCTGGGAGGGCTCGATGAACGTGCGCCCCACGTAGGAGTTCTTGACCAGCCCGAGCCCGTAGGGGATGCCGGACGCCTCCGCGTAGCCGATGGCGCTGGGGATGCCCGACTCGGGGGTGGGGATCACCAGGTCGGCGTCCACCGGGGCCTCCATGGCCAGCGTCCGGCCGATCTCCACCCGCACCGAGTGGACGCGGCGGTCGGCGATGACGGTGTCGGGGCGCGCCAGGTAGACGTACTCGAACAGGCAGCCCTTCGGGTTGGCCTCGGCGAAGCGCACCGAGCGCAGGCCGCCGGAGTCGATGGCGATCAGCTCGCCGGGCTCGACCTCGCGGATGAACGTCGCGCCCACGATGTCGAGCGCCGCGGTCTCGGACGCGACGACCCAGCCGCGCTCGAGGCGTCCCAGCACCAGGGGGCGGATGCCCTGGGGGTCGCGGGCGGCGTACAGCGCCGAGGAGTCCATGAAGGTGAAGCAGAAGGCACCCTCGAGCCGCGGCAGCACGTTGAGCGCGGCGTCCCAGGTGGTGCCGGGGAAGGTCGCCAGCAGCGCGGTCACCAGCGAGGTGTCGTTGGTGGAGTCCATCGAGTCCTTGGCGATGATCTTGGCGTGCTCGTCGCGCGAGCGCAGCCAGGCCTCCAGTTCCTCGGTGTTGGTCAGGTTGCCGTTGTGGGCCAGCGCCAGCCCGCCGTTGTGCGTCGAACGGAAGGTGGGCTGCGCGTTCTTCCACACCGACGCGCCGGTCGTGGAGTAGCGGTCGTGCCCGATGGCCAGGTGCCCGGTCAGGGAGTTGAGCGTCGGCTCGTCGAACACCTGGGAGACGAGCCCCATGTCCTTGAACACCATGATGCGGTCGCCGTTGCTGACCGCCATGCCGGCCGACTCCTGGCCGCGGTGCTGCAGCGCGAACAGGCCGTAGTAGGTGAGCTTGGCGACCTCCTCGCCCGGCGCCCACACGCCGAACACCCCACATTCCTCATTGGGTTTGGGGTCACCGACGGGGTCGAAGCGCACAGCGTCCGTACAGGTCACGTGACGGGAGTCTACCGGCTGGCGGAACAGCGGTCCGTCGGCGGTCAGGGCTGCTTCTTGGCCTGGGTGTCGACCAGCCGGCCGAAGCTGATCGTGCGGTCGGGCGAGTGGAACAGGTCCTCGCACGTGACCAGCGTGAGCAGGGGCTCGGTGGGGATGGCGGCGGGCTCGCCGGGCACGGGGTCCAGCACCCAGATCTCGCTGCTCTTGACCGTGATGTCGCGGGGGTTGTTGGTCAGCTCGTAGGTGTAGATCGCGGTGCGGGTCTCGACGACGACCTTGTCACCCTTGTTGAGCGTCATGATCGGGGCGAAGGGCCCCTTGGAGCCGCGGTGTCCGGCCACGGCGAAGTTCCCGACCTGGCCCGCCTCGGCCGTGTTGTCGAACCAGCCCAGCCCCTTCTTCAGCGTCGCCTGGGTCGTGCCCGCGAGGACGGGCTGCTCGAAGGACTCACCGAAGCCGGGGATGCGCAGCAGGGCCATCGCCTCGCCGGGGATCGGCTTGCCGTCCACCGGCTGCCGCTGCCACTCGTCGCGGAGGTCCGACACCTCCGCCTGCGCGACCCGGGGGTCGACCAGCGGGTCGAAGTAGAGCTGGTAGACGCTCCAGCCCAGCACGCCGCCGCCCAGGAGCAGGAACGCCAGCCCGAGGACGACCAGGGCGGGGCGCGTGCGCCGCCGCGGCCCCTGGGGCGCCAGCAGCGCTCGCCGCGGGGTCGTCGTGCTACTCACGCGGGCCATCATAGCGGCGTTATCGCCACGCCCGGGCTACCGGATGACCGGGAGGGCGCCCCGGTAGCGGACGAGCCGGCCGCGTCCGGCGCGCACGGTCGCGACCACGCGCGCCACGAGCCAGAAGCCGACCACGAGGGGGACCAGCACGAACCCGACGGCCCACCCGACCGCGAGCGTCAGCGACGCCAACAGCAGGAGCAGGGCCATCGTGATCTCGAAGTTCAGCGACGCGCGGGCGTGCTCGCGCACCCGCAGGTCGGTCTCCCCCACGGTGAGCAGGAGGATCGTCGGGCCGATCCAGGTGCTGACCAGCGGCGTCCAGTGCGCGGCCGGGACGGCGAACCGCTCCGCGCCCCGCAGCGGCGCGCCGGCCCAGGGATCGTTCCGGTCGACGGGCAGGTGCAGATCGCCGTAGCCCTGATGCTGGTCGTGCCGCCACAGCACGTCGCCCGCGTAGGGCGCGTCGGCGGGGGTCGCCGGCTCGACCCGGCCGGAGCCCTGCGCGGGCCAAGCCGCACGCTGCCAGGCGTCCGGGGCGCCGGGGGCCGGCGCGGGGGCACCCCAGGGTGGCATCCCCGACGACGGGGCCGGCTGCGGAGCTGACGCGCCCCACGGCCGGGCGCCGGGCGGCGGGGCCGGCTGCGGAGCGGACGCGCCCCACGGCTCGGCGCCGGACGACGGGGCCCGGTGCGGCGCGGGCGCACCCCAGGGCCCGGCACCGGACGGCGGGGCCGAGTGCGGCGTCGGCGCACCCCACGGCGGCGTCCCCGACGACGGGGCCGGCTGCGGCGCGGGAGCACCCCACGGCGCGGATCCCTGGCCGAGGTGCCCGCCGTACGGCGATCCCTGGCCGGGGTGCCCGGCGTACGGCGGCTGCTGCGGCGCCGGCGGCTGCGGGCGCCAGCCCTGCCCCGGATACTGCGGCGACGCCCCCGGCTGCGGAGGCACGGGGTCGGGACGGTCAGGGGACGCCTGCCCGCCCGGCTCCCGCGGGTCGCCCATGATCTAGTGCGCCGCCATGGCGTCGCGGATCGGCGCCTCCCAGCGCGCGCGGATCTGCTCCAGCGGCAGCGTGAACTGGCCGTGCACCTCCAGGACGCCCTCGCCGGTGACCTCGCCCAGCCGCGTCACCGGGACGCCGGCACCGGCGCACAACTCGGCGAACGCCGCGTAGTGCTCGCCGGACAGCGAGACCAGGGCGCGCGCCGGGGACTCCGAGAACAGCCACGTCGTCGTGTCGCCCGCGGGCAGCGTCAGGGAGACGCCGAGCCCGTTGCGCAGCGACGACTCGACCAGGCTCTGGGCCAGTCCGCCGTCGGACAGGTCGTGCGCCGAGCTCAGCAGCCCGCGCTTGGACGCCTCGATCAGGACGCGTCCGAGCGCCTTCTCCGCGGCGAGGTTCGGCATGGGGGGCATGCCGCCCAGGTGGCTGTGCACCGCGTCGGCCCAGGACGACCCCGACAGCTCGTCGCGGGTCTCCCCCAGCAGCAGCACGGCGTCCCCGGGGTAGGCGAAGCCCATCGGCGCCCGGTCGGCGACGTCGTCGATCACGCCGAGCATGCCGACCACGGGCGTCGGGTGGATGTTCACGCCGTCGGTCTGGTTGTAGAAGCTCACGTTGCCGCCGGTGACGGGGGTGCCGAGCTCGCGGCAGCCGTCCACCAGCCCCATGATCGACTCGATGAACTGCCACATCACGTCGGGGTCCTCGGGCGAGCCGAAGTTGAGGCAGTCGGTGATGGCGACGGGCTCCGCGCCGGACGCGGCGACGTTGCGGTAGGACTCCGACAGCGCCAACTGCGCGCCCAGGTAGGGGTTGAGCAGGCAGAACCGCGGGTTGTTGTCGGTGGCCAGGGCGATGCCCAGCCCGGTCTCCTCGTCGATGCGGAGCATCCCGGAGTTCTCGGGCTGCGCGAGCACGCTGTTGCCGCGCACGTAGCGGTCGTACTGGTCGGTGATCCAGCTCTTGTCGGCCTGGTTCGGCGAGCCGACCAGCGTCAGCAGTTCCTCCGCCAACTCGGCGCCGGACGCCGCGCGCGGCAGGTCCTCGGCGCGGTCGGCGTTGAGGGCGTCGATCCAGGTCGGACGCGCCGAGGGCCGGTCGTAGACGGGCCCGTCGTGCGCGACGGTGCGGGGGTCGACGTCCACGACGCGCTCACCGTGGTAGTCGATGAACAGCCGGTCGCCCTCGATGACCTCGCCGACCACGGTGGCGAGCACGTCCCACTTGGCGCAGATGCCCAGGAAGGTGTCGACGTCCTCGGGGCGCACGACCGCCATCATGCGCTCCTGGCTCTCGCTCATGAGGATCTCCTCGGGCGAGAGCGTCGGGTCGCGCAGCACGACGGTGTCGAGATCGACGTGCATGCCGCCGTCGCCGGCGCTGGCCAGCTCGGAGGTGGCGCACGAGATGCCGGCGGCGCCGAAGTCCTGGATGCCGGTGATGATCCCCGCGGCGAACAGCTCCAGCGTGCACTCGATGAGCAGCTTCTCCATGAAGGGGTCCCCCACCTGGACGCTGGGACGCTTGGCGGGCCCGTCGGCGTCGAAGGTCTCGGAGGCCAGGATGGAGGCCCCGCCGATGCCGTCGCCGCCGGTGGCGGCGCCGTACATGATGACCTTGTTGCCCAGGCCGGTCGCCTTGGCCAGCTTGAGGTCGTCGTGCTTGAGGACGCCGACGCACAGCGCGTTGACCAGCGGGTTGCCCGCGTAGGTGGCGTCGAACAGCACCTCGCCGCCGATGTTCGGCAGCCCCAGACAGTTGCCGTAGCCGCTGATGCCGGACACGATGCCCGGCAGCACGCGGAGGGTGTCGGGGGCATCCAGCGGGCCGAACCGCAGCGGGTCCATCACGCCGATCGGGCGGGCGCCCATGGCGAGGATGTCGCGCACGATGCCGCCCACGCCGGTGGCGGCGCCCTGGTACGGCTCCACGTAGGAGGGGTGGTTGTGGGACTCGATCTTGAACGTCACCGCCCAGTCGCCGCCGATGTCGACGACGCCCGCCTGCTCACCGATGCCGGCCAGCAGCGGACCGCGCGGGGTCTGATCGCCGAGGACCCCGAACCGGGACAGGTGCTTCTTGGACGACTTGTACGAGCAGTGCTCCGACCACATCACGGAGTACATCGCCAGTTCGCACCCGGTGGGGCGGCGGCCGAGGATCTCCTTGATGCGCGCGTACTCGTCGGCCTTCAGGCCCAGCTCGGCCCAGGGCTGCTCTGCGTCGGGGGTGGCCCAAGCGTTCTCTACCGTGTCAACCACGCCGCTCAATCTACCGTGCCGCGCCGACCCGCGGCGCCCGCGCCCGCTCCCCCGGAACCGGACGGGGGCCTGACGCGCGCGCCGCCGGACGGTAGCGTGATGGGTGCCCCGCCGTTCGGGGTCGCACCCCTAGACAACGGGAGGTCGCCCATGACCGTGCAGGTCGCAGCACTCGCCCTCGACGCGGGGCAGTCCTCGACCCGCGTCCGCTTCGTCGGGGTCCCGGACCGCGGCGACCTGACCCTGCCTGGTGTCCGCACCTCGACGCCGCTGGCGTCGCAGTGGGAGTCGTTCGTGCGCGCCGGCCTGGACGCCGCGGGCGCCCCGGTGGACACCGTCGCGATCGGCTCGTCCGGCCTGGGGCGCGAGACGGCGCACGACCTGCTGGCCCTGCTGGTGGACGCCGGCGTCCGGCGCGTGATCGTCGCGCACGACTCGATCACCAGCTACCTCGGGGCGCTCGGCGACGGCGAGGGGTGCGTGATCGCGGCCGGGACCGGCACCATCTGCCTCGCGGTCGGGCCCCGGGACGCCGCGCGCGTGGACGGCTGGGGCAACCTGATCGGCGACGCCGGCTCCGCGTACTGGATCGGCCGCACCGCCATGGAGGCCGCGATGCGCGGCTACGACGGCCGGCGGCAGATGACCGGCCTGACCGCGTTGCTGGCCGAGCAGTTCCCCGACCTGGAGAACGCCTACCTGGAACTGCAGGGCGACCCCGACCGGGTGGCGCGGATCGCGGCGTTCTCCGCGCAGGTCAACCAGCTCGCGGCGTCCGACCGGGTCGCCGGCAACATCCTGGACAAGGCCGCCGCCCACCTGTCGGAGTCCGTGCAGGCGGCCCTGCAGCGCGTCCACCTGGGCGGCCGGACCGTGCCACGCGTCGCCGCGATCGGCGGGGTGTTCCGCAGCGACCGGGTTCGGCGACGCTTCACCGACTACCTGACGCTGCAGTGGCCGACGTTCGCCCTGACCGCCCCCGTCGGGGAGGGGATCGACGGCGCCGAGGCGCTGCTCGCCCTGGCCCCCGGGCACCCGCTGTACCAGCGCCTCTCCATCGCCGAACGCTGAGCACTCCCCCGCCTCGACGAGGCCGTCCGTGATCGGCGCGTGATCGCGGACGGCCCCTTCGTGACGTGCATCACCAAACCGTGACGCCGGCGCATTCCCGGCCACTATCGGCCGCATTCTCGCCCTTTCTAGAATCCGAGTACCGCCCGCCCCCGAAGCCGAGGGCTGGGCGTCCACTCTGATTTCACAAGGGGTTTCACGATGAAGCGCAGAACGTTCCTGATGATGGCCGGCGGCGTCGCCGGCGGGCTGGTCGTGGCCGGCTGTTCCTCCGACAACGGCACCCCCGCCACGGGCGGCACCGGCGGCGGCGCCCCCGCCGGCGGCTCCAAGGTGCTGAGCCTGTACACGTCCTCGCCGAAGGACCAGTACGAGCCCGCCGTGGCCGCCTTCAAGAAGTCCGGCTACGAGGTCGAGGTCGTCAGCGCGGGCACCGGCGAGCTCATCAAGCGGATCCAGGCCGAGGGCGCGAACCCGCTGGCCGACGTGCAGTGGGGTGGCCTGGGGCAGTCCGTGGCGCCCGCGCTGGCCAGCTTCGCCGAGTTCGTCCCGGCCGACGACGCGTCCTTCCTGCCCGACTACCAGTCCAAGGCCGGCGGCGACAAGCGCCTCGTGCCGTTCTCGATCATGCTCAACTCGATCATGGTCAACACCAAGCAGACCGGCGGCGCCACCGTCGACGGCTGGGCGTCGCTGCTCGACCCGGCGCTGAAGGGCAAGATCGCGTTCGCCGACCCCGCCAAGTCGTCCAGTTCCCTGTCCCAGATCGTCAACATGCTGCACGCCATGGGCAACGGCAACCCCGAGGACGGCTGGGCGTACGTCGAGAAGTTCGCCAAGCAGTTGGACAACAAGATGCAGGGCAGTTCCTCCAACGTGTTCAACATGGTGAGCACCGGCGAGTACGCGGTCGGCATCACCAACGAGACCAACGCGGTGAAGTACGCGGCCGTCCAGCCCGAGATCAAGACCGTCTACCCCCAGGAGGGGACGATGGTTCTGGCCGATTACGTGATGCTCATCAAGAACGGCAAGAACACCGACAACGGCAAGGCCTTCATCAACTTCCTCACCGGCAAGGACTACCAGTCGAAGATGGAGGA
Organism: Propioniciclava coleopterorum; assembly: GCF_011393335.1. Classification (NCBI taxonomy): domain Bacteria; kingdom Bacillati; phylum Actinomycetota; class Actinomycetes; order Propionibacteriales; family Propionibacteriaceae; genus Propioniciclava; species Propioniciclava coleopterorum. Next base: position 2,367,227 of record NZ_CP049865.1, on the reverse strand, counting down.
ATACGGCCTGCGCACCGTCCGCGCCGACGTGACGCAGAAGAACTTCCCCGCGCTCGACACGCTCAAGGTCGTGGCCGAGAACAAGGCCTGGATGGACGCGAACGGCTCCAAGGTCAAGGACCGTTTCATGGACCTGTTCACCAAGTAGCCGACGGCTTCCTTCCACCACCGTTTCCCGCTCCGCCGGGGTCATTCCCGGCCCCGGCGGAGCCGACCCGAGCCGAGGACACCGTGAGCGTTCCCATCACCATCCGCAACATCACCAAGCGATACGGGGACACGGTCGTCATCCCCGACCTGTCCGCCGACATCCACGACGGCGAGTTCTTCACCCTCCTGGGCCCCAGCGGCTGCGGCAAGACCACGCTGCTGCGCATGATCGCGGGCTTCATCGACATCGAGCGCGGCACCATCGCGTTCGGCGACCAGGTCATCAACGATGTGCCCGTCTACAAGCGCGACTACGGCATGGTCTTCCAGAACTACGCGATCTTCCCCTCCATGACGGTGGAGAAGAACGTCATGTTCGGCCTGGAGAACCGCAAGGTGCCCAAGACGGACGCCGAGCGCCGGACCCTGGAGATGCTGGCCAAGGTGAAGATGGAGCACCTGGCCAAGCGGTTCCCCGAGAACCTGTCGGGCGGCCAGCAGCAGCGCATCGCGCTGGCCCGGGCCATCGTGATCAACCCGCAGGTGCTGCTCATGGACGAGCCGCTGTCGAACCTGGACGCCAAGCTGCGCATCGAGATCCGGCAGGCGATCGCCGACATCCAGCGCGAGATCGGCATCACCACCGTCTACGTCACCCACGACCAGGAGGAGGCCCTGTCGGTCTCCGACCGGATCGCGGTCATGAACGCGGGTGAGATCCAGCAGATCGCGAGCCCCGAGGCGATCTACCGGCGCCCGTTCAACCAGTTCGTCGCCGGCTTCGTGGGCCACTCCAACAGCTTCGACGCCACCGTCCTGGAGAACGCGGGCGGACGCGGCGGGCTGCGGTTGGCAGGCGGCTACACCCTGGCGCTGGACACCCTGCGGGCCGACGTCGCCGCCGGCGACGAGGTTGTCGTGAGCGTCCGCCCCGAGAACTTCGTGGTGGCCGACTCCCCCACCGGACTGTCCGGGACCGTGCGGCTGCGGCAGTTCCTCGGCGCGCACGTCCAGTACATCCTCGACGACCCCCACGGCCGGGAGTTCCTGGTCAACCAGAGCGCCGACTTCGGGACGCGGCTGTTCGAGATCGGCGACAGCATCGACCTCGGCCTGGACGCCCGGGCCGTCAACGTCTTCGACGGATCCGGCCGCACCCTCATCGAGGGGGTGACCAGCAATGTCGTCGGCAACGATCGGGCAGCGGCGGCGTCCTGACTTCTGGACCTGGGTGACCTGGGCGGCGTTCGCCGGCTTCGGGCTGTTCCTGGTCTACCCGCTCGTCACGCTGATCGTCTCGGGCTTCCAGGACCCCGAGACCCACACCTGGACGCTGGACAACTTCGCGAAGTTCTTCGGCCGGGAGTACTACCGCAGCGCGCTGGTCAACAGCCTGGTCGTGACGCTGGTCGTCACGTTCTGGACGGTCGTGATCGCCGTCCCGATGGCCTACTTCGTGACCCGGTTCAGGATCCGGTTCCAGCGCACCATGGACATCCTGATCATCATCTCGCTGCTGTCGCCCCCCTTCATCGGCGCCTACGCGTGGATCCTGCTGTTCGGCCGGGCGGGCATCGTGACCCGGTTCCTGTCCGACACCACCGGCTTCGAGATGCCGTCGATCTACGGCTTCAACGGCATCGCCATGGTGTTCGTGCTGAAGCTGTTCCCCTACCTGTACCTGTACGCCTGCGGCGCGCTGCGCAAGATGGACGCGTCGGTCGGGGAGGCGTCCGAGAGCCTGGGGGCGACCGCCTGGCGGACCGCCACCAAGGTGATCCTGCCCGTCATCGTGCCGACGATCCTGGCCGGCAGCGTCATCGTGTTCATGCGGGCCATCGCCGACTACGGCACCCCGCAGCTGATCGGCGAGGGCTACACGGTGCTCCCGGTGCTGATCTACAACGAGTTCGTCGGCGAGACGGGCGGCAGCTCCAACTTCGCCGCCGCGATCTCGGTGATCCTGATGGTGATCGCCGGCGTGGTGTTCTGGGTGCAGAACTGGCTGGGCAACCGGCGCAAGTTCCTGATGAGCGCGCTCAACCCGATGAAGCCCAAGCAACTGCACGGCTGGCGCGCCGTCGCGGTGAACGCGTTCCTGTGGATCATCGTGTTCGTCGCCACGCTGCCCCAGCTCACCGTGGTGTACACGTCGTTCCTGAAGACCAAGGGCGTCATCTTCGTGCCCGGGTTCTCCCTGGAGAGCTACCGGCAGGTGCTGGACGGCATGATGACCCCGGTCATCAACACCTTCCTGTTCGGCGTGATGGCGATCGTCATCATCGTGGTGGTGGGCGTCCTGGTGGCCTACGTGTCGGTGCGGCGGGCGAACATCCTGACGCGGATCCTCGACATGTTCATCATGTTCCCCTACGTGATCCCGGGCGCGGTGCTGGGCATCACGATGCTGCTGACGTTCAACCGGCCACCGCTCATGCTGTCGGGGACGGTGGCCATCCTGGTCATCATGTACGTGGTGCGCCGCGTCCCGTACACGGTGCGCTCCTCGGCCGCGATCCTGCACCAGATCAACCCCAACATCGAGGAGGCCGCCGTCAGCCTCGGCGCCCGCCCGATGAAGTCGTTCGTGCGGGTCACCCTGCCGGCCATGCTGCCCGGCGTCCTGTCGGGCGCGGTGCTGAGCTGGGTGACGGTCATCAACGAGCTCAGCTCGACGCTGATCCTCTACACCGGCAAGACCGCGACCATGTCGGTGGCGATCTTCACCGAGGTGATGCGGGCCAGCTACGGCACCGCCGCGGCCCTGTCGACGATCCTGACGATCACGACCGTGCTGTCGCTGCTGCTGTTCTTCAAGCTGAGCGACTCCGACGACATCAGCGTCTAGGACGACGAAGGCCGCGCCCCGGCGGGGGCGCGGCCTTCGTGCGTGCGTGGGCGTCGGTGCGTGGGCTCAGACGCGCGCCGAGAGGAACTGCGTGAGGCTGTCGAAGAACAGCCGGCCGTCCAGCGAGGGGCCGGTGAGGGCCTCGACGTTGTGCTCGGGGTGCGGCATCAGTCCCACCACGTTGCCGCGGGCGTTGGTGACGCCGGCGATGTCGTTGGAGGAGCCGTTGGGGTTCACGCCGAGGTAGCGGAACACCACCTGGTTCTCGCCCTCGAGGCGGGCCAGCGTCTCGTCGTCGGCGATGTAGCGGCCCTCGCCGTTCTTCAGGACGATCTCGATCTCCTGACCCTCCTCCATCGCGCACGTCCACACCGTGTCGCGCGACTCGACCTTGAGGGTCTGGTCGCGGCACACGAAGGTGCGGCGGTCGTTGCGGATGAGGGCGCCGGGGAGCAGGTGCGACTCGCACAGCACCTGGAAGCCGTTGCAGATGCCCAGCACCGGCAGGCCGGAGTTCGCGGCGGCGACGATCTCGGTCATGATCGGGCTGAAGCGCGCGATGGCGCCGCAGCGCAGGTAGTCGCCGTAGGAGAAGCCGCCGGGCAGGATCACCGCGTCCACGCCCTCCAGGTCGTGGGCGGCGTGCCACAGCGGGACGGCCTCCATCCCCGCGAGCGTCACGGCGCGGCGGGCGTCCTGGTCGTCCAGGGAACCCGGGAAGGTGACGACGCCGACGCGGGTCATTCGGCGTCCACCCGGACGTCGAAGGCCTCGATCACGGTGTTGGCCAGCAGCTTCTCGGCGGCGTCCCGGATCTCGTCGAGGCGCTCGGGCGTCACGTCGCCGTCCACGTCGATCTCGAAGCGCTTGCCCTGGCGGACCGTCAGGCCCGTGAAACCCAGTCGCTGCAGGGCACCGGTGACCGCCTTGCCCTGGGGGTCAAGGATCTCCGGCTTGGGCATCACGTCAACGATCACTCGCGCCATGCCCGCGATCCTATCCGAACCGCCGCTCGCCACGGCCCACCCGGCGCCCCGTGGGCGTCAGTTGAACGGCAGGCCCGTCAGCCGGGTGTACGCCTCGACGTAGCGGTCGCGGGTCGCGGCCACCACGGACGCCGGCAGCGCGGGCGGCGGCACGTCGGAATCGGAGTTCCAGCCGGACTCCTCGGCGAGGTAGTCCCGGACGAACTGCTTGTCGAAGCTGGGCTGCGCGCCGCCCGGATGCCAGCGCTCGGCGTCCCAGAACCGCGACGAGTCGGGCGTGAGCACCTCGTCGGCCAGCACGATCGTGCCGTCAGGGCGGCGTCCGAACTCGAACTTGGTGTCGGCCAGGATGACGCCGCGCTCGCGGGCGATCCCCTCCGCGCGGGAGTAGAGCGCCAGCGAGAGCCGGCGCAGTTCCTCGGCGGTGTCGGCACCGTGCAGCGCGACGATCGTCTCGAAGGGCACGTTCTCGTCGTGCTCCCCCAGTTCGGCTTTGATGGCCGGGGTGAAGATCGGCTCGGGCAGCCGGTCGCCGTCGCGCAGTCCGGCGGGCAGCTCGATGCCGGTGACGGTTCCGGACTTCTTGTACTCGGCCCAGCCCGAGCCGGTGAGGTAGCCGCGGACGACGCACTCGACGGGGATCATCTCCAGGCGCTCCGTGACGACGGCGCGTCCGGACACGGGCGGCGGCACGTCGGTGGAGACCACGTGGTTCGGCACGATGTCGCCGAGCTGGTCGAACCACCACAGGCTCATCCGGGTCAGCACGGCACCCTTGTCCATGATCATCGAGCTCAGGACGTGGTCGAACGCGGAGATCGAGTCGGTGGCGACCATCAGGAACCGGCCGGTCCCCCGCTCCTCCGACGGCTCGGCGTCGGGCAGGGCGTACATCCGCCGCACCTTGCCGGCGTACACGAGGGGGAGGTCGAGTCCGTAGTAGTCGTCGGTCACCCTTCGATGGTAGGCCGGACGGCGTGCCCCCACCGGCGCTGTCCGAGACAGCTCCGACCGCGCGGACACGCCGGGATCGTGTGCTTCGGGCACCCCGCCCGCGGTGTTGCCGCCCTCCTCACCCGTTTCGGGGGAGGACACGCGGGGACAAGGGCGCTCACCATGGTTCGCGTGCACGCTGAGCCGCTCACCCGTGGCGCAGCGCTCCCGTCTCCTCGGACCGTCGACGCCCACACCCCGCCGCCACGGCGCAGTCGAGTCGAGCAGCGCGGCTCCAGCCCTCGGCCGGCGCGCGCGACCGCCGCACCATCGGGAGGAGCACCCATGTCCCACACCTTCGAACCGCCCGGCCCGACGCTGTCGACCGCGGCACTGAACGCCCTGCGCCTGCGCGTCTCGGGCGACCTGTTCACCCCCGAGCACCCCGACTGGGACCGCGTGCGCGCGCCGTGGGTCCTCAACGTCGACCAGCGCCCGCTGGCCGTCCTGGCGGTCGACGACGTCGACGACGTCGTGGGGGCCGTGCAGTGGGCCGGCGCCGAGGGCGTCCAGGTCTGCGTCCAGCCCAGCGGTCACGGGGCCGGCGCCGACGTCAGCGGCTCCCTGCTGCTGCGCACCCGCGCACTGGATCGGATCGACATCGACGTCGAGGGACGGACCGCCCGGATCGGCGCGGGCGTCAACGCCGGCGAGCTCGGCGCCGCCCTCGCCGGCACGGGGCTGACCTTCCTGTCGGGCTCCAACCCCGACCCCAGCGTGGTCGGGCTCACCCTGACCGGCGGGCTGAGCTGGTTCGGGCGGGCCTTCGGGCTGGGCTGCGACAGCATCGTCGCCGCCGACGTGGTGGACGGCACCGGCACGCTGCGGCACGTGGACGCCGCGGACCCCGACCTGCTCTGGGCGCTGCGCGGCGGCGGCGGGGACCTGGCCGTGGTCGTGTCGCTCGAACTGCGCCTCCACCCGGCCCCCGTCATCCACGGCGGGCAGCTGTGGTGGCCGATCGACCGGTTGCGTCCGGTGCTCGACGCCTTCCGCGCGGTCTGCGAGCGGGCGCCGGACACCTTCACGGCCTGGTGGCACGCCATGGCGCTGCCGCCCCTGCCGGAGATCCCCGAACCCCTGCGCGGCGGCCACTTCGTGACGGTCGCGGTCGCGCACCTCGGCGAGGCGGACGAACTGGACGACCTGCTCGCGCCGCTGCGCGCCATCCCGGGCGCCATCCGCGACTCGGTCGGCCCGCTGGGGCCCGAGCAGATCCCCCACCTGGCCGAGGAGCCCGTCGACCCGACGCCCGTGCTGTCGGTGTCCACGCTGCTGAACGAGCTCGACGCGGCGACGGCGGACGCGCTGGAGGCGACGGTGGGGCCGGGGAGCGACTGCCCGGTCGCGATCGTGCAGATCCGCCAGCTCGGCGGCCGCCTGGCGGAGCCGCCCGTGGATCTGGGCAGCCACGGCCCGATCGCCGAGCCGTACTCCCTGACGGCGTTCGCGCTGCTGCCGGCACCCGAGCTCGAGCCCGTGTTCGCGGGCTGGCTGGGCCGGATCGCCGACTGCGCCGCGACGTCGACGGCGGGTCGGACGCCGATGAACTTCCTGGGCCACGACGAGGCCAACACCTGGTGGGACGACGCGACCAGGGCGCGGCTGCAGGCGATCAAGGCGGCGACGGACCCCCAGGGCGTCCTGCGCAGCAACCGGCCGGTCTCGGCGTAGTTCGGGCCGCGGGCGTCGGGTGCGGGCGGGGCTCCGTCCGCACCCGACGCACGTGTCGACCGTGGCATGAGCGGCCGGACGACCGGGGGCCGGCCGACCGCTCGGATCAGCCGGTCAGGCGGCCTGGAGTTCGGCGTCCAGGCGGGCGTAGCCGGCCTCCATGCCCTCGGCCATCCCGGTCGCCAGCACCGCGTCGCGCGTCGCGGCGTCGGGGTAGGTGATGACCAGGGCGAGCAGCGTGCCGCCCTCGACCGGGGTCAGCGTGAGCTCGTTCACGGTGCCCGGCCCGTCGGTGCCGATCATCTGCTCGGTGCTCACCTCGCGGTACGGGGGCGTCGACTCCAGCAGCGTGCCCGTGAAGCCGAACCGGTCGGCACCCTCGTCGGTCTCCCACTCCTGACGGAACGTGCCGCCGACCTCGGAGGCGAGCTCGCAGACGGGCATGACCCAGCCGTCGGGGCCGCGCATCCAGCGCTGGATGAGGGCGGGCTCGTGGTGGGCGCGCCAGACGTCCTCGACGGACCCGCGGATGATGCGGGTGATCCGCACCCGGGTGTCGTCGAGGAGCTGGGTCTGGGTGCCGCGCCCTGCCGCGAAGGAGGCCAGGTCGGCCACCACGGCGTCGATCTGCCCCATGGCCTCGCGCATGCCCTCCTCCATGCCCATGGCGACGAGTTGCTCGAGTTCGGCCAACGACCCGAAGGTCGACACGCACGTCACGCGCGACCCCGCCCCGGCCGGCTCGAACGCGAACCGGGCGCGGGTCGTGGGCAGGTCGGTGTTCGGGCGGCCGTCCGCCTCGGCGAAGCCGTCGACGACCTCGAAGGAGCGGGGGGCGTCCACGGACAGCCACTCCCAGTAGCCGCCGTGGCGCTCGCCGTCGGGGCCGGTCATGACGTAGTCGCTGCGCCCGCCGGCGTGGGCGTCGTGGCGGGTGAAGGTGGCGGGGAAGGTCGGCGGGCCCCAGAACTTCTCGATCTGGCGCGGGTCGGTGTAGGCGTCCCAGAGGCGCTGCACGGGGACGGGGAACTCGGCCACCACGGTGAGCGTGAGGGCGTCGAGGTCGCGGGTGACATCGGTGATGGGCATGTCGGTTCCTTCGGGTGATGGCCGGGGTCGGCCGAATGGTGGTGGGTCCGTCGCTCTCCGGCGGGCCGATCGGTCAGGGGACGGGGGGCGGCGGCGTGCCGTCGTGGGGTCGGGTGGCGGCGTCGGCTTCGGCCTCCTGCGCGAAGAGGTCGTCCAGCTGCTGCATCCGGGTGCGCCACAGCAGTTCGAGCTCGTCGAGCACGGCGTGCACGTGCCGCAGCACCTCGGGTCGGCCGCGGACGATGCGCTCGCGTCCGCGCTGCTCCTTGGCGACCAGCCCGGCCGCCTCGAGCACCGCGACGTGCTTCTGCACCGCGGCGAACGACATGTCGTAGGCCGCCGCCAGCTCCGAGACCGACGCCTCGCCCGACACCGTCCGGCGGACGATGTCACGTCGCGTCGGGTCGGCCAGGGCCCGGAAGATCCGGTTCGTCTGCTCCTCGGAGCCTTCATATACAACCATTTGGTTGTAGGTTAGACCCGGGTTTTGCCGAGCGCAAGGGGGAACGATCTCGCCGCTCCTGGGGCGCGGCCGCGGCGAACGGCGTCCCGGGGCTTGCCGGGGATTGGGGGCGTCCGGGTAGCGTCGGGACATGAACCCCCGGATCGCCGCGTCCGCGCTGGCCCTGGCCGGCGTGCTGTCGGCGACCGCCTGCACCGCGTCCGGTCCCGCGAACCCACCGTCGCCGCCGCCGGTCACGGCCCCGTCGCCGGGAGCGACCGGGACCTCGGGCGGCACGGCTCCCCCTCCGTGATGACGACGGAGCGCGCCACGTTCGACGAGCCCTGGGCGATGGCCTTCCTTCCGGGGACGCCCTGGCTGGCCGTCACCGAGCGCACCGGCGCCCTGCACCTGATCGACCCGGCGTCCGGGAAGCAACTGGCCGTGGCGGGCACGCCGCGCGTCCGGGTGGCAGGGCAGGGCGGACTGGGCGACGTCGTGCCGGGGCCGACCTTCGCCGAGGACGGCACGGTGTACCTGAGTTGGGTCGAGGGCGACGGGTCGGCGTCCGGCGCGGTCGTCGGCCGGGGCCGCCTCACCGTCGACGGCGACGCCGCCCGACTCGACGGTCTCACGGCGATCTGGCGGCAACCCCCGACGTCGGGCGGTGGGCACTTCAGCCACCGACTGGCGTTCTCCCCCGACGGCGCCCACCTGTTCGTCAGTTCGGGCGACCGGCAGAAGATGGAGCCCGCCCAGGACCTGTCGACCACCCTGGGCAAGATCCTGCGGCTGCTGCCCGACGGCACCCCCGCGCCGGGCAACCCGTTCGCCGACCGGCCGGGTGCCGAGGCGATCTGGAGCTACGGGCACCGCAACGTGCTGGGGCTCGACTTCGACGAGGCCGGCAGGCTGTGGGCCTCGGAGATGGGCCCCCAAGGCGGCGACGAACTCAACCTGATCGAGCCGGGCGGCAACTACGGCTGGCCGCGGGCGTCCAACGGCTCGCACTACGGCGGCGGCGAGATCCCCGACCACGCCGACGGCGACGGGTTCGTCGCCCCGTCGGCCTGGTGGACGCCGTCGGTGTCGCCCGGATCGCTGCTGCTCTACACCGGGGACGCCGTGCCGGCGTGGCGCGGGGACGCGCTGCTGGGCGCGCTGTCGGGCCAGGCGCTGCTCCGGGTCGACCTCGAGGACGGCCGCGCCGTCGCCACCCAGACCGTCCCGTTGGGGAACCGGATCCGCGCCGTGCAGCAGGGCCCCGACGGTTCGCTGTGGCTGCTGGAGGACGGCGCGGGCGGACGCCTGCTGCAGGTCGGGGTCGGCTGAACACTTCCGCCCGACGGACGCCCCGGCCGCTGAGGAGGCGGCGGACAGCCGTCAGTCAGTTCTTCGCGTCGTGCTCATCCCGGTAGAAGATCTCCCCGAGCGCCTCCAGGACCGCCTGCTCGACCGCACCCTTCTCACCGAACAACTCAGCCATCCGCCCCTGCGCCACGTGCGTCTCTGCCACGGCCAGCATGACGGCGTCGTGCAGCGACGGGGAGGCCAGGAACTGCTCCAGGCTGTTCACCTTCGCCTGGGCGACCAGGCTCTGGTCCTCCCGCAGCGCCTCGGTCAGCGCCGCCACCCACGCCTTCACCTGGCTTTCGCGGAAGTCCTCCCCCGTGAACTTGGCGTTGAGTTCTTGGATGACCCGCTCCAACAACACATCCTGCGGTTCGCGTGGCGGTTTGGTCCCGACCCCGGTGATGGGCTTCATCGGGTCGGCGGCCGGCGCCTGGGCCAAGCCCAGGTCCTGCTTGTCGCCGGTCTTCTTCTGGTAGATGAGCGGCAGCGTCACGCCGGTCAGGTCCACGGGGGTGTCCGCCTGGTCGGTGCGCAGATGCGGCGCCAGCAGCCGGTAGAAGATGGCGTGCTTCTCCACGTCGGTGTCCTCGAACGCGAACACCTGAGAGATGAAGTCGTAGAGCCGCACATAGGAACTGACGTCCTTGCGGAACTGGTCCAGTTCGTTCACCTTCGCCTTGTCGTGGCCCGAGTGGGCCGCCTTCCACTGGGCCATGTAGCGGTGCTTGACCGGCTGGAGAGCACCGGCGAGCGCGTTGTTGCCCAAGCCCTGGATGAACACCTCCACCACATGTCCGAGTTCGTCGGCCCAGTAGATATCGGTCAGATCGAGCTTGGTGGCCAGGTCGTGGATCAGGTTCGGGTCGGTGGTGCCCGACAGTTCGGCCTCGGCGTAGAACTGCCGGAACGACGCCAGCACGTCGTCGGGGTTGTTCACGAAGTCCAGCACCATCGTCTTCTTGCCCGGCAGCGCCCGGTTCAGCCGGGAAAGGGTCTGCACGGTCGCCACACCATCCAGGCGCTTGTCGACGGCCATGAAGCACAGCTTGGGCTGGTCGAATCCGGTCTGGAACTTGTTCGCCACGATCATGACCTGGTACTCGTCGGTGTCGAACGCGCCCCGCAGGTCCTTCACGCCGGGGTTCATGGTGGACTCGGTGTAGGGCTCATCGGCGATCAGCGTGCCGGCGTCCTCCGGCAGCAGATCGGACGGGGAGAAGACGACCTCCCCGGAGAACGCCACCAGCGTGGCCACGTCCGAGTAGCCCTGCTTGGCGATGTAGGCGTCGATGGCACGCTTGTAGCGCACCGCGGCCATGCGGGAGTCGGTCACCACCATCGCCTTGGCCTGCCCGTCGAGCAGATGCTTCACGTTCGCCTCGAAGAACTCCACGATGATCGCCACCTTCTGGGCGATGTTGGTCGGGTGGAGCTTCACCCAGCGCAGCAGCCCCTTCCTGGCGGCGTCCTGGTCGACCAGGTTGCCCTCCTCGTCGGTGCGGACGACCGGCAATCCATTCGACTCGGCGTTCTTGGCCAACTGCCAGGCGGTGTAGTAGCTGGTGTAGTTGGCCAGCACATCGAGGATGAAGCCCTCCTCGATCGCCTGGGCCATCGTGTACACGTGGAACGCGCGCGGCGGCGAACCGTCCGCCTGGCGGGTGCCGAACAGCTCGATCGTCTTCGCCTTCGGGGTCGCCGTGAAGGCCACGAAGCTGATGTTGTGGGCGTCGGCCTGAGCCGCAGCATCGGCGGCCAGGACCGCCTCGACGTCGACTTCGCCGCCGTCGGCCAGGTCGGCGAACTCCTGCGCTGAGAGCACCTGCTTCAGCTTCGCCGCCGCCTGCCCGGTCTGGCTCGAATGGGCCTCATCGGCGATGACAGCGAACGACCTGCCCGCCAGCGCCTTGTTCTGCCGGATCGCCTCCAACACGAACGGGAACGTCTGCAGGGTCACCACCACGATGAGCTTGCCGCCGGCCAAGGTCGAGGCCAGGTAGGCCGACTTGGACGAGAAGGATTCCTTGGATGCTTCCCGCTTGCTGATCGTGGCCACGACCCCGGAGGTGGTCTCGATCTGTTTGACGGCCTCCTGCAGCTGATCGTCCAGGACGGTTCGGTCGGTCACCACGATCACGGTGTCGAACACCTTCTTGTTCGCCGCATCATGCAACGTCGCGAGCCGATGCGCCGTCCACGCGATCGAACGCGTCTTCCCTGATCCGGCACTGTGCTGGATCAGGTACCGCTGGCCGGGCCCGTTCACGCGGGCATCGGCGACCAGGCGGGTGACCGCATCGAGCTGATGGAAGCGGGGAAAAATCAGCGCGCGGCTGGACGCCACCGCTCCGGTGTCGGGGTCCTTGTGCTGGGTCGTCTCGTAGTGGATGAACTTGCCCAGAATGTCGAGCCACGCATCCCGGGCCAGCACGTCGCGCCACAGGTAGCTGGTCGGGCTGCCGCCGTCCTCATCGGCGCCGTTCCCCGCATGCCCGGCAACGCCCCGGTTGAACGGCAGGAACCGGGTCTGCTCCCCGGCCAGCCGGGTCGTCATCCACACCTCGTCGTTGGACACCGCGAAATGCACCAAGGCCCGGCTACCGAACCCCAGCAGCGGCTCGCCAGCCGGCGGCCGGTCGTAGAGGTACTGCCGCTTCGCGTCGTTGATCGACTGGGTGAAGTCGGTCTTCAGCTCCGCGGTCGCCACCGGGATGCCGTTGACGAAGAACACCAGGTCCAACGACAGCGCCGGCTTTTTCACCGAGTAGTGCACCTGCCGCATCACCCGCAGCCGGTTCGCCGCGTACCGGGCGTTGATCGTCTCGTTCACGGTCTGCTCGGGGCGCCGCTGCATCATCGTGAAGCTGGCCGTCTGATGCTTGAAGCCCTTCCGTAGCACCGCCAGGCTTCCGCCCCCGACCTTCGGGTCCTGATCGAGCACCTTCGCCAGCCGGGTCAACAAGCTGTCGACGGCCTTGCGCTGCGCCTCGGGGCTGAAGGACGGCTTGACCAGCTTGTCCCACTCCTGCGGCTGCGTGCCGGCCAGCCACGCCTCCACATCCGGCGGATACAGCGCCCGGTCCACGTCGTAGCCGTCGTCGTCAGGGCTGTACTCCCACCCGTGCGCCGCCAGATGAGCAACCAGCTCGTCCTCGAACGTCTTCTCCCGGTGCTGCGCGCTCATGCTGCCTTCCCGGTGATGTCGAGCTGGCCGGTCACCGCGGCCGTGATCAGAGCAGAACGACGCTCACGCGCCACCTCCACGAACCGCTCCGCCTTCGCGATCAACGCGTCGATCTTCGCGGTGTGCTCCTCCCACTCGGCCATCAGATCTTTCTGCCGGGCGTAGCTGGGGACTCGCACCGTGATCCGCCGAGCGAGCGATGTGTTCAGCCGTGAGCGGGTTGCTCCCGCGAAAGATCCAACGCTTGGGGACGAACCGGAGGTGCCGACAGCGCCCAGGCCAAGTAGCTGGCCAGGACGCCCGGGATCGGACGGAGCCTGTAGCAGTCAGCCTTGACGATCGCCGAGCCAAGCCCGCTTGGCACTACCGCCGCCCGACCTAGCGGCATACGTTCATCGCCGAGCCCGGCCATGACGACATCGCCAGGAAGGGCGCTGTGCGCCGACAGCTGATGGCCATAGGCCTCTGAGACGAACGCCTGGTCCTCATCCCGGAACTCGTTGATTCCGATGTTGCCCAGTCGGATAACCCGGACACCTGCCTCGGAGTAGTGGGCCGACGTGAGCGACGACCCAAACGGCCCGTCAACAAGCGAACTGACCATCCGCCGGACGGGGACCTCATCGGACTCCACGGCTTGGTACAGGCGTGACCACACAGAGTCACGCCGCTCGCGCAGCCGCTCGATGAGCGCCGTTTGCTTCTCGATCAGCGCGTCGATCTTCGCGGTCTCACGGCCGAGGAAGTCGGCGATCGCCTGCTGCTCGGAGAGGGGCGGGACTGGGACCGGAAAGGCTGCAACCTTCTCGGCGGTGAAGTGGGGAATCGTGGCGGTACTGCACACGAGCGGAATGCTGCCGTCAAAAAGGCGAGCTTGCAGGACATAGTCCAGAAACGCACCATCAGCGATGCCAGGTTTGGGGCGCACCCGAACGATCGAGTTCTGGAAGCCCCAACCGGGACGCGGCGTCCTGATGAGCGCGCTCCGACCGTAGCCAGCCCCTCCTTCGACAATGACCACATCGTCGGCCCGAAGGTCGTGATCAAGGAGTTCCTTGGGTCCGAACCACATGCGCTGGTCATCGCCCAGGTCCAAGATCAAGCCGTTCGGCTGAACGTGTGCCGCACGCAGATAGTCGGCCTCAATGTCTGCCCCGCTTGCCGGCTCCGTTTGAAGCATCTTCCCGAGTTTGATCCGCGCGACCCGGCTCAGGCGGAGTTCGCGAAAGCTCATCCCTCCACCGCCTGCAGCATGGCGATGATCTCGGCGGCCAGCTGGTCCAGGTCGGCGTCGATCTCGGCCAGCGGGCGCGGCGGGACGTACTTGTAGAACAGTCGGGTGAACGGGATCTCGTAGCCCACCTTCGTCTTGGAGTGGTCGATCCACGCCTGCGGCACGTGCGGGGTGACCTCGCGGGCGAAGTAGTCCTCGATCGTGTCGCGGAACGGAACCAGTTCGGTGTCGCGCAGGTCCGTGTCGGCTTCGATGCTGCCCTTGGGGCCGGTGCAGATGTCGGCGGTCTCGTCGCGCTCCCCGACCGCCTGCCACACCGCCTTGATCACCGGGGCGGCCAGGGTGATCCGCTGCGCGGTGAGCGCGTTGCGCAGCGCCTTCACGAACGCGTCCCGGTTCGTCCACGTTTGGCCCGCCAGGGCGTCCAGGGCGGCCCGTAGAGCCTGCTGGTCGGCCGGGTTCAGCTTGGCGACGGGCTTGGCCTCCAGGACTGCCTCGAGCGCCTCCGGGGTCACCTCGAAGCGGAGCCGCAGCGGCTGCTCGACGGTGATTTCCCAGAACCCGAAGTCGGCCGGTTCGAGGATCTTCGACTCCTCGGTGTCGGTGAACGCCTCGTACAGTTCCACGATCGCGGCCCGGTCCTGCTCACCGATCTCGCGGTTCTTCGAGCCCAGGTTCTTGCGCAGCTTCGTCCAGCGGGCCGTCGCGTCGATCAGCTGGATCTTGCCGCGGCGCTGCGCCGGCTTGGCGTTGTCCAGGATCCACACGTAGGTGGCGATCCCGGTGTTGTAGAACATGTTCGTCGGCAGGGCGACGATGCAGTCCACCAGGTCGGACTCGATCAGCCACCGGCGAATCTCGGACTCCCCCGACCCGGCGCCACCGGTGAACAGCGGCGACCCGTTCAGCACGATCCCGGCCCGGCCGCCCGAGTTGGCCACCCCGGCCTGCGCGGGCCGCATCTTGGAGACCAGGTGCTGCAGGAACAGCATCTGGCCGTCGGAGATGCGCGGCAGCCCGGCGTCGAACCGGCCCCCACCCTTCTCGCTCTCCTTGCGCACCACCGCCGCAGCGGCCTTCCAGTCGCCACCGTAGGGCGGGTTCGACAGGCAGTAGTCGAAGGTGGTGCCCGCGTGCAGGTCGTTGCGCAGCGTGTCCCCGAGGCGGATCGCGTCGACGCGTTGCCCCTTGGCGATCATGTCGGACTTGCACACCGCATACGACTCGTCGTTGAGTTCCTGCCCGGCCAACGTGACGACCGCCTGATCGTTCATCTCCCAGATGGCTTCCTCGGCCACGCTCAGCATGCCGCCGGTCCCGGCGGTCGGGTCGTAGATGCTGCGGATCGTGCCCGGGGTGGCCAGCACGTCATCATCGGGGGCCAGCACCAGGTCCACGATCAGCCGGATCGCGTCCCGCGGGGTGAAGTGCTCACCGGCGGTCTCGTTGGAGGCGGTGGAGAACTTGAAGATCAAGTGCTCGAACACCTCCCCCATGTCGGCGTTGGAAACCCGATCCGGGTGCAGATCGATACCGGCGAACGCCTCCACGACCAGGTACAGCCGATCGTTCTCGACCAGCTTGCCCACCGTCTTGTCGAAGCCGAACTTCTCGAAGATGTCGGCCACGTTTGCCGAGAACCCGGCCACGTAGTCCAGCACGTTCTCCCGCAGGTTCTCCGGGTCACCCAGCAGCGACGCCAACGTGTAGTCGGTCCGGTTCCAGAAGTGCACCCCGAAGTCGCGGCGCAGCTTGGCCGCCAGCAGGTCATCGTTGGGGGTCGTGGCGGCCAGAGCGTTGATCTCCGCCCGGTGGTCGGCCAGCACGCACTCCATCCGGCGCAGGATCAGGAACGGGAGCGTCGCCGTCCCGTACTGCGCCGGCTTGTACACCCCCCGCAACTGGTCCGCGATGCCCCAGATGAACCCGCCGAGTTGACTCACGTCCGCTTCCTTCCGGTTGCCCGATCACTCCCAGGCCACCGGTCAGGGATGCCCGGGCCCACACTCCCGCCAGGGTATTTCACGCGGGCCCACCGCGCGGCGCAGCCCACGCAATGCAGACCCGCGCCGCGAGGCCGACCAGGCCGCCGTGGCGGACGGCAGGCGCGGGCGCGCCGGAGGCGGCCGAGCAGCCGGTGACGACGACGCTCAGCCCGCCCATCAGCAGGTTGGTGGGCTCGCATCTGGAGCCAAGCGCACCTCGACGCGGCAGCCTCCTCGTCGTGGCGCCCGGGGGGGTCACCCGACCGTCACGGGGCGACCTCCACGTAGCCGTGGGCGCCGCGCTCGGCGTCCACCATGATGTGCGAGACGACCGGGTAGTTGCCGGCCTCGGGGAAGCTCAGTTCGACGAAGCCGCCCTGGGCGGGCTGCAGCGGCAGCACCTGCGAGCCGCCGTCCGTGCCGCCCAGGGCCGCCTTCCCCTGGCGCAGCAGGTAGGTGCCCTCGGTCCAGACGGTGTCGAACTGGCCGCCCACGATGTGGAAGGCGCTGGCCCGGTTGGGGCCGGCGTCCAGCACCCAGAACCGCACCCGCTCGCCCACCCGCGCCTGGAACCGGGACAGGTCGTACTGGTTGGCGATGCCGTTGAACACCACGCGGTCGGGCTTCTCGGCCACGACCTTGTCCGAGTCGATCTCGCGGGCCTGGTCGGGCGCGGTGGCCGCGTTGGCCAGGAAGACCTCCGACTGGACGAGCACGTAGCTGTGGTCCACGGGGTCGAGCCCGTCGGGCTCGATGACGACCGCGCCGGTCATCCCGGCCGCGATGTGGGTGCTCATCGGCATGGTCGAGCAGTGGTACATCCAGATCCCGGCGCGCTCGGCGGTGAACCGGTAGACCAGCGACTCCCCCGGCGCGATGGTGCGCATCGGCTTGTCGGGCGCGAGCGCGCCCGCGTGGAAGTCGATCGAGTGCCCGATCGTGCCGTCGTTGACCAGGGTGATCTCGAAGACGTCCCCGACGCGTCCGTGCAGCGTGGGCCCGACGCCCGCGCCGTTGAACGTCCAGCGCGTCTGCCACAGTCCCGGGGCCACCTCGAGCGGCACCTCGGTGACCCGCAGCGTGATCTGGTGCTCGCGGGCGTCGGTGAGCGGGGGCAGGACGGGGTCGACCGTGCGCTGCAGCGTCTCGGCCGGGTTGGCCGGGATCGCCTCGCCCGTCCCGGTGCCGCCCATCTGGTGCGTGGCGCCCCCCGCGCCCGGGGCGGCTCCGGCGCCGTGCCCGGCCGGGGCGCCCTCGGCGACGATGTCGAGCGTCATCCCCATCTGCCGGTGCCCCGCGACCGAGCAGTAGCCCTGGACGTCCGCGGTGATGACGCCGGCGTCCAGTTCGGCGGTCTCGCCCGCCTTGATGCGGGGCGTGCGGCCCGTGGGCAGGATCAGGTCGTGCTCCAGGGTGTTGCTCGGGTCGCTGCGCAGCACGATGACGAGCCGATCCCCGGCGGGCACCGTGATGGAGTTCGGGATGAAGCTCATGCCCTTGGCCACGACCTCGACCCGGGTCGTGTTCCCCGTGGGCGCCACGGCACCGCTGCCGGCGGTGGCCGCCTGCGTGGTCGGCAGGCCGGACGCCGCGGGGTCGGCCGCGACGCCCAGGGTCACGGCCAACACGAGCGCCGTCACGCCCGCGATCACCTGGTTGAGCGAGAAGAACGGCCGCTCGGCCGGCGCGGGCAGCGGCTCGCCGGCGGCCAGGGCGCGACGCGCGGCCCCGGACGCCCGCGCGCCGCCCAGCAGGAGCGGGATGAAGGCGGCCAGCGCCACGAGCACCACGCTCGAGGTGGTCACCTTGACCCAGGACGCCACCGGCAGCAGCCACAGCAGCAGGCCGCCGTTGATGACGATCAGCCGGACGGTGGCGCCCCGGTCGAACCAGTCGCGTCCGGCGCGCACCACCGAGGGCCCGCCGCCCATGACCGACGGGATCAGGTAGGACAGCGCGCCCGAGAGCAGCTGGGCGGCGAACCCGACCGCGAACAGACCCGCGACCGTCGGGATCACCTCGGCGACGCCGGCCCACGTCGGGGAGGTCGCCAGCAGCCAGCCGACCCAGATCAGGCCGACGCCCGCCCACACCAGGGAGGCCAGGACGGAGGCGGGCGCGAACTCGCGCAGCCCGTGCGCGCGCAGCGGCCGGACGAGCGCCCGGCCCCACCAGGCGACCCCGAGCCCGTAGACGAGCAGCCCGGAGATCGCCAGCGGCCGCCAGCCGACCACCGCGCCGGCCAGCAGGACGGTGAGCCCGATCAGCTGGATGGGGAGCGCCTCGCGGGCGAGCACCTCGGCGCGGTCGTCCATCCGGGTGCGCAGCATGGTGGGCCAGAAGGTCACCAGGGTGCCGGTCACGGTGAGCCCGATCCAGCCGAGCAGGTTCGCGCCCATGTGGGCGACCACCAGCCGGCCGTGCCACTCCTCCGGCAGCCCGAAGGCGAGCGCGACGCCGAACCCCAGGCCGACCGGCAGGCAGATCGCCGCCGCGACGTAGGTCTGCGTCACGATCCGGAACCGGTTCGGCAGGGCGCGGCGCATCACGGCGACGAGGTGCACGGCGTGCCAGACGACCGCCCCGGCGACGAGCGTGGCGCCGGCCAGGACGACCCACCACCACTGGGTGGGGACGCCGACGAAGACCAGCAGGGAACCGACGCCCAGCAGGCCGATGCGCTGGTCCTGGCGGCGGCGTCCGGCGTCGTCGGGCAGGGAGCGCAGCAGGGTGTGCGCGAAGTGCTCGCTCCACACCATGGCCGAATGGGTGAGCGCGCCGAGCAGCACGAGGTGGATCATCAGCCAGGTGGCGCTCGGCACCCAGCGGTGGACGACCGAGATCACCACGGCGGCAGCCAGCCAGACGATCGCCACGCGGTCGCGCAGGCGTCGGCTGCGCGAGCGCCCGCGTCCGGCGGGCGCGCCCGGTTCGGCGGGGCGTGGGGCCACGGTGGGGTTCATGCGCGCACCGCGCTCGCGAAGGCCGTTGCGGCGAAGACGAGCAGCGAGACCACGGTGACCACCGATCCGATCTGCCAGGGCAGCCCCCGGCCGAAGGCGTCCCCGAGGACGCGGAGGAGGAGCCCGCCGTGCAGCAGCCCCAACGGCAGCCACATCGACGGACGGTACGGGAGGGGCCGGCCGAGCACGGCCGGGAAGATGAGGGGGGCGTGCGCCATGATCATCGACATCCCGAAGCCGAGGAAGACGGCGTGGACGGCGACGTCGTAGAGCCCGTCCGAGGCGGGGACGCCGCCGACGAGCCAGACCAGCCCGGCGACGATCAGCCAGACGTACCCGGCGAGCAGGGCCGCCGCGTTGTACCGGCGCAGCCCGTCGGTGCGGATCATGCGCCGGACCACGTCGTCGCGCAGCAGCCACACGGCGACGGCGACCATGCCGAGCCCGAAGGCCCGGGTCCCGACCGCGGGCCACAGCAGGCTCGCGGACGCCGCGAGCACCAGCCAGGACGCCAGCGCGACCAGGCGGGGCGCGGCGCGCGGGCCGAGGCTGAGCTGAGCCAGTTCGGCGCGCTCGGCCGCGATGGTGAGCAGGAGGAACGCCTCCAGCAGCGGCAGCAGCGCCGCCACGTCGACGCTCAGCCACAGGAGGGCGGCGAGCAGGGCGGGGATCGTGGACAGCACCTGCACCGCCACGAGGGGAAGCGGCGCGCGGCGCCACAGGGCGAGGTACACCAGGGCGAACAGCACGCAGCCCTGGATGAGGAGCAGCTGACCCAGCAGGTGGGCGCCCAGCGCGAGGGCGATGCCGCCGCAGGCCAGCAGCGCCGGCGCCAGGTAGGCCCACGCCTGTCGCAGCGCCTGGGCGCGCTCCAGGGCGATGAGGGTCCCCATGAAGCCGAGCACCATCACCATCCCGTGCACGTCGGGCAGGTACAGGGCGGTCACCGGCGCCCACACGCCGAGCGCGACGAGCGCCGCGTCCAGGCCGGCGAGCATGCAGACGCCGCCGAGGGCGAGCAGGGCGACGCGCGGGGCGGCCGTCCGGGGTGCCGGAGACGGCCGCCCGCGCGCTGGAATGGCCGCGCGGTGACCCAGTGACGTGGGCGCGGCCGGCTCGGGGTGATCGAGCGTGCTCGGATTCATCTGTGCGGTGGTGGAGGTGCCGCGGCGGGCGGCGGCTCGGTCAGAGGCGGGCGAACTTCAGGGTCCAGGACTCCGGGCCGCGCTGCAGGTAGCTGACCTCGATGGCGTCGCCGTAGGCGTCGCGGATCTGCGCCAGCAGGGGCAGCGGGTCGTGCGGGGCGACGAGCGCCATGGCGCCACCCGGGGTCAGGGAGGCGAGGGAGCCGAGGATGGCGGCGTGCCGGATCGCGTGCGGGATGGCGCGGGCGTCCAGGACGGGCAGGTCCTCGTCGTGGTGGCCGCAGCCGCAGGTGGGGCGCTCGACGACGGGCAGTTCGCTCATGTTCTCTTCTCCGTTGGTGTGGCGGTTCGTGGGCGGTCGGCCCCGTTGAGTCCGGCCGGGGCCGACCGTCGCCGTCATTCTTACACATGTCCTTGTATTTATTCCACTATGCTGTTCCCATGACGACGCGACGCACGGGACCCGCCCGGCTGCAGGCCGGCGAGCCGCTGCCGCCCGCGCGCGCCCGGGTCGCGGCGGCGCTGGACGAGCTGGGCGCCGGCGTCCCGTTGGCCACCCTGGCGCAGCGGCTGGGCGGGCACCCGAACGCGACGCGCGCCCACCTCGAGGGCCTGGTTGCGGCGGGCCTGGCGTCCGCGGAGCCGCTCCCCCGCTCGGGCCGCGGGCGTCCGGCGATGGGGTACACCCTGACCAGGGCGGGACGGTCGGCGCTACGTGGCGATCCCGCCGTGAGCGCCTACGTCGAACTCGTCAGCGCGGTGGCCGCCCACCTGGACGAGTCCCCGGACTCCGCCGCGCAGGCCCGCGCGATCGGGCGCGAGTGGGGCGCGGCGAAGACCGACGCGCCGTCACCCGAGGCGGCCGTCCGGCTGCTCGAGGATCTGGGGTTCTCCCCCGCCGTCGCCGACCGGACCATCCGGCTCCACACCTGCCCCCTCCTGGACGCCGCCGAGGCCCACACGGGGGTCGTGTGCGCGATCCACGCCGGGCTCGTGCAGGCCACCTCGGGGACGCCGACGCCGAGCTGATCCCCTTCGCCGAGCCCGGCGCCTGCTGCGTCCACCTCTCGCGCTGAGCCGCGCGGCGGCCACGCCACCAGCGCCACCGCCGCCAGCAGCAACCCCGCGCCGACGAGCCCGGCGGGCGGCAGCCGCTCCCCCAGCACGACGGCGGCGAGCACCGCGCCCGTCACCGGCTCGAGCAGCGACACCAGGACGCCGGTGGTGGAACTGTGCGCCTTCAGACCGGTCAGGTACGCGAAGTAGGCCACCGCCGAGGGGATCAGGCCCAGCAGCAGCACCAGCGCCACGGACGCCGGCGTCGGGGCGAAGGCGATCGGGCCGCCGGACGCCGCCGCGACGACCAGCACCACGAGGCCGCCCAGCCCGAAGGCCAGCGCCGTCCCGGTGACGTCGTCGAAGTCCGGGTGCGGCCGGGCGCCGAGCAGACTGATGGACGCGAACGCCGCCCCCGCGACCACCGCGAGCCCGCAGCCGAGCAGCGCCTCGGCCGGGTCGATGCCCGCCGGCGGCGTCCCCATGAACAGCGCGAGGCCCGCCGCGGTGCACGCGAGCGCGGCCACCAGGCGCGGGTGCAGGCGCTGCCGCCCCGTGGCGAGGTCGACCACCAGCACGAACACCGGCGCCGACCCGATCGCCACGAGGGTCGCCACCGACACCCCCACCGCGCCGACCGCGCTGAAGAACGCGAGCTGGAACACCGCGGACGCCCCGCCGAGCAGCGCGATCCGCAGGATCCCCGCGCGCGTCCGCGGCGGCCTGAACCGGCGTCCGGCGAGGGCGAATCCCGTCAGCAGCAGCCCCCCGACCAGGATGCGGTAGGCGGCGACGCTCAGGAACGGCAGGCCGGACGCGCGCACCAGCAGCGTCCCCAGCACCCCGGAGGTCCCCCACGACAACCCGGCGACGACGAGCAGCACGATCCCGACGCGCGCCGACAGCGCGCGCGGGGGCGGGCTCGTCATCACGCGAGCACCGTAGCGGGTCGCCGGGCTGTGCTGGGATGGTGCCATGGACACGACCTGCCGGCGCTACGCCGGCCGCACCGCCCTCATCACCGGCGCCGGGTCCGGCATCGGGGCCGCCACCGCGCTTCGCCTGGCCGCCGAGGGCGCGGCCGTCACGGTCGCCGACCTGGACGCTGCGGGCGCCCGCGCGACGGTGGACGCGATCAGGGCGGCGGGCGGCACGGCCGAGGCCGCGCTGTTCGACGCCTGTGACCCCGCCGCATGGGACGCGATCGCCTCCGAGGGGGCACCGCTGGACGTCGGCGTCCTCAACGTCGGTCGGAACGAGCGCGCCCGCCTGACCGAGCTGGCGGACGCCGCCTGGCACGCGCAGCTGCGGGTCAGCCTCGACTCGGTGTTCCTCGGGGCCCGCGCACTGCTGCCCCGCCTGGACGGTGGCTCGCTGGTGATCACGTCGTCGATCCACGCGCTGCAGGGGTTCGAGGGCTTCCCCGCGTACGCGGCGGCGAAGGGCGCGATCCTCAGCCTGACCCGGCAGCTCGCGGTCGACTACGCCCCCGGCATCCGGGTCAACGCGGTGGTGCCGGGCGCGATCGAGACGCCGCTGTGGGGCGAGTACGGGCGGGAGTACCGCGACCGGGTCGCGCGGCTGGCACCGCTGGGACGCCTCGGCCGACCCGAGGAGGTTGCAGCCGCCGTGGCGTTCCTGGGAAGCGCGGACGCCGCCTTCATCACCGGGCAGTCGCTGGTGATCGACGGCGGGAGGACCGCCGGCGCCCAGGAGTGGTACGCCTCCGAAGCCCCGTGAGGGCACACCCCGCCCGCGCGCAGCTGCGCCCGCGCGCCCGAGGCTGGCCGGCTACAGGACGTCGCCGGGGGCGTAGGCGGCACCCTCGGGGTGCAGCGTCGCCACCTCGCGGACCCGCTCGGCCAGGGCGTGCACCTGCGCGGCGGCCGAGCCGGTGAGCTCCAGCGGGTTGGCGATCGCGGCGTCCAGGACGTCGCGGGACACCCCCAGGCGCGGGTCGGCGGCCAGCCGGTCGAGCAGGTCGTTCTCCTTGAGCCCCTTCTGGCGCATCTCCAGGGCGACCGCGACGGCGTGCTCCTTGATGGCCTCGTGGGCCTGCTCGCGCCCGACGCCGTGCTGGACGGCGGCCATCAGCACCTTGGTGGTGGTCAGGAAGGGCAGGTAGCGCTGCAGCTCGGCCTCGATGACGGCGGGGAACGCCCCGAACTCGCCCAGGACGGTCAGGAACGTCTCGAAGAGCCCGTCGATCGCGAAGAACGCGTCCGGGAGGGCCACGCGGCGGACCACCGAGCAGGAGACGTCCCCCTCGTTCCACTGGTCGCCGGCGAGCTCGCCGACCATCGACAGGTAGCCGCGCAGCACCACCGACAGCCCGTTGACGCGCTCGCAGCTGCGGGTGTTCATCTTGTGCGGCATCGCCGACGAGCCGACCTGGCCCTCCTTGAAGCCCTCGGTGACCAGTTCCGCGCCGGCCATCAGCCGGATCGATGTGGCGACGTTGGAGGGGGCGGCGGCGGTCTGCACCAGCGCCGAGATCACGTCCACGTCGAGGGAGCGCGGGTAGACCTGGCCGGTCGAGGTCAGGACGCGCGTGAAGCCGAGATGCTCGGCGACCCGGCGCTCCAGGGCGGCCAGCTTGTCGGGGTCGCCGCCGAGCAGGTCGAGCATGTCCTGCGCGGTGCCGACCGGGCCCTTGATGCCGCGGGCGGGGTACCGGGCGATCAGCTCGTCGACGCGCTCGTAGGCGATGAGCAGTTCGTCGGCGGCGGTGGCGAACCGCTTGCCCAGCGTCGTCATCTGCGCGGCGACGTTGTGCGAGCGGCCGGCGATCGGCTGGTCGCGGTACTGGACGGCCAGCCGCGTCAGCGCGACGAGCACCGACACGATCCGCTCGCGGACCAGCTTGAGCGAGCTCAGCGCCTGGTACTGCTCGATGTTCTCGGTGAGGTCGCGCGACGTCATGCCCTTGTGGACGTGCTCGTGCCCGGCGAGGGCGTTGAACTCCTCGATGCGGGCCTTCACGTCGTGGCGCGTGACGCGCTCCCGGTCGGCGATCGAGCCGAGGTCGACGTCGCCGAGGACGCGGGTGTAGTCGGCGATCACGGCGTCCGGATCGTCGCCGCCGAAATCGACGCCGAGGTCGCGCTGCGCCCCGAGGACCGCCAGCCAGAGCTTCCGCTCGGCGACGATCTTCGCCTCGGGACTCCACAGCTCGCGCATCGCGGGCGAGGCGTAGCGGGTGGCGAGGACGTTGGGGACGCTCATCGGTTCTCCTTGCGGCACGGGTGACCCGGACATCTTCCCACGGGGCCCGGAGAACGCCGTCCGGCGTTCGCCGCGTCACGATCCGGCGACGATCGCGCGGCGCGGGGTTGCGGCGCCGACGCGCGGGCGAGACGCTTACCTCGCAGTACTACGCCCGCCGTTGACGGCGGGTCTTCCCCCGAAGGAGCAACCGATGAAGCGCCGAGCCGCAGCCATCGTGTGTCTGGCCGTCGCACCGCTGTTCACCGCCTGTGCCGTGCAGCCGCCGCAGGTCGCCCTCGCACCGACACCGCCCATCGAGACCCCGCTGGCCGCGCCCGAGACCACACCCCCGGCCACGCCGATGCCCGAGCCCACGACCGCGACCCCGGAGCCCACGCCCAGCGTGGCACCGGTGACGTCCGCGACGGCGACCCCGAAGCCGACCCCCAAGGCCACGGCGAAGCCGACCTCGGCCAAGCCGACGACCGCCAAGCCGAAGGCGTCCAGCACCCCCAAGCCCACCAAGGCGGCGTCCACGAAGCCGGCCGCCCCGGCGGCTCCGGTGGACGTGGGAGCCTGCACCGGGCAGTCCCTCGCCCTCAACGCCAAGGGCGGCTGCGTCCAGAAGGCGCAGGAGATCCTCGCCGGGCTGAAGCTGTTCGTCGGGACGCCCAACGGCACCTTCGGGCAGTCGACGGCCAACGCGGTCCTCAACTACCAGCGGTCCCGCGGGATCACTGACAACGCGATCATCGGACCCGAGACCTGGGCGGCCCTGGCGTCCGGACGCGGCCCCGGCGCCAACGCCGCTCCGGCGTCCTGCCGCGCGGCGGGCGTGGTGCTGTGCGCCAGCAAGGGCAACCGCACGCTGACGCTGCTGCGCGACGGCCAGGCCGTCAAGACCATCAACGTGCGCTTCGGCGGCATGACGAAGGACGACAACGGCAAGCTGCGGATCTTCCCCACCGTGAGCGGGCGCTACAGCGTGTACGCCAAGGACGCCAAGGCGTTCTCGGACCGCTGGGAGGCGTCGATGCCCTACTCGATCAAGTTCAACCCGAACATGTACGTGCACTACTCGGGCGACTTCGCCAAGCGCGGCTACGCCGGGTCGAGCCACGGCTGCATCAACGTCGCCAGCCTCTCCGACGCCAAGTGGTTCTTCGACAACACCCCGGTGGGCGCCAAGGTCGTCGTCTACTGACGACCGGGGTCGTACGGGGCGAGGTCCCGGAACGCTCCCGCGCGGCCCGAGCCCGTGATGGGATCGGAGCATGCACACCCTGACGCGGGCGGCCCTCGCCGCGGCGACCGTCGCCCTGGCCACCGGCGGAGCCATCGCGCTGGTGCTGTCGAGCGTCCGGCCGGACGCGCCCCCCGCTCCCGCGCCGACGGCGCTGCCGTCCCAGCCCGCACCCGTCTCCCCCACGGCCACGCCCTCGCCGCCGCGCGCCACCCCGGCGACCACGCCACCCACGCCCGGGACGCCGCCGACGGCCACCGGGCCCGACGCGTTCGCGCCCAGTAACCCGTCCAACACCTGCCCGGACGGGTCGCCGGTCTTCCGGTTCGGGGTCGTCGAGGCGGCGCTGGGCCGGCGCTACCTCCCCGTCGAGGTGAGGAACTGCGGGCGCCCCGAGACCGTGGCGCTCGACCGGCTGCCCGAACTCGGCTTCGTCAACGCGGACGGCCGACCGGGTGCGCCCGAGCGTGTCGACCGGCCCGTGACGCCGCTCGACGTCGCCCCGGGTGAGAGCGCCTTCCTCATGCTGCAGTGGCGCGGCGGCGGCAGTTCGCTGGACCCGGGCGACCGCGCCGCCCGCGTGACCTTCACCGTGCCGGGGCTCGGCGCGGGCACGTGGGTGGACCAGACCGACATCGGACCGGACTCCCCGGTCACGCTGCACGGCTGGGGGCGGACCGCGTCCGAGGCGCTGGACGGCTGAGGGTCACCGCCCCAGTTCGCGCCAGGAGTCCTCGGAGACCTCGATGTCGTGCTTGCGCGCCTGCGCGACCAGGCGCTTCCACGCCTTGTCGCGGTCGGCGTCGGTGACGTCTTCGACCTGGTCGAAGCGTGCGATGGCGTTGCGGATGTGGTCGGCGTCCACCATCGGGAGTTTGCGCTGCTCCGGGAACGCGAACGCGGAATCGGGCAGGTCGTCGCGTTCCTCGCTGTCGAGTCGTGCCATGACCTCCACCTCCTCAGGGGTTTGAGACCTCGAGCCTGTCACGTCCGGCCCCCGCACGGAACCCCGGGAGGGATCAGCGCCGCAGCCCGGGCAGCGGCTCGACGTCAGGGGTGGGATCGCCCGGCAGTCGGCTCATGAGCGCGGTGTCGTAGCGGACGCCGTCGTACTCGAGTTCCTCGCGCATGATGCCCTCGCGCACGAAGCCGGCGCGCTCGGCCACCCGCTGCGAGGCGGGGTTGTTGAGCCGGTGCGCCAGTTCGAGGCGGTGGATGTTGTGCTCGAACAGCCACTCCGACAGCGCCACGGTCGCCCGGGTGGCCAGCCCCTGGCCGCGTCCGTGCTCCAGCAGCCAGTAGGACACCCAGGCGGTGCGCATGGTCCGGTTGAGGACCGCAGCGATGCCGCCGACCACCGCATCCTCGCCGTCGACGATCGCGAAGGCGACCCGATCGTCGTCCCCCGAGGTCTTGGCGATGTGCGCGTGGGCGTCCGAAACCGTCTCCAGCGTGGGCAACTGCCGGGCGATGTCGATGTCGCCCGCCACGGCGGCGAGCAGGACGTGGGCGTCGTCGGCGCGCCAGTGACGGAGACGATGGCCGCTCACAGCGTGGGCGTCTCGATGAGGCCGGCGGCGGCGCGCTCGGCGATGTCGCGGCGGTGGAACAGCGTGGGCGCGTCCAGGTCGTCGATCGCGGCGTAGGCGGCGACGCGGGCCGCGGACAGATCGGCGCCGCGGGCCACCGCGCCGAGGACGCGACCCCCGGACGCGACGAGCGTGTCGCCGGCCAGCCGCGTCCCTGCGTGCACGAGGTGCACGTCGCCGTCGCGGCCGTCCAGCCGCGGCCCGGAGATCGCGCCGCCGAGGCTCGGGGTTCCGGGGTAGCCGTCGGCGGCGAGCACGACGATGACGGCCGAGCCCGCGCGCCAGCGCAGCGGGGGGACCTCGGCGAGGCGTCCGGTCGCGGCGGCGTGCAGGACCTCGCCCAGTGGCGACTCCAGCAGCGACAGCACGGCCTGGGTCTCGGGGTCGCCGAAGCGGGCGTTGAACTCCACCACGCGCAGCCCGCGCGAGGTGAGCGCCAGCCCGGCGTACAGCAGGCCGACGAACGGGGTGCCGCGGCGGGCCATCTCGGCGACGGTCGGCTCCACGACCCGCGCCATGATCGCCTCGGTCAGGCCCTCGGGCGCCCACGGCAGGGGCGTGTACGCCCCCATGCCGCCGGTGTTGGGCCCGGCGTCGCCCTCGCCGACCCGCTTGAAGTCCTGCGCGGGCAGCAGCGGCACGGCCGTGACGCCGTCGGTGATCGCGAACAGGCTCACCTCGGGCCCGTCGAGGTACTCCTCGACGACGGCGGGGAGCGCGTCGGCGGCGTGGGCGAGGGCGGCGTCCCGGTCGGTGGTGACGATGACGCCCTTGCCGGCGGCCAGTCCGTCCTGCTTGACGACGTAGGGCGGGCCGAACCCGTCGATCGCGGCCGCGACCTCGTCGACGGTGGTGCAGTACACCGACGCTGCGGTGGGGACGCCGGCCGCGACCATGACGTCCTTGGCGAACTGCTTGGAGCCCTCGAGCGTGGCGGCCGCCGCCGAAGGCCCGAAGGCGGGGATGCCGGCGGCGCGCAGGGCGTCGGCGACCCCGGCCACGAGCGGGGCCTCGGGCCCGATGACGACGAGGTCGGCGTCCAGGTCGCGCGCGAGCGCCACGACGGCGTCCCCGGAGGTCTGATCGACCGGATGGTTGGTGGCCACGGCGGCGGTTCCGGGGTTGCCCGGGGCGCAGTGCAGTCCGGCGACGGAGGGGTCCGCGGCGAGCGCGAGGGCCAGCGCGTGTTCGCGACCGCCGCCGCCGAGCACGAGCACGGTGAGCTGTTCCATGGGGCGGAGCCTACCGATGCAGGGGCGCGACCCTCGACCGGGCGCGCTCCGCCGGGAAACGCGAGCGCCGGGGGGATCTGGATCGTTATCTAGTCGTCATCACTCAAAATGCGGTCGGCACTGGTGGCCCGGCAGGCGCATACGGGGTACCGCTTTCCTCGCCGGGTGATCGGTTTCCCGACCTACCTGCCGCGCCTCACACCGCGTCTGACAAGGTGTTTTGAATCGGTCTATCCGCGCAACTAAACCCTTTCACAAGCTGCGCAGCATTTGGTATCTTCGGAGAACAAAACCTGCGGGTCATGCCCGCTGGGCCTGTGGGCCGTCCTGGGCGAGTACCAGGTGAACATCCCGGCCGTCCTGGCCGCCGTCGTCCTCTCGACGCTGCCCATCCTGCTGCTCTACATCGTCGGACGCCGCCAACTCCTCAGCGGCCTCACCGCCGGCATCGGAAAGTGACACCCACCGGCGCGCCCCACCGTGGGGCGCGCCACGATGAAAGGAAGCCATGACCGTCTATCACGTCAGCACGAGCGGGTCGGACCAAGCCGACGGCAGCGAGGCGACGCCCTGGCGGACCATCAACCACGCCGCGCAACTCGCCCTCCCCGGGGACACCGTCCTGGTGCACGGCGGCGAGTACCGCGAGTGGGTCGACCCCCGTCGGGGCGGCCTGAGCGACAGCCGGCGCATCACCTACGCCGCCGCCGAGGGCGAGCACGTCGTCATCAAGGGCTCCGAGGCCGTGACCGGCTGGGAGGACGAGGGCGACGGGGTCTGGCGCGCGTCGGTGCCCAACGCCCTGTTCGGCGACTGGAACCCGTTCGCCATCGAACTGGCGGGTGACTGGGTGGTGCGGCCGCTCGAGCCGGGCACCCGCGTCCATCTGGGCGACGTCTACCTCGACGGGGTGAGCCTGTACGAGGCGGGCGACCTCGACGCGCTCCGGTCCCCGAGCGGCGCGAGACCGTGGTCGACGACCGGACCGGCCAGGTGATGCCGATCGCCGACCCGGACCGGACGCTGCTGGTCTGGCACGCCGAAGTCGGCACCGACGAGACGACGATCCGGGTGAACGTGGGCGACGCCGACCCCCGCGCCGCCCTGGTCGAGATCAACGTGCGCCGCTCGGTGTTCTACCCGCGCCGCAACCACGTCGACTGGATCACGGTGCGGGGCTTCGAGCTGGCGCACGCCGCGACCCCGTGGGCGCCCCCGACGGCCGACCAGCCGGGCCTGATCGGCCCCAACTGGGCCAAGGGCTGGATCATCGAGGACAACCACATCCACGACGCCAAGTGCTCGGCGGTGTCGCTGGGCAAGGAGGCCTCGACGGGCGACAACTACTTCACCCACCGCCTCGACAAGCCCGGCTACCAGTACCAGCTCGAGTCGGTCTTCACGGCGCGGCAGTACGGCTGGAACAAGGAGCGGATCGGCTCGCACATCGTGCGGAACAACCTGATCCACGACTGCGGCCAGAACGGCATCGTCGGGCACCTGGGCTGCGTATTCAGCACGATCGAGGGCAACGAGATCCACACGGTCGCCACCAAGCGGGAGTTCTACGGCCACGAGATCGGCGGCATCAAGCTGCACGCCGCCATCGACGTCCAGATCGTCGGCAACCACATCCACGACTGCGCGCTCGGGATCTGGAGCGACTGGCAGACCCAGGGCACGCGGATCTCCCGCAACGTGCTGCACGGCAACAGCCGCGACCTCTACGTCGAGGTGTCGCACGGGCCCTACGTGGTCGACCACAACGTGTTCGCCTCCCCCGCGGCCATCGAGACGATGAGCGACGGCGGCGCCTACGTGGGCAACCTCGTGGCCGGCACCGTGTTGCTGCAGCCCGTGATGGAGCGTCCGACGCCCTACCATGTCCCGCACTCGACGGAGGTCGCCGGGTACGCGTCCATCTACGGCGGCGACGACCGCTGGATCGGCAACGTGTTCGTCGGCAACGGCGGCGACCCGACCGAGGTCGCGCAGGCGTACGACGCGAAGCTGTGGCCGGACGCGCTCATCACCTACGGCACCGGCATCTACGACGGCCACCCGGCCTCGTTCGAGGAGTACATGGGGGCGGTGCGCGCCGCGCTCCCGGGCGACGTCAACGTCTACTGGAACCTCAAGAACCCGGTGTACCTGCGCGACAACGTCTACCTCGGCGGCGCCCGGCCCTACGCCGGCGAGACCGGCGCGGTCGTCAGCGACGAGGACGCCGACGTGCGGGTCACCGACGTCGACGGCGTCGTCACGCTGGGGATCACCCTGCCGGCGGCCGTCGCCGACCACCGGTTCGGCGTCGTCACGACGGCCGACCTGCCGCGCGTGCGCATGGTGGACGCCGAGTTCGACAACCCGGACGGCTCGCCGCTGGTGCTCGACGTCGACCTCCTCGGGGAGCGGCGCGACGCGCCCGCCGTCGCCGGCCCGCTGTTCGGCCTCACCGCGGGCCGCAACGAGGTGACGATCTGGCCCGAGGACTGAGCCGGACCCCGGACGCCGCCCTCGCGTGACGCCGGTGCGGGTGCCCAGCCGGGCAGCCGCGCCGGACGGCGCGAGGGCGGCGTCCGTTCCGGCGCGCTAGGCGACACAGGTCAGCCAGGCTCAGGCCGCCACACTCAGGTCGGCCCGACTCAGGCCGGTCAGACTCAGGCCAGCCAGGGGGCGGGGTCGTCCAGGACGCGATGCAGCGCCACGTAGGCGGCGCCGAGGGAGGGCATGTCGCGGTCGTCGGGCACCGAGGTCACCGACAGCGCCTCGAACGGCGCCCCCACCACGCGGCGCTGCAGTTCGGTCTCGATGCCGGGGATGAGGTGCGCGGCCAGGCGTCCCAGGTGACCGCCGAGCACGACGCGGGCGACGTCCAGCAGGTTCAGCGCGCCGGCCAGGACGACGCCCAGGGTCTCGGCGGCCTCCGTCACGGCCTCCAGCGCGCGGGCGTCGCCGGCCGCGAGCCGCTCGATCAGTTCGTCGGTGTCGCGGGTGCCGGCCGTCGCGCTCAGCGCGGCCTGCCCGACGTACGCCTCGAGGCACCCGCGCGCCCCGCACGCGCAGACCGGGCCGTGCCGGTCGACGCAGACGTGCCCGATCTCGCCGGCCCAGCCGTGGCCGCCGGCCATCGCCTTGCCCGAGGTGACCAGGGCCGACCCGATGCCGACCTCGCCGGAGACGTAGAGGAACTCGCCGATGTCCGAGGGCCGGCCCGGGGCGTCCCAGGCGATCGTCTCGGCCGCGAAGTCGGCCTCGTTGCCGACCCCGATCAGGGCGGGGTCGAGGTCGAGGGCTGCGGCGAGGGCCTCGCGCGGACGCACGTCCCACCAGCCCAGGTTGGGCGCCCGCAACAGGACGCCGGCGTCGACGTCCACCAGGCCGGGCAGCGCCACCTGGACGCCCGCCAGCGTGGTGCCGACGTCCGCCGAGGACAGGACGCGCCGCGCCATCTCCCCCAACTGCGCGATCACCGGCTCGGCCTGGGAGTCGCGCAGGTCGACGTCGGCCACCTCGGAGGCCAGCGTCTGCCCGGTCAGGTCGATCACGCGCGCCGACAGCCGACCGACATTGATCTCGAGCCCCAGCGCGAACCACGTGAGCCCCGCCGGCACGAGCGGCACGGCGGGGCGGCCGCGCTGGCCGTCGGTCTGCGGCTCGCTCTCGGAGATGAGGCCACCGGCGATCAGGTCGTCGGCCAGCCGCGACACCGTCGAGCGGGTCAGGCCCGTGTCGGCGGCGACGTCGGCGCGCGACAGGGGCGCCGACGCCCCGAACACGCGCTGGATGACGGTGGCGAGGTTGAGCGACCGCAGGCTCGACTGGCGCACCGCGTCGGGGCGCTCGTCGGGCACGGGACGCCCCACGCGATAGCTGGCCACTGCTCCTCCATCGTCTCCTGATCGGCCGCGCGCCAGGCTTCGGGGTCGGCGTCGGGTCCGTGCGATTGCCCTTGACTGTAGAGCATGCACAGTATAAGTTTTTTGAAAATACAAAAGCAAGGAGGCTTCAGACATGGTGCGGAAACCAACTCCCGAGGACAAGTTCTCGTTCGGGCTCTGGACGGTCGGCTGGACCGGCACGGATCCCTTCGGCGTCAACACGCGCCCGACGCTCGATCCCTGGGAGTACAGCGACAAGCTCGCCGAGCTCGGCGCCTGGGGCATCACGTTCCACGACAACGACGTCTTCCCGTTCGACGCCGACGACGCGACCCGCGCCCGGATCGTCGGGCAGCTGAAGGACGCCGCCGACAAGGCCGGCCTGGTGATCGAGATGGTCACCACCAACACGTTCACCCACCCGGTGTTCAAGGACGGCGGCTTCACCTCCAACGACCGCTCCGTGCGCCGCTTCGGCCTGCGCAAGGTGCTCAAGAACGTCGACCTGGCCGCCGAGCTCGGCGCCGAGACCTTCGTGATGTGGGGCGGCCGCGAGGGCGCGGAGTACGACTCGTCCAAGGACCTCTACGCCGCGCACGCCCGCTACGCCGAGGGCCTGGACACCGTCGCCGGGTACATCAAGGACAAGGGCTACAACCTGCGCATCGGCCTGGAGCCCAAGCCGAACGAGCCCCGCGGCGACATCTTCCTGCCCACGATCGGTCATGCCCTGGGCCTGATCGCCACGCTGGAGCACGGCGACATCGTCGGCCTGAACCCCGAGGTGGGCCACGAGCAGATGGCGGGCCTGAACTACACCCACGGCCTGGCCCAGGCGCTGTACTGCGACAAGCTGTTCCACATCGACCTCAACGGCCAGCACGGCCCGAAGTACGACCAGGACCTGGTCTTCGGCCACGGCGACCTGCTCAGCGCGTTCTTCACGGTCGACCTGCTGGTCAACGGCTTCGCGGCCACCCCGGACGCCCACGTCTACACCGGCCCGGTGCACTTCGACTACAAGCCGTCGCGCACCGACGGCATGGCCGGCGTGTGGGAGTCGGCGGCGGCCAACATGGAGACCTACCTGCAGCTGGCGGAGAAGGCGAAGGCCTTCCGCGCCGACCCGGCCGTGCAGGAGGCCATGAAGCTGTCCGGCGTCTACGACCTGGCCGAGCCCACGCTCGCCGAGGGCGAGTCGGTGGCCGACTTCCTGGCCAAGGACGAGGCGTTCGACGTGGACGCGGCCGCCGAGCGCGACTACCACTACGTCAACCTGCACCAGCTCGCGCTGATGCACCTGATCGGCTGACGCTCCCCGCACGCGCAACGGCGCCGGCCCCCTCGCGGGGCCGGCGCCGTTGGGCGTCGTGGGCTCAGACGGCCGGGACGACCACCTCGGCGGCGAGCCCGTCGGCGTCGGCGAAGCGGACGACGATCTCGCCGGGGCCGGTGGCGCGGACGACGGCCATGGCGCGGCCGTCGTGGCTGGTCACCTGCGACGCGTCGAACCGCTCCTCGGTGCGCGGGGCGCCGCTACCCAGCCCGATCAGCTCGCCGGGGCCGCTCACCTCGACGCGGAGCAGTCGGTCCGACCCCGTGTTGCGGCGGCCCGCGGCGTCCACCAGCTCGGCGGTGACGAACGTCAGCCCGCCGTCGGCGTCCAGGTCGGCGACGGTCGGCGTCCCGTCGGGCGCGACGTCGGTCCGGGACAGCGACAGCGCGGCCACCTCGCCCGCGGTGGCCAGCGACGTGCGCCCCACCTCAGCCCCGTCGCGCAGCGCCACGGCGACCAGCTCGCCGGGCGCGTAGGCGACCTCGAAGCGGGCCACGAGGAGGCGCTGGTCCCCCACCGGCGCGCGACCGAGGCTGCGGCCGTCCAGGAACAGCTCGACCTCGTCGGCGTCGGCGTACACCTCGACCATGGTGGTGAGCCCCTCGGCACCGGGCCACGTCCAGGAGGCGATCGTGTCGGTCCACTGCCACGCGTTCGGCGCCGGGATGGTCCAGCCGTGGTGCTGGGGCCGCTCGACGGCGATCGCCGGCGCGGTGCGCAGCCCGAAGACGAGCGCCCGGTAGGCGGCGATCGGCAGCGGCTCGCCCAGCAGGTCCAGGTCGCCGCACGCCGCGGTCAGGTTGGGGTAGCCCAGGCCGTAGGGGAAGGTCGCCCCCTGCTCGGCGTAGGCGTGCCCGCCGATGCCGGCCTCGCCCAGGTAGTCGTGCCCGACCCAGGTGAAGTCGCCCAGCACCTGCGGGTGCGCCTCGACCTGGTTCCAGTTGTGCGCGATCCGGCTGGGGAACGTCTCCGAGCCGACGCTGATCCGGGTGGGCCGGTGCTCGGCGTCGTAGGCGTAGCGCGCCTCGGCGTAGTTGTAGCCGGTCACGTCCAGGACCGAGCAGGCCTCCTCGACGGCGGCGTCCGCCCGCGGGGTGGTGGCCAGGACGTTCTGGCCGGCGGCGAAGCCCTGGCCGCCGTCGGCGGTGCGGTCCATCACACCGCCCATGAACTGGTTGAGGCCGCCGGCCTCCTCCATCTGCCGGTCCAGGTCGACCAGGAAGAGCATCTGCATGCCGTTCGTGACCAGGCGGGTCGGGTCGAGCCTGCGCACCTCCTCGGCGAGCAGCCGCCCGGTGATCCGCCCGTCGGCGCGGCCCAGCTCGGGGATCTCGTTGCCGATGGAGTACATGATCACGCTGGGGTGGTTCACCGAGGACGCCACGAGCGCGGCGAGGTCGTCGGCCCACCAGCGGTCGAAGTGTCCGGCGTAGTCGGTGGGGCTCTTCTCGGCGCCCCACGCGTCGAAGGCCTCGTTCATCACGAGCATGCCCTGGGCGTCGCACGCCTCCAGCAGCGCCTGGGAGGCGGGGTTGTGCGAGATGCGCACCGCGTTGAACCCCGCGGCCTTGAGCCGGGCGATCTTGCGCGCCTCCGCCTCCGGGTGCGCGGCGGCGCCCAGGACGCCGTTGTCGTGGTGGATGCAGGCGCCACGCAGCTTCAGCGGCGTCCCGTTGATCCGCAGGCCGCGGTAGGGGTCGGCCTGCACCGTCCGGACGCCGACGCGCAGCGCGGTCTCGTCCAGGGTCTCCTCGCCGTCGTACAGCCGGACGGCGAGGTCGTGGCGGTGCGGGTCCTCGACCGACCAGCGGCGCGGGTTCGGGATCCACAGCTTGCGGCGCACCGTCATGGTGCTGCGCGCGGGCACGGTGACGGGGGCGTCCTCGGCCGCCACCGGCGCGCCGGCGTCCGCGAGGGCGAAGCGGGCGCGGACGACGCGCAGCCGTGCGGTGTCGTTGACGACGTGGGCGACGACCTCGACGGCCGCATACTCGTCGTCGACCTCGGGGGTGGTCGCGACGACGCCGTCGGGCGCCAGGTGCACCCCGTCGGCGACGACGAGCTCCACGCCGCGGTACAGGCCCGCGCCGGAGTACCACCGGCTGTCCTGACCGGTGCGGACGTCCACCCGGATGGTGGCGGGGGTGCCGGGGACCAGGTGCGAGCCGATCTCGACGTGGAACCGGGCGTACCCGTTGGGCCGGTGCGCGACCTGGACGTCGTCGACGAAGATCCGGGCGTTGCCGTAGACGCCGTCGAAGGTGAGGCCGACGTGTCGGCCGGCCCACTCGGCGGGCACGTCCAGGACGCGCTCGTAGCGCCAGGCGCCGCCGGGGTAGTAACCCGACGAGCCGCCGCTGGGGGCGTCGGGGGTGCGGTCGGCGTCCCGCATGGCGTCGTGGGGCAGCCGGACGGCCCGGGCGGGAGGCCTGGTGCCGGTGACGCGTTCGAAGTGCCCGGCCGGACGCGT
Organism: Propioniciclava coleopterorum; assembly: GCF_011393335.1. Lineage (NCBI taxonomy): Bacteria > Bacillati > Actinomycetota > Actinomycetes > Propionibacteriales > Propionibacteriaceae > Propioniciclava > Propioniciclava coleopterorum. The sequence goes on along the minus strand of NZ_CP049865.1, from coordinate 2,331,167 downwards.
GCAGATCCAGTCGGTGTTGAGCGGGCGACGGAAGACGAACTCGGTCATCGGGTTCCTCCTGGGCGGCGGCGGGCGCCGGACGGGCTCGAGGCTTTAGGATCACAGCGTAACAAAATCGTTTCACAGGAGGCTGCGATGCTCACGCTCCCCCATCCGCGCATCGAGGTCGCGGGCGCGCTGGATCTCGAGGCCACACCCACGGGCGTGATCCCGCGCCGGCTCCCCCGCTGGACCGTGCCGCAGGTGCCCGCCGACATGCACCGCGGCGTCCGGGGCGGCTCGGGCGTGCGGCTGCGGCTGTGGCCGACGGCGGACGCCGTGACGCTGCGGCTGCGGGCGGCCGTCTACCACCCCGAGGCGGCGCCGCCGCAGCTCGTGACCGCGCTGCGCGGGGACGCCGAGGCGTCCGCGGCCCTCGAGCGGGTCTGCACGCTCACCGACGACGGCGTCCCGGACCGCCACGCCCCCTTCGTGGACGTGCGGGTGCCGCTGCCGGCCGGGGAGGGCCCCGTGGAGCTGTGGCTGCCGCCGGGCGGCGTCACCGAGATCGCCGGCGTGGACGCGTCCGGGCTGCGGGAACTGCCCGAGGACACCCGCACGCGATGGTGGCACTACGGGTCCTCCATCAGCCAGTGCTCGGGCGCGGCCGGGCCGCTGCTGACCTGGCCGGCGCTGGCCGCGCGCCGGCTGGGCCTGCGCCTGCAGAGCCTGGGCTTCGGCGGCCAGGCGATGCTGGACCCGTTCGTGGCCCGCACGCTGCGCGACTCGGACGCCGACGCGATCAGCCTGGCGGTGGGGATCAACATCCAGAACGGCGCGACGATGACGGCACGGACGTTCGCGCCGGCGCTGCACGGCTTCCTGGACACGATCCGCGAGGGCAGGCCCGCCACGCCGATCCTGCTGCTCTCCCCCATCGCCTTCCCCGACGGCGAGGACCGGCCGGGGCCGCTCTGGTTCGATGCCGAGGGCCGGGCGCACCCGCAGGGCGACCCGGCGGACGTCGTGAACGGGGCGCTGAGCGTGGGCGCGATCCGCGGCCTGATCGCCGAGGTGCTCGCCGCCCGCGAGGACGCGCACCTCACCTTCACCGACGGGCGGGACCTGCTCGGCCCCTCGGACGCCGCCCTGCTGCCCGACGGGCTGCACCCCAGCGCCGAGGGCTACCAGATCCTGGGCGAGCGCTTCGCCCGGCACGCGCGGGCGATCGGCTTCCCGGCGGCCTGAGGCCCCCACCGACATCACCTCGACGACGAGCCCTCGGCTCGGCGGCACCGATCGCGGACGCCCCGTCACCCGATCGTGACCCGAATGCCCGCCACGGGGGATCCCCATCCGCCCTTGTCGCGGCACGCTGGCCCGAACGGCGGCGCCCCCCGCCCTCGCCGGGTGCGCGTCGGCGTCCAGGCGGGGCTCGGGGCAATCGGGATAAGTCTATTGACACAACTAAAGCGCTCCCCCTAGTCTCGGACACGACGAAACTTTCCGAAACTTCGGATTCGACACGAGGGAGTGGCATGTCGTCGACGAATACGGCCGACCCGGCCGCGTTGCCCACGGGCGAACCCCAGGGCGACCCCGCGGTGCTCGCCGCCATGAACGCGAGCAAGCCGCGCAAGGTGCCCAAACACCGGGTGACGTGGCGCAAGGCGTTCCGCAAGGACTGGCAGCTGTACGCGCTCGCCCTGCTCCCCTCGCCTTCTTCGTGATCTTCCGGTACGTGCCGATGCTCGGCAACGTCATCGCCTTCCGGAAGTTCCAGCCGGGCGGGAGCATGTTCGGCGAGTCCTGGGTGGGCTTCCGCTACATCGAGATGTTCCTCAACGACCCCACGTTCTGGAAGGTCTTCACCAACACGGTGATCCTCGGCGGGCTGACGCTGCTGGTCAGCTTCCCGATGCCGATCATCCTGGCGCTGCTGCTCAACGAGCTCCGCAGCAAGAAGTTCAAGAAGTTCGTGCAGACGGCGTCCTACCTGCCGCACTTCCTGTCGATCGTGATCGTGGCCGGCATGATCCTGCAGATCGTCTCCCTGGAGGGGTCGATCAACCAGCTCATCAGCGCGGTCGGGGGCACCCCGATCAACTTCATCCAGGAGGCGAGCTGGTTCCGCACCATCTACGTCACCTCGGACGTGTGGCAGACGATGGGCTGGGGCACGATCCTCTACCTCGCGGCGCTCACGCAGATCGACGAGAACCTCTACGAAGCGGCCCGCATCGACGGGGCAAACCGCTGGCGGCAGACGCTGCACGTCACGATCCCGGGCATCCTGCCCACGATCGTCACGCTCCTGATCCTCAACATCGGCACGTTCCTCGCGGTCGGTTTCGAGAAGATCCTGCTGCTCTACAGCCCCTTGACCTACGAGACCGCCGACGTCATCTCGACGTACCTGTACCGCGTCGGCCTGGTCAGCAACAACTTCTCCTACGCCACGGCCATCGGACTCTTCGAGTCCGTCATCGGGCTGACGTTGGTGCTCAGCGCCAACTTCCTGTCCCGCAAGCTCGTCGGCTCGAGCCTGTGGTGAGGGTGGCCTGAATCATGAAGCAATCCCAGTCGTACAAGACCTTCACGGTCTTCAACGTGACCTTCCTGCTGCTCGTGGTGTTCCTGACGCTGTACCCGTTCGTGAACATCATCGCGCAGTCGTTCTCCAGCCAGGAGGCCATCACCGCGGGCAAGGTGAACCTGTTCCCGGTGGGCTTCAACACCGTGACGTACGCCGCCGTGGCGTCCGACCCGATGTTCTGGCGCAACTACGGCAACACCGTGCTCTACACCGTGGTGGCCACCGCTATCTCGATGGTGCTGACCACCTGCTACGCCTACGTGCTGAGCAAGAAGCACATCAAGGGTCGCAGCCTGCTCATCGGCGTCGCGGTGTTCACGATGTTCTTCAACGGCGGCCTGATCCCGAACTACATCCTCATCAGCACCCTGGGGCTGAAGAACTCGATCTGGGCGGTGGTCCTGCCGAACGCCATCAGCGTGTTCAACCTGCTGGTCATGAAGTCGTTCTTCGAGGGCATGCCCAACGAACTCGAGGAGGCCGCCGCCATCGACGGCCTCAACCAGGTGCAGACGTTCCTCCGGGTCGTGCTGCCGCTGTCCAAGGCCGTGCTGGCCACCATGATCCTCTTCTACGCGGTGGCCAACTGGAACGCCTGGTTCGGCGCCTTCCTCTACATGGACAAGAAGGAATTGTTCCCGGTCACCATCTACCTCCGCAACCTGATCGCCGGCACCAGCGGCGTCCACGACGTCGGCGCGAGCGTGGACAACGAAACGCAGATCGCGGCCAACATCAAGGCGGTGACCATGGTCCTCACCGTCCTTCCGATCCTGACCATCTACCCGTTCGTCCAGAAGTACTTCGTCTCGGGCGTCATGCTCGGTTCGGTCAAGGGCTGACCGAACCACTCACCACAAGGAGGAATACCCATGTCGTATTCGATTTCGCGGCGGACGCTGCTCGGCGGAGTTGCCGGCATCGCCCTGGCGAGTTCGTTGGCGGCCTGCAGCGGCGGCGGGGGCACCGAACCCGTCGCCGAGGGCAGCAAGAAGGGCGCGATGGACAACTTCGCGGCCGATCAGCAGTTCACGGCCACCGAGGCCTTCACGCTGCCGATCCTGTTCTCGGATCACCCGAACTACCCGTACAAGTCGGACTGGTTGTTCTGGACGCACCTGACCGAGAAGACCAAGGTGACCCTCGACGTCACCACCGTTCCGATGTCGGACTACAACCAGAAGCGCTCGCTGCTCATCAGCGCCGGCGACGCCCCGATCGTCATCCCGAAGGTCTACCCGGGCCAGGAGGCCGCGTTCGTCTCCTCGGGCGCGGTGCTCCCCGTGAGCGACTACGTCGACCAGATGCCGAACTTCTCCAAGTTCGCCAAGGACTTCAAGCTGGACCCCGAACTCGACACGCTGCGCCAGGAGGACGGCAAGTTCTACCTGCTGCCCGGCATGCACGAGAAGCTGTGGCCCGACTACACGCTGATCTTCCGCACCGACCTGCTGCAGAAGGCCGGCGTCTCCGAGCCGCAGACCTGGGACGACGTCTACGAGGCCATGAAGGCGATCAAGCCGCTCGTCGGGGGCGACTACGTGATGAGCGACCGCTACCAGGGCCTCAACCTGCTGAACCTGGTGGCCAACTCCTACGGCACCACCTCGGGCGCGACCTGGGGCAACCAGGAGTACGCCCAGTTCGACAAGGCCGCGGACAAGTTCGTGGTCTCCGCCACGACGCCGCAGTTCCGCGACATGCTGGAGTTCCTGCACAAGCTCGTGGCCGAGAAGCTGCTCGACCCCCAGTCCTTCACCCAGAAGGACGACGTCGCGATCGCCGCGTTCACCACCGGCAAGACCGGCGTCATCTCGGGCAACTCGCAGGACCCGTCGTCGCACCGCGCGCTCATGGACAAGACGCTGGGCGCCGGGACCTACTCCATCGCCAAGAACATCCTGCCCGCGGGCCCGGCCGGCAAGGTCGTCGGCGGCACCCGCCTGGAGAACGGCGTGATGCTGACCGCCAAGGCCAAGGACTCGGAGAACTTCGCCGCGATCCTGCAGTTCGTGGACTGGCTGTTCTACAACAACGACGCCAAGGAGTTCGCCAAGTGGGGCGTCGAGGGCGTCACGTTCAAGCGGAACGGCAGCGAGCGTGAGCTCATGCCGGACGTCACCTACCAGTGGATGAACCCCGGCGCTCCCAAGAAGCTGAACGCCGACTTCGGGTTCTCCGGCGGCAACTTCTCCTACGGCGGCACCACCGACCTCGTGCACTCGATGTTCGCCCCCGAGGAGAAGGAGTGGCAGGCGCGGATGGCCGCCGAGCGGACGCAGATCCCGCTGCCGCCGGCCCACCCGCTGTCGGAGGCGCAGCGCGAGCAGGCCACCCTGCTGCTGACGCCGCTGAAGGACTTCATCGACACCAACACGCTGAAGTTCGTGACCGGCCAGCGCCCGCTGAGCGAGTTCGACGCGTTCCAGACCGAGCTCAAGGGCCAGGGACTGCAGCAGTACACCGACCTGCTCAACGAGGCCTACACCAACTTCAAGTCGAAGAAGAAGTAGCCTGCTGGTTCCACCGGAACGATCGGGGCGGCGACGCGACGTCGCCGCCCCGCACCGTTCCCCGACGTGGGAGGCCTGATGTCCGCCACCCGAGGGCCCTCGATGCCCGCCCCCGGCTTCGACGAGAAGCCGCTGGCCCGCTTCGCCCAGCGCGTCTACGACCTGATGGTCCTGGACGCGTGGTTCGTCCTGGTCAGCCTGCCCTGGTGGGTCGCGCTCGTCGCGCTGGCCCCGGATGTCTCCAACGCCATCCTGTTCGCGGCGACGGCGCTGTCGCTGGGCCCCGCGCTCACCGGCGTGCTGTACGCCCTCCCCCGGCTCGACGGCGAGACGGCGCCCTCGACCCTGTTCCGCCGCGGCCTGCGGCAGGGCTGGCGGCAGTCGCTGCTGCTGTGGGCCCCCGTCGTCGCCGTCGCGGCCTTCATCCTCGTCGACATCCACCTGCTGTCCCAGCGCCCCGAGGGGGTCGGGCTCGGCTGGACGATCGCCTTCGCGGCGCTCGGCATCGTCGGCGCCCCCTGGGCCTGGCTCTCCCAGGCGATCGCCGCCCACTTCTCGTTCCGGACCCCCGACGTGGCCCGGCTGGCGGCGTCCTACGTGCTGATCCGCCCGCTGGTCGCCGTGGGGCTGCTGGCCATGAGCCTGGCGCTGGTGATCCTCACCGCCTGGACGTTCGACTGGCTGCTGGCGTTCCTGGGCAGCATCATCGGTGTGGTGGTGATCTCGCTCACCCGACCGGTGTTCAGCCACATCGAGTCCCACTTCCTCGCCGATGGGGACGACCCGGGCGACGCGCCCGCCGACCCGCACGCGAGCTGAGCGCCACCGGCCTCTGGCTAGGCCGGGCGCGACGGCGTAGGTTCTGGCCAGGAGGTGGTCACATGCGTGCTTCCGGGGTCGACCCGCGCGACACGACGTGGGAGCAGGACGCGGTCTACCGCGTCTACTTCGAGGACGAGGAGGGCGCCACGGACGAGTGGCGTCTGACCGCCGCCCAGGACGTCGGTGAGGTGCTGGACTGGGCGCGCGCCCGGTCGGGCAGCCGCACCTTCACGCTCTACGTCGAGGCGGACCGCGCCTCGGACCGGGCCGCCGGCACCGAGCGGGGCCTGATTCGCCTCCTGTGACGCCTCAGGCGTGGATCAGCCGCCCGTGGGCGTCCGGCACCCCCGACTTGCGGAAGAAGTAGGTGTTGATCTGGTCGCGCCACTCGACGGCGCAGCGCAACTGCTCGTCCAGGCGGGCGTCCACCTCGGCCACCACCCTCGCCGGCAGCGCTCCGCGCAGGGCGGCCCAACTGCCGCGCATCGCCTCCACGGCCTCGACGCCCGCGAAGTGGCTGTCGTAGATGTGCTGGATCACGGTCCGCCCCGAGTGCAGGACGTGGCCGTAGGGCACGTGGTGGAAGAACAGCAGGTACTCGTCGGGGCAGGCCTCCAGCGTCTCGTACCTGGCGGCCACCTCCGGGGTGTAGAGCCCGGTCATGCCCGAGCCGGTGGCCACGGTCCGGTCGACGCCGATCCCGTCCCGGTCGGCGAAGTGGTAGGTGCCCCACAGCGAGTACTCGTAGCCGTCCACGTTGGGGCCGTAGTGGTGGCCGGGCTCGACCATGAAGCCGACGCCCAGCGGCGCGGAGTACGCCTCGTACGTCGCCCAGGAACCCAGCAGGATCGCCTCCAGGTCCGCGGACGCCTCGGCGTCCAGGTCGTAGGTGGCGGCGATCCACTCGCGCAGGATGTCGGCGGGGTCGAGCCCGGGGTCCCAGGCGAGGCGGCCGTAGGCGTAGAGGTTGGCCTGCGCGAACGGGTGCCCGGTCCAGAACTCACCCGCCCCGACGTTCGAGACCGCCGCGAAGCCGGTGCGCGCCCCGGCGGGGCCCGCCACGAGCGCCCCCAGGCTCGGCCCGCCGTCGGCGTCCCGCCCGATGCGGAAGCCGAGCACCTCGGCCCACAGCTCGCCGAGGTAGCACACGTGCTTCTGCTGCCCGGTGTACTCCTGGGTGACCTGCAGTTCGATCACGACGTTGGTGTCGCGCAGCGTCGTCAGCAGCGGCGAGATCGCCTCGCGCGCCTGGAAGTCGATCGGTCCGTACTTGACCTGCAGCACCACGTTGTCGGCGAAGGCGCCGTCGAGCGGCTGGAAGTGGTCGGCGGCCGCCCGGGCGCGGTCGGTGCTGCGGTCGCGCCAGTCCTGGCGGCAGTCGTAGACGAAGCAGCGCCAGAACACGGTGCCGCCGAACGGCGCGAGCGCGGCGGCGAGCATGTTGGCGCCGTCGGCGTGCGTGCGGCCGTACGTGAACGGCCCCGGCCGACCCTCGGAGTCGGCCTTCACGACGAAGCCGCCGAAGTCCGGCACCGCGGCGTAGACCCGCGCGCAGGCCTCGGCCCACCACGCCCGGACGCCCGGGTCGAGCGGGTCGGCGGTGGTCAGGTCGCCCAGCGTGATCGGGGCGGCGAAGTTGGCGGCCAGGTAGGTCGTGACGCCGTAGTCGCGCAGCACCGCGGCCGCCCGGGCGACGTCGGGCAGCATGTCGGCGATCAGATGGGTGCCGGCGTCGTGGACGTTGACGTTGTTGAGGCACAGGGCGTTGAGGCCCAGCGAGGCCATGAGCCGCCCGTAGTCGCGCAGGCGGCTCAGGTCCGCCACCATGGCGCCGTCGGCGAACAGGATCGAGGGCCCGGAGAACCCGCGCTCGACGCTGCCCAGGTGCTCGGCGGCCGACAGGTTGTCCCAGTCGTCGAGCATCCGGATCGGCGCCGAGGGCCGGTGCTCCCCCAGCGGCGCGGCGTCCAGGCCGGTGGTCAGCAGCCGGTGGTAGCCGTACACCAGCCCCCGCTCGGACGCCGCCGCGACGGCGACGCCCTGCGGCGTCCGGGTGAGCCGGAAGCCCTCGGGGCCGAGGTCGTCGTCGGGGTCGAGCTCGAGCGCCACCACCGCGGCGCCCGCCCCGACGCCGAGCCGGACCGCCGCGTCGGCGTGGTCGGCCGCGAGGGCGTCCGGCACCGGCGTGCCGGTGGTGCCGACCAGCCGGGCGGCGGCGACCTGCGCCGCGCCCGGCCCGCCCAGCCAGCAGGCGTCGCTGTCGGGGAAGTACCTCATGGTCGTCCTTCTTCCGGGGCCGCTCAGGCGATCGTGACGGGCGTCAGCAGTTCGCGGTCGTGGCCCACCGCCCGCACGTCGCCGACGATGCGGAAGCGCCCGCTCAGCGGCAGGTCCTCGGAGCTGTGGCCCACCCAGACGGTGAACCAGCCGGGCTCGACGATCCGGGTGTGGTCCAGGCCGGTGAAGCTGGTGCGGTCGGCGTGCAGCGCGAAGGTGACGCGCCGGGTCTCGCCCGGCTCGAGCGCGACCCGCGCGTAGCCGACCAGGCGCTTCACGGGCGTGGTGACCTGGGCGACCTCGTCGCGCAGGTACAGCTGCACCACGTGGACGCCGGCGCGCGCCCCGGTGTTGGTGACGTCGGCCGCGATCTCGACCGAGCCGTCCGGGGCGATCTCGTCGGAGGAGAGCGCCAGGTCGGAGACCTCGAAGTCGGTGTAGCCCAGGCCGTGCCCGAAGGGGAACATCACCTCCGGGTCGAGGCTGGTGTTGCCCTTCTGGCGCCGGCCCAGCGGCGGCATCAGGTACGTCCACGGCTGGGCGCCGGAGACCCGCGGGATGCCGACGGGCAGCCGCCCGGCCGGGTTGACGCGGCCCGACAGCACGCCGGCCACCGCGCCGGCGCCCTCCTCGCCGGGGAAGAACGCCTGCACGACCGCGGCGCAGCGCTCGGCGAGCCCGCCCAGCGCGTAGGGGCGGCCCGAGGACACGACCAGGACCACGGGGGTCCCGGAGGCCAGCACCCGCTCGACGAGCTCGTGCTGGACGCCGGGCAGCCGCAGGTCGGGCGCGTCATTGCCCTCCCCGGAGGTGCCCGCCCCGAACAGTCCGGCGATGTCGCCGACGGTGACGATGGCGACGTCGGCGGCGGCAGCCGCGGCGACCGCCTCGTCGATCCCGGAGGCGTCGTCGCCGTCGATGGCGCAGCCCTGGGTGAAGGTCGTGGCGGCGAACTCGCCGGCCACGGCCTCGGCGATGGTGGGCAGGTCCATGCCCGCCTCGACGCCCGGGTGGTGCTTCAGCACGTGGTTGGGGAAGGCGTAGCAGCCCATCATCGTGAGGCCGTCGGCCGCGACCGGCCCGATGACGGCGACCCTGGTGGTCGCGGCGAGCGGCAGCGTGCCGTCGTTGGCGACGAGCACGATCGACTCCTCGGCCAGCTGCCGCGCGATCGCCCGGTTGCGCGGCGAGTCCAGGTCGATGTCGGCGGCGGCGTCCAGGCGGGGCTCCCAGCCGGGTTCGAGCAGCCCGAGCTCGGCCTTCTGTTCCAGGACGCGCCGCACGGCGACGTCCAGCACCTCCTCGGGCACCGCGCCCGAGGCCACCTGCGCGGCGAGGTCGGCGAACGCGTCGGTGCCGGGCAGTTCGACGTCGAGGCCGGCGGACAGGGCCAGCGCGGCGGCGTCCCCCTTGCTCTCGGCGACCTGGTGGGCGCTCTGCAGGAAGCGGATGGCGAAGTAGTCCGAGACGACGGTGCCGGTGAAGCCCCACTCGCCGCGCAGCAGGTCGGTGAGCAGCCAGCGGTCGGCCGCGCACGGGACGCCGTCGACGTCGGTGTAGGAGTTCATCACAGAGCGCGCGCCGCCGACCTGCAGGGCCATCTCGAACGGCACGAGCACGACGTCGCGGAAGTGGCGCCGCCCCATCCGGACGGGGCCGTGGTTGAGCGCGGCGACCGAGGCCGAGTAGCCGGCGAAGTGCTTCAAGGTCGCGACGATGCCGGCGTCCTCGAGGCCGCGGACGTAGGCCGCGCCGACGGTGCCGACCAGGTAGGGGTCCTCCCCGATGGTCTCCTCGACGCGTCCCCACCGGTAGTCGTGCACGACGTCCAGCACCGGGCTGAGCGCCTGGTGGACGCCGACGCCCGCCATGTCCTCGCCGATGGCGCGCGCCATGTCGTGGACGAGTTCGGGGTGGAAGGTCGCGCCCCACGCCAGGGACGTCGGGTAGACCGTCGCGCCCCACGCCGTGAAGCCGGTGAGGCACTCCTCGTGCGCGACCGCGGGGATGCCGAAGCGGTTGGCGGCCATCACGCGGCGCTGCCGCTCCCGCATCGCGGCGATGCCCTGCTCGGGGGTGAGCGGCGTCGTGCCCCAGGTCCGCGTCAGCTGGCCCAGCCCGCCCTCGATCGCGGCGTCGAAGCCCGGGGCCTCCTGGCCGAGTTCCTGCGACATCGGGGCGACGTCGCCCTCGGCCGCGCCGTCCTTGGCCCAGAAGCTGCCCAGCTGGGCGACCTTCTCCGCCACGGTCATCTCCGCCAGCAGTTCGTCGACCCGCCGGGTCCCGCTCACCTGGTCTGCGCTCGTGTGCACAGCTCCGCCCTCCTCGTTGATGGGGTGCTCTCGCTCGTCATATTAGTATCGCCGCAGTACAAAAGTGTGTCAATGTGTTTCGAAAACGTTTTACATCCGTTAGCCTGACACGCATGAGTTCCAGCCGCCCCACCATCCGCGACGTCGCGGATCGCGCGGGCGTCTCCGTCGCCACGATCTCCAAGGTCATGAACGGCCGCGACGGCGTCGCCGAGGACACCCGCCAGCGCGTGAAGAACGTGGTCGACGAACTCGGATACGTGAGCCGGATCGGGGCCCAGAGCCTGCGCGCGATGCGCACCGGCGTGATCGGCGTGCTGGTGAGCGGCTTCGAGCCCTACGCCACCGAGGTACTCAAGGGCGTCGCCCAGGGCGCGCTGCACGTGCCGGCGGTGGAGATCATGGCGTGGTCGGGCACCGTCGGGGACGCCCCGCCGCCGACCGGCTGGGAGTCCCGGCTGCTGCTGCGGCTGGGCGGCAGCCTGATCGACGGCGCGATCGTGATCGCCCCCAGCCTCATCGACGACCCGCTGCTCGACCTGCCCCTGGTCATGGTCGATCCCCACCAGGGCGGCGAGCGCTACCCCAGCGTCCGGGTCGACGACCGCGACGGCGCCCGGCAGGCGGTCGACCATCTCGTCGAGCTCGGCCACCGCCGGATCGGCTACCTCGGCGGGCGCGCCGACCTGGAGTCCGCGCGGGAGCGCCGCGCCGGCTACCGGGAGGCGATGTCGGCGCACGGGCTGTCCACCGACGGCCTCATGACCGAGGGCGACTACACCTGGAACGGCGCGGTCGGCCCCGCGACGCGCCTGCTGCACCTGCCCGAGCGGCCCACGGCCATCTTCGCCTCCAACGACATGTCCGCGTTGTGCGTGATCGAGATCGCGCACGCGATGGGCCTGGAGGTCCCCCGCGACCTGTCGGTGATCGGCTTCGACGACATCCCGGACGCCAACCGCGCCGCCCACCCGCTGACGACCGTGGCCCAGCCGCTCACCGAGATCGGCGTCCAGGCGATCGCGATGCTCAGCGACCTGTTGCGCGGCCGGACGCCGGAGCATCAGCACCTGCGCCTCGAGGCGCACCTGCGCACCCGCGGCACGACCGCCGCGCCCGCCTGATCCGGCCGCGAACCGCTTGACCCGGGCGCCGACCGGCTATTATGTTGCTTGAATGAACTAAACTCCGTCGCGCCGGCCACGCCGCGCGCCGGAGCGTCCCGAAGGAGAGACATGACCCTCGTCGCCGGCGTCGACACCTCGACGCAGTCCTGCAAGGTCCTGGTGGTGGACGCCGAGACCGGACGCGTGGTCCGCGAGGGGTCGGCGAGCCATCCCGACGCCACCGAGTGCCACCCCGACGCCTGGTGGGAGGCGTTCACCACCGCCGCGGAGCAGGCGGGCGGCCTGGCCGACGTCGCGGCGGTGAGCGTGGGCGGGCAGCAGCACGGCCTCGTCCTGCTGGACGCCGACGGCGAGGTGATCCGGCCCGCGCAGTTGTGGAACGACACCAAGTCGGCGGGCAGCGCGGCCGACCTGGTCGCCGAGTTGGGCGCCGAGGCGTGGGTGCAGGCGACCGGGCTGGTGCTGGTGCCGAGCTTCACCGTGACGAAGATGCGCTGGGTCGCCGATCACGAGCCCGAGAACGCCGCCCGCATCGCGGCGATCTGCCTCCCCCACGACTGGCTCACCTGGAAGCTGCTGGGCGGCCGCGACCTGTCGACGCTGGTCACCGACCGCTCGGACGCCTCGGGCACCGGCTACTTCGACGCCGTGAGCGGGGAGTACCGCCGCGACCTGCTGGCGCACGCGCTGCGCCGCGACGAGGCCGACGTCGCCGACATCGTGCTGCCGCGCGTCCTGGGACCGCACGAGGCCGCCGGCCACGGCGATCCCGCCCTCGGCCTGGGCGACGCGCTGATCGGGCCCGGGTGCGGCGACAACGCCGGCGCCGCGCTCGGCCTGTCGCACACGCCCGGCCAGGTGACGGTCTCGATCGGAACCTCCGGCGTGGTGTGCTCGGTGTCGGCCACCCCGGTGCGCGACGTGACCGGCCTGGTCGCCGGGTTCGCGGACGCCCTGGGCAACTACCTCCCGCTCACCGCGACCATCAACGGCGCGCGCATCCTGCAGGCCACCGCGCGCGTCCTCGGCGTGGACTTCGCCGGCCTGGACGAACTGGCGCTGGCCGCCGAGCCGGGCGCTGGCGGCATCGTCTTCGTGCCGCACCTCGACGGCGAGCGGACGCCGAACCTCCCCGACGCGTCCGGCACCCTGGCCGGCGTGACGCTGGCCAACATGACCCCGGAGAACGTCGCCCGCGCCGGCGTGGAGGGCCTGCTGTGCCTCCTCGGCGTCGGGATGCAGGCGCAGCGGGCCCAGGGCGTCCGCATCGACGGCGTCACCCTGATCGGCGGCGGGGCGCAGTCCCGAGCCGTCCGGGAGCTCGCCCCCGCGGTGCTGGGCGTCGCGGTCGAGGTGCCGCGTCCGGCGCAGTACGTCGCGCTGGGCGCCGCCCGCCAGGCCGCCTGGGTCGCCTCGGGCGAGCCCGAGCCCCCCGTGTGGAGCGTCGTCGAGTCCGAGACCTTCACCGCGACCCCGACCCCGGAGATCCAGGAGCGCTACGACAGGGTGGCCGCCCAGGTCGCGGACCTCGACGCCCGGTAGCCCGGCCGAGCGGTCGCCGGAACGGTCGTCGGCCTCGCGCCGCTGCCGGCACGCCGACGTCGGTCGATGCCCAACAGGCCCGCTTCGCCGGCGACCCCGCTCCACGCGTGGCCTCGGTCGCCTCCCGCCTGGGCTGACCGCGAAAAATCAAGAACGACGCACTCGAACCCCGGCGCGCCGGCGTTCCCCCTAGTGAGATTCTCCAGCAGCCCTTCGAGTGCGTCGTTGTTGATTCCAGGGGTGCCGACCCGAGGAGGCGTCGCGAAGCTGCAGGGCGCGGAGCCGTACCGACAGCCGCCGAGGGGCGGCCGCCGACAGGAATGGGTCAGTCGAGCGCGCGGATGCCGAAGGTGAGCTCGCGGACGGCCCCGGGCGCCAGCGCGACGGCGTCGGCGGGGCCGTTGAAGGCGTCCGGCGGGCAGGTCATCGGCTCGACGGCCAGGCAGATCCGGCCCATGGCGTCCGCGGTGTGCACCTGGACCCACGGTGCGTCCGAGGCGACCCCGACCGCCCCGTCCGGGCCGCGGAGCACGGCCTCCCAGTCCCCGGCGGGCGCCGCGTAGGCGTGGTCGACGAACACGCCGTCCAGCGGGGCGCCGCCGCGGAAGTCCAGCGGGGTGCCCGCCACGTCGACGAGTCCGGTCGGCAGAAGGCGGTCGTCCACCGCGAGGTAGCGCTCGGCCTCCAGCGCGAGGGTGAACGCGTCCACGGGGCGGTCGCCCAGGGTGAGGTACGGGTGCAGCGAGAGCCCCACCGGCGCGGCCACGTTCCCCGCGTTGCGGGCGATGAACCGCACCGCCAGCCCCGTCTCGGCGTCCACCGCGTAGGTGATCTCCAGTTCGAGCGGGAAGGGGTAGCCGAGCGAGCCGGGCATCGCGAGCGACAGCGTGATCGCGGTCCCGTCGTGCCGGACGACCTCCCAGGGCATCCACAACGCCAGGCCGTGCAGCGCGGTCCCGGTCGCCGGCTCGTTCACGCCGAGCTGGTACTCCACGCCCGCCCAGGTGTAGCGGCCGTCGGCGATCCGGTTGGGCCAGGGCGCCAGGACGCGTCCCTTGTACCCGACGCCGACCTCGGCCTCCGCGTCGAAGGTGGCGATCAGGTCCTCGCCGCCGCGGGTCAGCGCGACCAGCGTGGCCCCGCCGGTGGCGACGGTGGCGCTGTAGTCGCCGTCCGCGATGTGGTGGAGGGTGCCGTTGACGGTCATGACGCTCACATCCCGGGGTCGATGATGATCTTGAGTCCGCTGCGGCCGGACGCGTGCCGGAACGCCTCCGCGGCGTCGTCGATCGAGAAGCGCCGCGAGACAAGCGGCGTCAGGTCGACCCGGCCCCGCGCGAGCAGGTCGATCGCCCGCGGGTAGACCTCGGGCATCCGGCGCACGATGGCGATGGTGAGGCCCTTGCGCCGCGCGAGCGCGGCCGGGAACGTCGTGACGTCGTCGTCGGGGATCCCGACGAGGACGACCCGGCCGCCCGGGCGGGCCAGCTCGAGGGACGCGCGCACGGCGTCCGGCTGGCCGCTGACCTCGAAGACGACGTCGCTGGCCGGCTCCAGGGGCTCGCCGGGCGCGACGACGTGCCCCGCGCCCAGGTCCGCGGCGGCCGCGCGCCGGTGCTCCAGCGGCTCCACCACGGTGCCGAGCGTGTGGCCCGCCGACAGCGCCAGTTGCACCAGCAGCAGGCCGATCGGGCCGGCGCCGACGACGGAGACGACGTCCCCGAGGCGGGCGTGGCCCAGGTCCCAGGAGTGGATCGCGACGCCGAGGGGCTCCAGCATCGCGCCCTCGTCGGGCGTGGTGCCCTCGGGCAGCGGGAAGATGCGGTGGGTGGGCCACGTCATGATCTCGCGGACGCCGCCGTCCACGTCGCCGTGGCCGGAGAACCGCACCTGCGGGCAGAGGTTGGGGTTGCCCTCCAGGCAGCGGGCGCAGTGCTCGCACGGGATCGCGGGGTCGACCGCGACGACGCGCCCGGCGTGCGGGCCGTCCAGCGCGATGCCGGCGATCTCGTGGCCGGGCACGAGCGGTTCGCCGATGGTGGCGTCGCCGATGCCGCCGTCGGTGAACCAGTGCAGGTCCGAGCCGCACAGCCCGACCGCGCGCACCTGGACCCTGGTCTCCCCCTCGCGCGGGGTCGGCTCCGTCTCGTCCGCGACGCGCACGTCGCCCAGCCCGTACAGTCGCGCTGCCTTCACCGAACTCCGCCTCTCGCCTGGGGACACGTATTTCGTTTTATGGTAGGCCAAAATGGGTGGGGGTGAGCAAGGCCCGCGTTTGCCACCCCCCGGGCGAGCGGGATCAGTCGATCAGGTCGTGCAGCATGATGACCTGCTCGCGGCCCGGGCCGACGCCGATGCCGGAGATCCGGCAGCGGATCAGCTCCTCCAGGCGACGGACGTACGCCTGGCAGGTGGGCGGGAGCTCCTCGAACGTCCGGGCGCCCGAGATGTCCTCGGTCCAGCCGTCCAGGAACTCGTACACCGGCTGGGCCTTGACGATGTCGTCCATCATCACCGGGTAGGTGGACACGATCTGCCCGTCGATCTCGTACCCGGTGCAGACCGGGATCTTGTCCCAGCCGGTGAGGATGTCGAGCTTGGTCAGGAACACGTCGGTCACGCCGTTGTAGGTGCAGGCGGCCTCGACCACGAGCGGGTCGAACCAGCCGCAGCGGCGCGGGCGGCCCGTGGTGGTGCCGAACTCGCCGCCGGCGACGCGGAGCCGCTCGCCGTCCTCGTCGAGCAGTTCGGTGGGGAACGGGCCCTCGCCCACGCGGGTGGTGTAGGCCTTCGCGATCCCGACGATCCGGTCGAGGCGGTTCGGGCCGACGCCCGAGCCCGTGCAGGCGCCCGCGGCGATCGGGTTGGAGGAGGTCACGTACGGGTAGGTGCCGTGGTCGACGTCCAGGTGGTGCGCCTGCGCGCCCTCGAACACGACCAGCCGGCCGGCGTCCAGGGCGTCGTTGAGCTCGCGCGCGACGTCGCGGACCATCGGGCGGACGCGGTCGGCGTAGCTCAGCAGTTCGTCGGCCACCTCGGCGGGGTCGATCGCCATCTGGTTGTAGATCTTCACCAGCACCTGGTTCTTCTGCACCAGGGCGGCCTCGACCTTGTCGCGCAGCAGGTCCTCGTCCAGCAGGTCCTGGATCCGGATCCCGACGCGGTTGATCTTGTCCGCGTAGGCGGGGCCGACGCCGCGGCCGGTGGTCCCGATCTTGCGCTTGCCGAGGAACCGCTCGGTGACCTTGTCGAGCACCTTGTGGTACGGCGCGATGATGTGGGCGTTGGCCGACAGCACCAGCTTGGAGGTGTCGACGCCGCGCGCCTCGAGGGCGTCGATCTCGGAGAACAGCACCTCCAGGTCGACCACGACGCCGTTGCCGATGACGGGGACGCCGGGGTTGAGGATGCCGGAGGGGAGCAGGTGCAGCGCGTACTTCTCGCCGTTCACCACGAGCGTGTGGCCGGCGTTGTTCCCGCCGGAGTAGCGGACCGTGTAGTCCACGCGGTCACCGAGCTGGTCGGTGGCCTTCCCCTTACCCTCGTCGCCCCATTGCGTCCCGATGACCACGATGCCTGGCATGATCGCCTCTCACTGCAAACGGAAAGCCCGGCGCAAGTGCGATCCGGGCTCTTACACCCTGATTCTAGCGGGCGGGGCGTCCGGGAGCCCAGGGTCCGGTCCCTGGGCGGCCCGCGTCGCGCGTCACAGGGACAACGGGCGGGAGGTCACGAGGGCGACGTAGCCCTCCTCGGACGCCTCCAGCAGGAACAGGACGCAGCGCTCGTACTCGGCCTGCTCGCCGATGCGGCGCGCCGCCGACGCCAGCGCCCACAGCGCCCGCAGGAAGCCCTGGTTCGGCTCGTGCGCCCACGGGATGGGGCCCTTGCCGCGCCAGCCCGCGCGGCGGAGCGCGTCGAGGCCGCGGTGGTAGCCGGTGCGCGCGAACGCGTAGGCGGTGAGGTCGCCCTGCACGTTCCCGGCGCGCAGGGACGCCTCGGCGAGCAGCGCCCACACCAGCGAGGAGTCGGGGTGCCGGGCGACGACGTCCAGGAACGCCTCGTCCCCGGCGGTCAGCAGGTCGGCGAGGGCCGGGTCCTCCGGCAGCTCAGTCCGCCCGACGGGGGCGGCCAAGAGGAGGGTGCGCGCGTCTTCGGCCATGCGATTCACCCTAGGACAGTCCCGGCCCTGCAACGGTGCGCAACACGGCGAAAACGTTCCACGGACGCTGCACAACAAGGTTTTTGAGCGGCGGGCAGCGCCGCGACCGCCCGAACCCGCGGCGCCGACGACGGTGGAAGAATGGCCGCATGCCGCCCGTCTCCGCCCCGCCGCCGGGGTGGACGCCGGGCGAACCGGCCCACCGCCGCATCACGTTCGCGCTGTTCCTGGCGGGGCTGGCCACCTTCGCGCTGGTCTACTGCACCCAGCCCCTGCTGCCGCTGCTCGCGGACGCCTTCGGGGTCTCGCCGGCTACCTCGACCCTGGCGCTGTCGGTGACGACGATCTCGATGGGCGCCGCGCTGCTGGTCTTCGGTCCGCTGTCGGACGCGCTGGGCCGCCTCACGCTGATGCGCGTCACCCTGCTGGTCGCGGCGCTGATCGCCGTCGCGTCCGCCTTCGCCCCGACCTGGGGGCTGCTGCTGCTCCTGCGCGGCGCGCTGGGGTTCGCGGTCGCGGGGCTGCCCGCGGTGGCGACGGCGTACCTCCGCGAGGAGATCCACGGCGACTGGGCGACCGCGGCGACGGGGCTCTACATCGGGGGCACCGCCATCGGCGGCATGTCCGGACGCCTCCTCACCGGGCTGCTGGCCGAGGCCTTCGGCTGGCAGGCGGCGCTGGCCGGGATCGCCGCGATGGCGCTGGCGATCGCGGTCGCGCTGGGCGTGCTGCTGCCGCCGGCGCGCCGCTTCGTCCCGACGCCGCTCAACCGCGTCGAACTCGCCGACAACGCCCGGCGCATGCTGCTGGACCGCGGCCTGCTGACGCTGTACGCCCTGGGCTTCTGCGCCATGGGCGCCTTCGTCGCGGCGTTCAACGGACTCTCGTTCCGTCTCGTCGCGCCGCCCTTCGACCTGGGCGTCGGCGTCGCCAGCCTCGTGTTCGTCACCTACCTGATCGGGTCGTTCAGCTCGCCGTGGGCGGGCCGGCTCGCCGCCCGGTTCGGTTCGCGGACGGTGGTGCCGGTCGCCCTGGCGATCTTCGCGGCGGGGGTCGCCCTCACGCTGGTCGACCACCTCACCGCCGTGGTCGGCGGCGTCGGCCTCATCACGTTCGGCTTCTTCGCCGCGCACGGCACCACCAGCGGGTGGGTCACCGCGCGGGCGGCCAGTCGCGGTCGCGGCACCGGGATGGCGGGGTCGCTCTATCTGGCCTTCTACTACACCGGCTCCTCGGTCTGCGGCGCGCTCGCGGGCCAGGCCTGGTCGATGGGTCGCTGGCCGGCCGTCGCCGCGCTCACCGGCGGCCTCGTGCTGGTCGCGATCGCGCTGGCCGTGTCGATGCGCCGCGTGCCCGTCGTGCCGGCGCGGCCCTACGACCAGCCCCAGCCCTGAGCGGGCCGACGCCCACCGACCCGCGCGGGGCGACAACCGGCGGGGTGGCGCGGCGGGTCAGCCCCCGGCCACGACCTCCAGGCCGCCGGCCATCAGCACCTCGGCGGCCACCACGTCGACCAGGCCGCGCGCGCTCGCCTCGGCCAACTCGATCCGGCCCTCGAGGATGGCGGTGGCGATCCGCACGTGCATCTGCACGGCGCGCGGGTCCGGCTTCGGCTCGAGCAGTCCCAGGCGGTTGCGCTCGGTCAGGACGGCCGCCACCACCTCCCCCATCGCGGCGAAGTGGTCGTTGCCCGACCCCGTCAGCAGCGCCTTGTGGAAGGCGACGTCCGCGGCCAGGAACTCCGCGGTGTGCCCCCGCTCCTGGGACGCCAGCGACCGCATCTCCTCGGCGTGCTCGAGCAGCACGAGCCCGACGGTGCGGGCCGACCCGGCGGCCAGGCGCGCGGCGATGGGTTCGACGCCGGCCCGCAGCTGCATCAACTGGTCCAGTTCCTGCACCCGGTGGGGGCCCGAGATCCGCCAGTGGATCACCCGCGGGTCGGTGACGCTCCACCCGGCGCGCGGCTGCACGATGCAACCCACCCGGCGCTTCATGGCAACCATCCCCAGCGACTCGAGGATGCGCAGGGCTTCGCGGGCCACGCTGCGGGACACCGCGAAGCGGGCCTCGACCTCCTCGATGAGGATGATCGAGGACGCCCCCACTTCGTCGGATGCGATCGCGAGGCCGAGCACCTCCAGCACATGCTGGTAGGCCACGGGTGCGGGCATGGACACCTCCGTCCAAGGCTTCGATCAAGTAACGACGTGCCGCCGTTGTTGCGAAAGGTTAGACCTTTGTGACAACGTTCGCACCACAGGCATTTCCCCACAAGGAGGCGGGCTGATGCGGATCGTCATCACCGACTGCGACCACGACGCGTTCGAGCAAGAGCGTGCCGTCGTGGCTGCGTCCGGCGACGAACTCGTCATCGCGAACTCCCTGACGCCCGGCGAGCTCATCGCCAGCGCCGAGGGCGCCGACGCGCTGGTGGTGCAGTACGCGTCGATCACCGGCGAGATCCTGGACGCCCTCCCGAACGTGAAGGTCGTCTCGCGCTACGGCGTGGGCGTCGACTCGGTCGACATCCCCGCGGCCACCGAGCGCGGGATCGCCGTCTGCAACGTCCCCGACTACGGCACCGAGGCGGTCTCCGACCACGCCATCGCGCTGGCGATGAACGCCGCCCGGGAGGTCACCCGCCTCGACCGCGGCCTGCGCGCCGGTGTGGTGGACTTCCCCGGCGTCCGCCCCATGCACCTGGTCGGCGAACGGGTCTTCGGCATCGTCGGGCTGGGCCTGATCGGCTCCGCCACCGCACGCAAGGCCGCCGGCCTCGGCTTCCAGGTGATCTGCCACGACATCCTCGCCGGGGACGCCGACGAGTTCCGCGGCTACCCCCACGTCAGCCTCGACGAACTGCTGCGCCGCAGCCAGGTGGTCTCCATCCACACGCCGCTCACCGAGCTGACCCACCACCTCATCGACGCGGACGCGCTGGCGTCCATGCGCCCCGACGCCATCCTGGTCAACACCGCCCGCGGCCCCATCGTGGACACCGCGGCGTTGGGCGAGGCCCTGCGTGCCGGTACCATCCGCGGCGCGGCGCTCGACGTCACCGAGACCGAGCCGCTGCCGGCGGACGACCCGCTCCTGGAGCTGCCGCAGCTCACGGTGACCCCGCACATGGCGTGGTACTCCGAGGAGAGCTACGGCGAGCTGAAGCGCCGCACCGTCGAGAACGCCGCCGACCTGATCGCCGGCCGCGTCCCCCGCAACATCATCAACCCCGAGGTCCTCGGTGCGCCCGGTCGCAACCGGAACCTCGACCCGGGGGCGAGCGCCTGATGCGCGCCCCGACCCGACGCTCCACCTCCGGCGTCGTCCACCCAGAAGACCAGCAGAACGTGCGGCGATCCTTGTAGTCACCCACGGTCCTGGAAGCCCGTACGTCCGGTAGGGGCACTTTGCAACGAAGCATGAGGAGATGAAACTAAATGCAAGCCAAGAAGATCGCCGCGGCCGTCGTCGCGGGAATCACCGCGCTGGCTCTGTCCGCTTGTGGTAGCCCCGCTGGGGGAGGCGGCACCGGAGGTGGCGAGAAGACGACCTTCCGCCTCGCGTTCAACCAGACCGAGGCCCACCCGCAGTTCAAGGCCGCCGAGGAGCTCGGCAAGAAGCTCGAGCAGGCCACCGACGGCCGCTACACCATCGAGGTCTTCGCCAACGAGACCCTCGGTTCCCAGAACGAGGTCGTGCAGCAGGTGTCCGATGGCACCGTCGACATGATGTACATCGGTGGCCCGGTCATGGAGTCCTTCAACCAGGACTTCATCGTGTTCAACCTGCCCTACGTGTTCGACTCCCCCGAGGCGCAGGCCAAGGTCTTCGCCGACGAGGCCGTCATGGGCGACCTCAAGAAGTCGATCGAGGGCAGCAAGAAGATCACGGTCCTGGGTGCGCTGCACGCCGGCGTCCGCAACGTCTACAACGCCAAGAAGCCGGTCACGTCCCCGGCCGACCTGGCCGGCATGAAGATCCGCGTCCAGCAGTCCGACTCCCAGGTCAAGATGATCCAGGACATGGGCGGCGTGGCCTCCCCGATGGGCCAGGGCGACGTCTACAGCGCGCTGCAGACCGGCGTCCTCGACGGCGCGGAGAACAACGAGACCGTCTTCAACGCGCTGAAGCACGATGAGGTCGCGAAGTACTACTCCTACACCCGTCACCTCATGATCCCGGACTACCTGCTCATGAGCACCGAGGTGCTGAACAAGATGGACGAGAAGGACCGCACGGCCCTGCTCGAGCTGATCCCCGAGACCATCGACGCCGCCAACAAGGGCTTCATGGAGTTCGTCGAGGAGTCGAAGGCCGCCTCGGAGAAGACCGGCGCGAAGTTCAACGACGACGTCGACACGTCCGCCTTCAAGGCCGCGACCGAGTCGCTGGTCAAGGCCTCGATCAACAACCCGGTCCGCCAGAAGCTGTACGACGCGGTCCAGAAGGCCAACGGCTAAGCATTAGCCGGACGGTCCCCGCGATGCCGGTCGCCGCCCCTCAGGCGGCGGCCGGCATTGCTGACCCTCCCGAGAAAGGAACCCCATGCTCAACGCCATCGAAGCGTTCAAGCGCGGGCTGGACGTCTTCCTGCGCTGGTTCTGCATCATCCTCTTCGTCGTGCTCGTCCTGCTGGTGACCTGGCAGGTCTTCGTCCGGCAGGTGCTGCCGCTCTCCGGCCAGGAGTGGACCGAAGTGCTCGCGCGCATCGTGTTCATCTGGCAGGGCCTCATCGGTGCGGCCTACGTCATCGGCGAGAAGGACGATGTCGCCATCGACTTCCTCGTCAGCAAGCTGCCCGGCGGCGGCGTGAAGGCCATGCAGATCCTGGCCCACTCCATCGTCGCCTTCTTCGCCATCTGGGTGATGTGCATCGGCGGCGGCCGGCTGGCCGCCAACACGATGGACGACGTCGTCCAGCTGCTGCCCGTCTCCCAGGGCGTCATCTACATGGCGCTGCCGATCGCGGGCGGCCTGATCGCCCTCTACTCGGTGATCCACATCATCCAGACCATCTACAAGCCGGCGCCGACCGTGGTCGACCCCAACGAGATGGACCTGACCGACCTGACGGAGGAGTCGATCTGATGAACGCACCACTCGTCGTGGGGTTGATCCTCATCCTCGGCATGTTCGTGCTGATGTCGCTGGGCGTCTCCGTCTCGGTGTCCATCGGCCTCCCCTCCGCCGTCGCCCTGGTGGTGCTGGTCGGCGCGGACAAGGGCGTCATCACGGCGGCCCAGAAGATCTACGGCGGCATCGACTCGTTCCCGCTGCTCGCGATCCCGTTCTTCGTCCTGGCGGGAACGATCATGAACAAGGGCGGCATCGCCCAACGTCTGATCGATCTGGCCCGCACGCTCACCGGCCGGATGCCCGGCTCCCTGGCGCAGACCAACATCATCGCCAACGCCCTGTTCGGCTCCATCTCCGGGTCGGCGCTCGCCGGCGCCTCGGCCGTCGGCTCGATCATGGCCCCGGCGCAGCGCAAGGAGGGCTACGACATGCGGTTCGCCGCGGCGGCCAACGTCGCCTCCGCGCCGTCCGGCATGCTGATCCCGCCGTCCAACACGACGATCGTGTACGGCTTGGTCTCCCAGGCCTCGATCGGCGCGCTGTTCCTGGCCGGCTACATTCCCGGCATCCTGTGGGCGCTGACCTGCGCGGTCATCGTCTGGTGGTACACCCGCAAGAACCCCGCGCTGCGCGGGGCGCGTTGGGCCACGCCAAAGGAGGCGCTGCTCTCCACCTGGCGCGCGATCCCCAGCCTCGGCCTGATCGTCGTCGTCATCGGCGGCATCGTGGGCGGCATCTTCACCCCGACCGAGGGCGCGGCCATCGCGGTGCTCTACGCGGCGACCCTGTCGTTCCTCTACCGCACGATCGGCGTCAAGGACCTGCCCAAGATCCTGCTGGACGCGACCCGCACGTCCTCGGTCGTGATCTTCCTGATCGCGCTGAGCACGATCATGAGCTACGTCATGACCTACTCCCGCATCCCCAAGTTGCTGGGGCAGTGGCTCGTGTCGGTCACCGACTCCAAGGTCATCTTCCTGCTCATCATGATGGTGATGCTCCTGATCATCGGCATCCCGCTGGACGCCACGCCCGCGGTGCTGATCTTCACGCCGATCTTCCTGCCGATCGCCGAGCAGTACTACGGCATCCACCCGGTGCACTTCGGCATGATGATGATCTTCAACATGTGCATCGCGGTGATCTCGCCGCCATCAGCACCAGTGTTGTTCGTCGGAGCAAGAGTCGCGGGCCAGAAGGTCGAGACGGTCATCCGCCCGCTCATGCCCTTCTTCATCGGCCTGATCATCATGCTGCTGGTCATCCAGTTCGTCCCCGAGTTGTCGCTCTGGCTGCCACGCCAGGCCGGCCTGATCAGGTAGGCGGTCACCCATGAAGCAGTTCATGATCTCCGGTGCCGAGGACGCCTCCGTCCAGGAGGTCCCCACGCCGGAGCCCGGCGCGGACCAGGTGCGGATCCGCGTCCAGTACGTCGGCATCTGCGGCTCGGACCTGCACTACTACTTCCACGGTGCCAACGGCGCGTTCGTGGTCCGGGAGCCGCTGGCGCCCGGCCACGAGCTGTCCGCGGTCGTGGACCTGGATCCGAGCGGCGAACTGGCGCCCGGCACCCCGGTGACGGTGCACCCAGCGACCTTCGGTCCGGACGTGGCGGGCATGGAGAACATGCGCCACCTGCGTCCGGGCGGCTCCTACCTGGGCAGCGCGTCCACCTGGCCGCACACCCAGGGGGCGCTCGCCGAGACCCTGCTGGTGGGGCGCGACATGCTCCGCGTCCTGCCCGAGGGGCTGTCGCTGCAGCGCGCCGCGCTGGCCGAGCCGCTGGCGGTCGCGCTGCACGCGTGCACCATGGCCGGCGACCTGACCGGGAAGAAGGTGGCCGTCTCCGGCGCCGGGCCGATCGGGCTGCTGACCGCGTTCGCGGCCAAGGCGCGCGGAGCGGCGTCGGTGTCGGCGTCCGACGTCCTGGACGGCCCGCTCGAGCGGGCCGCGAAGGTGGGCGCCGACGAGGTGTTCAAGGCCGGCGAGGACGGCCTGCCCGCGGGGGCGTTCGACGTGGCGTTCGAGTGCAGCTCGGCGCCGGCGTCCATCGCCACCTGCCTGGCGAGCCTCAAGCCGCGCGGCGTGCTCGCCCAGGTGGGCATGCTGCCCGCCAAGCCCATCGCGCTGGACCTCAGCGCGCTGGTCTCGCGGGAGATCACCTGGGTCGGCTGCTTCCGGTTCGACAACGAGATCGACGAGGCGATCGAGCTGCTCGCCTCGCATCCCGAGGTGGACGCCGTGGTGACCCACGTCGTGTCCGCCGAGGACGCCGTCGGCGCCTTCGCGGTCGCGAAGGACTCCCAGGCGTCCGGCAAGGTGCTCGTCCAGGTGTGGGGAGCCGACGAGCAGTGACGCAGCACACCTCCTCGTCCACGCCGCGCGTGGGGTTCCTGGGACCGGGGCTGATGGGCGCACCGATGGTGTCGCACATCGCCGCGGCCGGGTTCCCCACCGCGGTGTGGGCGCGGCGGCCCGAGGCCGCCACCGCCCTGACGGGCGAGAACCTGTCCCCCGCGGCCACCCCGCGGGAAGCGGCGCACGGCGCCGACGTCATCATCGCGATGCTGCCCGACCTGCCCGACCTGGAGGCGCTGCTCGAAGGCCCCGACGGGCTGTGGGCCGGCGTCGCCGCCCCCACCGTGCTGGTGGTGTGCTCGACGGTCTCCCCCGCCGCCGTGCAGGCGTTCGCCGCGCGGGCCGCCTCCGACACCGGCGGCCTGGTGCGCGTCGTGGACGCGCCGGTCAGCGGCGGCGTCGCCAAGGCGTCGGACGGCACCCTGTCGATCCTCGTCGGCGGCTCGGACGCCGACGTCGCGGCCGCGCGTGCTGTGCTCGAGGCCTGCGGGACGCCGATGCACCTGGGCCCCCTGGGCGCCGGCGAAGTCGCCAAGGCCTGCAACCAGCTCATCGTCGGCGCAGAGGTGGCGGCGCTGTCCGAGGCGTCCCTGCTGGCCCGCGACGCGGGCATCGACCTGGCCCAGTTGTTCGACGCGCTGTCGGGCGGCCTGGCCGCCTCGCGCGTGCTGGACCAGAAGCGGGACAAGCTGACGAACGCCGAGTACTCGGCGTCCGGCCCGGCTAAGTTCATGGCCAAGGACCTCCGCTTCGCCGCGGAGGCCGGGGCGAAGACCGACACGCCGACCCCCCTCACCGCGTTCCTCCGGACGCTCTACGACGGGCTCAACGCCGCCGGCCTGGGCGACGCCGACATCGCGGTGATGCAGCGCTACATCGACGAACACCACTAGAGGAGAAAGAGGAGAACGATGGAGAATCGCTATTCCTGTGCCCCGAGCACGTCAAGCGGATGGACACCGAGGAGCTGCGCGAGCGCTTCCTGGTGGAGGACCTGTTCAGCGACGGTGAGGTGCACCTGCTCTACAGCCACCAGGACCGCGTGATCCTGGGTGGCGCCGTCCCGACCGACGGCCCGCTGACCCTGCCGGTCCCGGCCGAGCTGCGCGCGCAGAACTTCTGCGACCGCCGCGAGCTGGGCATCGTGAACGTGGGGCAGGACGCCGTCGTGACCGTCGACGGCACCGAGTACGCCATCAAGAACAAGGGCTGCCTGTACGTGGGCCGCGGCGCCGGCGAGATCACCTTCGCCGCCCCGGGCCGCTTCTACCTGTACTCGGCGCCCGCGCACGCGTCCTACCCGACGACCCTCGTGCAGCCCGGCGAGGGCGACAAGCGCGAGCTCGGCGAGCAGGCGACGTCGAACAAGCGGACCCTCAACCGCTACATCCACCCGGACGGCATCCGGTCGTGCCAGATCTCGATGGGCGTCACCGAGCTGGCCGAGGGCAGCATGTGGAACACCATGCCCGCCCACACGCACGACCGCCGCATGGAGGCCTACCTCTACTTCGACGTGGCCGACGACGCGCGGGTGGTGCACCTGATGGGCGAGCCCGAGGAGACCCGCCACCTGATCGTCGCGAACGAGCAGGCGATCATCTCCCCGAGCTGGTCGATCCACTCCGGCGTCGGCACGCGGGCCTACTCGTTCGTCTGGGCGATGGCCGGCGAGAACCAGGACTTCGACGACATGGACCACCGCACCATCACCCAGCTGCGCTGATCCGGTCCCACGCGGCGCCCGTCCCGGCTCTCGGGGCGGGCGCTTCCGCGTCCCCGCGGGGTCGACGTCAACCTGAGTTGACACCGCGGGGCTGGTCAACCTAGGTTGCTGGACATGGAACCAGCCGAGATCGCCCGGACGGCGGCCGACGCGGCCGACCCCCTCGCCGGGCTGCGCGCGGTGGCCTCGCTGCGCCGGGTCGCGGACATGCTCGAGTCGCAGCAGGTCGAGAACGCCCTGCGCGCCGGCCGCGGCTGGGTGGAGATCGCCGCCGCCCTCGGGGTGACCCGGCAGGCCGTCCACAAGAAGTACGCCAAACGATTCCCGCTCCCCGGAAGGACCCCGCGATGAAGCCCTCCCTCACCCACGCCTGGCTGAGCGCCTCCTGGCGGGAGGCCGAGCGTCAGCGCGCGGACGCCGTGGACGTCGACCACCAGTACCTCGGGCTCCTCGGCGTCGGCGGCGCCGCGGCCAGACTGCTCGGCGGCCACGGGATCACGCTCGCCTCGGCCCGCGAGCGGGCGCGCGAGGCCCTCAGCGACGACCTGGCCGGGCTCGGCCTCGCGTCCGACGCCCTGCCCGAGCCCCTGCCCTTCGCGGCCACCGGTACGGGCGGGTACAAGGAGACGGCGCGCGCCCGCGCGATCACCGACGCGGCCTCCAGGGCGCCCGACACCTTCGCGCTGCTCGTCGCGCTGTTGCAGGAGCCCTCGGGGGCGGTGCGGCGGCTGGTGAACGCCGACGGCGTCGCGCCGCAGGAGCTGGTGGCGCCCCTGAAGGAGGGGTCGACGGACCCGTTCGCGGCGGCCACCGTCCCCGTGGCCCCGGGCCTCCTGCCCGCCCCGGCCTTCGCCCGCGCGGTGGGCTCGTACGTGTCCACGCCGCGCGCCCGGGCCGCGGACCTGCTCGCCGCCCCCGCCGCGCTGCCCTACTTCTCGGCGTTCGGCGAGGGCGACGTCGCCCCCGACGGGCTGAGCGCGGAGCTCGCCCGCGGCTCCCGGTCCATGACGCTGGGCGCCGAACTCGGCCGGGAGGAGGAGCCCGGACGCGACGTGCTCACCTGGACCATGCGGATCCTGCAGGCGCCCCGCCACGCCGGCGAGCCGCTGGGCTACCACCGCTTCACGCTCACGGACGGCCCCGGCGGAACGGACCTGGTGCACGAATACGGCTACCGCACCTTCGGCGTCCTGGGACGGCTCCTGCACCCGCTGACCCGGCATCTGGCGGGCGGCTTCGGCCTGCAGCACCAGCGCTACGCGCTGGCCGCCTACATCAGCGAGACGACCTGAGGCCGTCCGGGCTGCCTGATCCCGGCCCGCGCGACCCGCGGACTTGGGATGATGGCCCCATGCCACACGCCCTGCGCCAGGAACCGTGCCAGTCCCGCTGCGACTGGTCCCCCACCGGAGAGGAGCGCGACGGCGACCTCGTCTTCGCCTGCTCCGGCTGCACGAGCGAGTGGGTGCGCACCGAGGGCTGGACGCCCCGCAACCTCGACGGCTCGATCGCGGCCGCGATCACCGCGGAGCTGGCGCGCTCCTGAGACGCCGACGGCGCCCGTCCCCGAGGGGGCGGACGCCGCGGTCGTGCGTCGGGTCGGCTCAGACGTGCGTGCCGACCGAGCCCAGGTCCTGGCAGGCCTCGACGATGCGGGCCGCCATGCCGGCCTCGGCCTCCTTGCCCCAGGCGCGCGGGTCGTACTTCTTCTTGTTGCCGACCTCGCCGTCGATCTTGAGGACGCCGTCGTAGTTGCTCATCATCCAGCCGGCGACCGGACGCGTGAACGCGTACTGGGTGTCGGTGTCGACGTTCATCTTGATGACGCCGTTGGCGACCGCCTCGGCGATCTCCTCGGGGCTGGAGCCGGAGCCGCCGTGGAACACCAGGTCGAACGGGCGCTCACGACCGTACTTGGCCGCGACCGCGTCCTGGATCTCCTTCAGGACGGCCGGGCGCAGCTTCACCGCGCCGGGCTTGTAGACGCCGTGCACGTTGCCGAAGGTCAGCGCCGTGATGTAGCGACCCTTCTCGCCCAGGCCGAGCGCCGCGGCGGTGGCCAGGCCGTCCTCGATGGTCGAGTACAGCTTCTCGTTGATCTCGTGGGCGACGCCGTCCTCCTCGCCGCCGACCACGCCGACCTCGATCTCGAGGATCTGGTGGTTGGCCGACGTCTTGGCGAGCAGCTCCTCGGCGATGGCGAGGTTCTCGTCCAGCGGCACGGCCGAGCCGTCCCACATGTGGGACTGGAACAGCGGGTTCTTGCCGGCCTTGACGCGCTCGGCGGAGACCTCGAGCAGCGGGCGCACGTAGGTGTCCAGCTTGTCCTTGGGGCAGTGGTCGGTGTGGATCGCGATGTTCACCGGGTACTGCTCGGCGACGACGTGGGCGAACTCGGCCAGCGCGACGGCGCCGGTCACCATGTTCTTGACGGCCTGGCCGGACGCGTACTCCGCGCCGCCGGTCGAGAACTGGATGATGCCATCGCTGTTGGCGTCGGCGAAGCCCTTCAGGGCCGCGTTCAGGGTCTGGGACGACGTGACGTTGATCGCCGGGTAGGCGAAGCCCTTCGACTTCGCCCGATCGATCATCTCGGCGTACACCTCGGGCGTTGCGATCGGCATTTTCTTCTCCTCACGGAAGACAGTTTCTACGTCTTCTATTCTGTCGCATCTTGGTGCGCGTCGCAGCCCGGTCGACCGGTGGACCGGGGCCGCCGAGACGGCGACGCCCACGGGCCGGACAACGAGTACTACAACGCGTCGGACTCCTGTGAGTCTAGCGCTCTGGGGCGGCCCGGCGCTCAGGCGGCCGCCACGCTCCACTCGTGCGCGACCGTGACGTCGCGGTCGATCGGGGCGAGGTCGATCCGGAGGCGGTTCGCCGACAGCGCGCGGATGGCGTTGTCGATCGCCGCGGGGGTCTGGTCGAGCCACTGCAGCGGCAGCGTCCGCCACGTGCCGGCCTTCGAGACGACGACGAGCGTCGCGCTCCCCTTCAGGCGGCCCGGCTTCACCAGGAAGGCGCGGATCGCGTCCCAGGGCACCGGCCCGTCGAGGTAGATGCCGTCGCGGCCCAGGCCCAGCGCGAGCCCCTCGTGCAGCGCCTTGACGTCGCGCTTGGCAAGGTGCGCGGTGATCGCCGACCACAGCAGCAGGGCCACCGAGATGCCCAGGCTGATCCCGAGGATCCACCAGAAGCCCTGCCAGAGGTTCTCCCGGTTCAGCCACCAGATGACCGCCCAGATCGCGACCGAGATGACCAGCCCGATCACGCGGCTGATGACCCGGCCCCGTCGCGCGCGCCAGCGCAGCACCGCGGGCTCGGGATCCATGAGCACCGGGTAGCTGAGCACGTCCATGGCGGCGAGCTTACCGGGCACCTCCGTCCCGCCCCGTTCCCGCGGGGCGAACAGGGGACTCATGCTCCCCGGGTCGTGAGCGGGGGTCGGGCGCGGTGCTGCAGCGACCACTGGTACATGGCGATCGCCGCGGCGGCCCCCGCGTTCAGCGAGCGGGTCGAGCCGTACTGGGTGATGGCCACCAGCGAGGAGCACAGCGCCACCACCTCGTCGGTCAGTCCGGGCCCCTCGGAGCCGAAGACCAGGCAGCAGTCGCGCGGCAGTTCGACGCCCTCGAGCGGCACCGAGCCGGGCAGATTGTCCACGCCGACGGCCGTGACCCGGTGCTCGACGAGCCAGGCGGCGAAGTCGGCCGCGGTCGGGTGGTGGAAGACGTGCAGGTACCGGTCGGTCACCATCGCGCCGCGGCGGTTCCAGCGCCGGCGTCCGAGGATGTGGACGCCCGCGACGTTGAAGGCGTTGGCGGTGCGCACCACCGAGCCGATGTTGAAGTCGTGCTCCCAGTTCTGGATCGCCACGTGCAGCCGCGCGCGGGACGCGTCCAGGTCGGCGACGATCGCCTCGACCGACCAGTAGCGGTACCGGTCCAGCACGTTGCGCCGGTCCCCCTCGGCCAGCAGCTCCGGGTCGAGCCGCGGGTCGTCGGGCCAGGGGCGCGGGTGCGGCCCGACGCCGACGGACGCCGCGGTGGGATCCTCCGGGACGGCGTCCGGGTCGACGAGGGACGCGGCGGGCGGGACTGGCTCGTTCATCGCGGCTCACCCTAGTGGCGTTCCGCGCGCCGGCGTCTCCGCCGCCCCACGGCCGTCGGCCACCACGGCGGCCCCGCCGGACGTTGCCGGGCGGACCCTGCAACCGTCCGGGTGGGGACTTCGGCGGCGCAGGGGCGCCCGGGTACCCTCGATCAGGGCCTCGTCCCCGGAAAGTGAGCGCAGACCATGTCGCAGACCCCGTCCCCCGACGCCACCGGCGCGACGCCGTCCCCCTCGCAGGACGCCTACCTCGACGTCCCCGAGTCGGCCGGCGCCTGGATCGTCCGGCTGCTGAAGGGCATCGCGATCGGGATCGGCTTCATCCTGCCGGGCCTGTCCGGCGGCGTGCTGGCGGTGATCTTCAAGGTCTACGACCCGATGATCCGGTTCCTGGCCAACCTGCGCCACCGCTTCTGGGCCAACGTCCGCTACTTCATCCCGATCGGGATCGGCGGGGTCATCGGCGTCGTGCTGTTCTCGATCGTGGTGGCCGCCGCGTTCGGCCGCTACGAGGCCGCGTTCGTCACGCTGTTCATCGGCTTCGTGATCGGCACGTTCCCGTCGCTGTGGCGCCAGGCGGGCAAGCAGGGCCGCTCGACCAAGGACTGGATCATCCTCGCCGTCGCCGCGGTCGCGATCTTCGCGATCATGCTGGTGGGCGGCCAGTCCGACCTCAGCGTGACCCCGAACATCGGCGTGTGGCTCGGGTCGGGCGCGCTCATCGGCCTGGGCGTCATCGTGCCCGGCATGAGCCCGTCCAACTTCCTCATCTACTTCGGCCTGTACGACAAGATGGCCGCCGGCATCAAGGACTTCGACCCGGGCGTCTTCCTCCCGCTGTTCGTCGGCCTGGTGCTGTGCGTCCTGCTGTTCGCCAAGGGCGCCGACTGGGCCTTCGCCCACCACTACTCGGCGATGTACCACTTCATCCTCGGCATGGTGGTCGGCTCGTCGCTGGCCATCTTCCCCACCGTCGTGTTCACGCAGGCGGCGATCGACAAGAGCGGGCTGTCGCTGCCCGTCTTCCTCCTCAGCTGCGCGGTCATGCTCGCGCTGGGCGTCCTGGCGTCCTGGGCCTTCAGCAAGGTCGAGGACCGCTACTCCGGCGAGCGCGAGGCCATCGACGCCGGGGGCCGGTAGCTAGCGCCCGGACGCCTCGGGCGCCGCCGGGCCCTCGTCGCCGTCCGGGCCCTCGTCGCCGTCGGGCCCCTCGCCCGGTGTCGCCTCTGACACCGGCCAGCGGTCGACCGGCGTCTCGTCGTCGACGGCGATGATCGGCTCGGGGCCGTCGGTGTCGTCCACGGCGTTCCAGCGTCGCTCGGCGAAGTCCGCGACCAGCGCGGTGTCCAGCATCCACACGGCCCGCTGCAGCGCGCGGGCGTCGATCCCCCGCGACGTGCCGAGTCGCGGCTTCACCGCGGGGCCCGCCGGCCCGGCGTGCCGCGCCACCTGGGCGGCGATCCGGTTCAGCTCGTCGGTGATGTCGCGGCTGAGCATCTCCCGCTTCTGCCCACGGTCGGACAGCTCGACCGCGAACTCCTCGTGCTCGTCGATGACCGCGGGGTCCTCGGCCAGCAGCATCGTGCTCGTCGAGCGCAGCAATTGCAGCCCGCGCTGCAGGTCCCCGTCCCCGTACTCGGCGACGGCGGCGCGCAGCATCTCGTTCTCGCCGCGCTTGACCTGCTCGATGAGCAGGATGAGGTGGGCGGCCATCATGCGCTCGGTGCTGCGGGCGCGGAACTCCTCCTCGGTGAGCGGCAGCGTGTTCGGGTCCGCGGCGCTCATCGTGGCGGAGTCCAGGGCCTTCTCGGGCTCGAGCGGAGGCAGGGAGTCCCGCAGCGGGATCGCCTTGATGGCCAGGGTCGCGGCCAGCACGACCAGCGCGAGCCACGGCAGCAGCGCGTAGATGCTGTGCATGGCATCGGCCAGCGCGGCCTTGAGGATGATGACGACGGACTCGGGGAGCTTGGACAGCGCCTCGTGGTTGAGCACGACGTTGGGGTCGATGCCGCCGGGCGGCGCCTCGGAGCGGGCCTTGGGGGTCATCCGCCAGTTGATGCCCGACTGGAGCTGCGAGGTCATGATCGTGCCGGCGACCGCCGTGCCCAGGGTGTTGGCGACGTTGCGGAAGAACTGCAGCGACGACGTCGCGGGCCCGAGATCGCGCCGCTGCACCGCGTTCTGCACGGTGAGCACGTAGAGCTGGAAGGCCATGCCCACGCCGAGCCCGAACAGCGTGGTGAACGCGGTGAGCTGCAGCGACGTCGAGTCGGCGGTGAGGCGCGTCATCAGGACCGTCGCGACCCCCATCAGGACCACCCCGGCCACCATGAACGACTTGTAGCGGCCCGTCCGGGTCGTGAGGTTGCCGATCACGATGCCCATGACGAACAGCCCGACGTTCATCGGGATGAGGATCAGCCCCGACTCGGTCGCCGAGACCCCCAGCACGCCCTGGGCGTACACGGGGGTGTAGATGATGAGGGCCATCAGCCCCATGTTCATGAAGCAGGAGGCCACGACGGACCACGTGAAGATCGAGTTGCGGAACAGGTGCAGCGGCACGATGGGCTCCGCCGCGCGACCCTCGACCCAGACGAAGGCCACCAGGAAGACGGCGCCGACCAGCAGCAGCGCCACGACCATCGGGTCCAGCCAGCCCAGCGTGCCCCCGAAGCTGATGCCGAGAAGCGCCGAGGAGACGCCGATGGTCATGGTCGTGATGCCCGCGTAGTCGACCCGGCGCGGGATGTCGAGCTCGGGCACGTTCATGAACCGGATGACCAGGAACAGCGCGAACAGGCCGACGGGCAGGTTGACGTAGAACAGCCAGCGCCACGTGGACAGGTCGGTGATGATGCCGCCGATCAGCGGGCCCGCCACCTGGGCGGCCCCCATCAGCGCCCCCATGTACCCGGCGTACTTGCCGCGCTGCCGGGGCGGGATGATGTCGCCCAGGATCGTCTGGGACAGGGGCATGAGCACGCCCATGCCCACGCCCTGGATCGCCCGCGACACGATCAGCCACGTGAAGGTCTGGGCGGCGCCGGACAGGATCGAGCCGAACAGGAAGACGACCAGGCCGAGGACGTAGAACCGCTTGCGTCCGAACATGTCGGCCAACTTGCCGCTCACGGGGGTGATGATCGCCGAGACGAGCATCACGATCGTGGACAGCCACGAGTAGTACTGGACGCCGCCGAGCTCCGACACGATCCGCGGGATGGCCGGACTCACGATGGTCTGGCTGATCGATGAGGTGAACATGCCGATCAGCAGGCCGAAGTAGATCCACCTGATCTTCGCGAAATCGAACTCCTGCGCACCCGTCGTCACCGAAGGGACCATACTCCGGGCCACCCGGAACGGGTCATGGGCCGTCTCAGGCGAACAGGTCGTCGAACTCGTCGAGCCGCACCCGCGCCACCGCCGGCGGCGCCTCGGCGCCCTGGGCGGGGACCTCGCCGCGGGACGCCCGCGTGTCGGTCTCGTCCATGAGCGCGCGCGCCTCGGGCGCGAGGAACCGGCTCGGCTTGGTCATAATGAACCGGGCGTTGAAGCTCGTGGGATGCGTGGGCAGGCGCGCGGGTACGTACACGTCCAGGGTGTCGCGGGCCCGGGTGAGGGCCACGTAGAAGAGCCGCTGCTCCTCGGCCAGGCCGTCGTCGCTGCCCAGCGCCATGTCGGAGGGCAGGGCGCCGTCGCAGCCCCGGATCAGGTGCACGGCCCCCCACTCCAGCCCCTTGGCGGAGTGGATGGTGGACAGGGTCACCCAGTCCTCGTCCAGGTGCGGATCCTTGGCCCAGTCGCCCGCCAGGTCGACCGGGTCGATCGCCTGCTCGCCCACGAACGCCCGCAGGTCGGCGTGCTGGGCCGCCGCGCGGGCGACGCCGTCCACATCGGTGACGCGGCGCTGCCAGTCGGGGTAGTGCTGCCGCAGCAGCGGGTCGACCGCCCCGTGGCAGGCGTCCACGATCGCGGGGACCGCCGTGGCGGCGTCCACCGAGCCCAGCAGCGTCAGGGTGCCCTGGAGGCCCGTCCGGGCGCGGGCCGGCGCCTCGGCGACGGCCTCGGCCGCCCGCTCGGTGCCGCCGTCGGCGAGCATCCGGGCGAGCGAGCGGGCGTGCACCTTGCCGATGCCGCGGTGGCGCCCCAGCAGCCGGTACCAGGACACCTCGTCGGCGGGGTTGAGCACGACGCGGAACGACGCGAGCAGATCCCGGACGTGCGCCGTCTCGAGGTAGCCGATCCCGCCGAACTTCACGAAGGGGATGTTGCGCACCTTCAGCTCGACCTCCAGCAGCGCGCTGTGGCTGCCCGTGCGCATCAGGACGGCCTGCTCGCGCAGGGGCAGGCCGTCGGTGTGGGCGGCCAGGATGCGGTCGGCCACGGTGCGCGCCTCGTCGTCGCCGTTCTCGCACACCACCAGCCCCGGCCGCTCCCCGCGCGCCGCGCGGTCGGCCAGCAGCCGGATCGGGAGGTCGCCGGGACGCGCCTCGTTGGCGAGATCCAGGATCGGCTGGGTCGAGCGGAAGTTCCGCTGCAGCGTGACCAGGCGCGAGCCCGGGAACGAGTCGGCGAGGGTGAGCAGGTGCCCGGCGCTCGCGCCGCGGAACCCGTAGATGGCCTGGGCGTCGTCGCCCACGACCGTGAGCCCGGTGCCGTCGGGGGCCAGCCCGTGGACGATGTCGACCTGGAGCTGGTTGACGTCCTGGTACTCGTCGACCAGCACCCAGTCCCAGCGGGCGCGCAGCCGGGCCCCCACGCCGGGATCCCGGACGAGGGCGCGCCACGCGACCAGCAGGTCGTCCAGGTCGAGCAGGCCGCGCTCGCGCTTGCGGGCCGCGTAGTGGCGCAGGAGTTCGACGATCTGGTCGGCGCTGTCCAGGGCCCAGCCGAACTGGTCGGCGATGACGGCGCGGGCCGGCGTCCCGGTGTTGACGGCGCGCGAGCAGATGTCGGCGATCGCCCGGGTCGTCGGAAGCCGACGCTGCGTGCCGTCTAGGCCGTGCTCGTCGCGCAGCAGGTCGAGCAGGTCGATGACGTCGTCGGGGTCGAGCACCGTGACGTCGCGCAGCCCCAGGTGCTGGGCGTACTCCGCGACCACCCGGTGCGCGACCGCGTGGAAGGTGCCGCCCGCGATCCGCTGCGCGGCCTGCGGGTCGCTGCACAGCGCGGCGGCCCGGCTCGTCATCGACGCCGCCGCCCGGCGCGTGAACGTCAGCAGGAGGATGCGCTCGGGCGGCACGCCGGCGTCCAGCAGCCGCGCCACCCGCGCCGTGAGCACCCGCGTCTTGCCCGTGCCGGCTCCGGCCGCGACGATGAGCGGACCGTCGCCGTGCTCGACCGCCTCGCGCTGCGGGCCGTCGAGGCCCTCGGACCAGTCGTTCGTCATCACCGTGGTCACGCTAGGCGCGGGGTCCGACAGTTTCGCCGCGGCGGCCGGACTAGCATGCCCCCATGGACGCCGAAGCCGCGGTCACGCACCCCGACGACACGGGCGCGCGTCCCGGCGCCCCCGGCGACCCGACGCCGCCCCGTGAGGCGCTCATCGGCGGGATCGTGGGCCAGCTGCAGGGGCTCTCGCTGGTGGCGGACCAGATCGGCGCCGCCTTCGCCTCCCGGCAGTCGCTGGCGAAGTCCGACTTCCGCGCCCTGACCGCGATCCACCGCGCCGAGCGCGACGGCCACCCCCTGACGGGCGGCCAGCTCGCCCACGAGCTGCACCTGACGCCGGCGGCGGTCAGCTACCTGGTCGACCGGCTCGCCGAGTCCGGGCACGTGTGGCGCGATCCGGACCCGCACGACCGGCGCCGGGTGCGGCTGCGCATCGGGGAGAAGGGCCTCGAGGTCGCGACGGCGTTCTTCGGCCCGCTGCGGCACATCCACGAGGACGCCCTGGCGGCGTACAGCACCGACGACCTGGCCCTGTGCGTCCGGTTCCTGGCCGACGTGAACGCGTCGCTGACGGACTTCGGGCGGAACCTGC
Organism: Propioniciclava coleopterorum; assembly: GCF_011393335.1. Taxonomy (NCBI): domain Bacteria; kingdom Bacillati; phylum Actinomycetota; class Actinomycetes; order Propionibacteriales; family Propionibacteriaceae; genus Propioniciclava; species Propioniciclava coleopterorum. The sequence continues at coordinate 2,294,575 of NZ_CP049865.1, read as the reverse complement.
CCGAATAGTTCAATCCTCGAACCGTTCAGTTTTTGAACGATCGCGCGTATGCTCGGGCGCGTGACCACATCGGCGAACAAGCTCTGGGCAGCCCCGATGACGCTCTACCTTCTGGGCATCTTCATGGGCGCCATCGACACCGGCATCGTGACGCCGGCGCGTCCGATCATCGCGACCCACCTCGGGGTGGACGAGGCCTCCGGCATCTGGATGATCACGATCTACACGCTCGCCTACGCGGCGGCCATCCCGATCATGGGCAAGCTCGCCGACCGCAACGGACGCAAGCCGATCTACCTGCTCTCGATCTCGCTGTTCGGCGTCGGCTCGCTGCTGTGCGGCCTGTCCCAGGACGTCGGGAGCTTCGAGATGCTCATCGCCGCCCGCGCCCTGCAGGCCGTCGGCGGCGGCGGCATCCTCCCCATCGCGACCGCCGAGATCGGGACCGAGGTGCCCAAGGAGCGCCGGGGCCTGGCACTGGGCCTGGTCGGGGCCGTCTACGGCGTGGCGAACATCTTCGGCGCGTCGGCGGGCAGCCTGATCCTGAACATCGTCGGGAACGACAACTGGCAGTGGATCTTCTACGTCAACGTCCCCATCTCCCTGGCTATCGTGGGCGCCGGGGTTCTGCTGCTGCCGAACCACCGCGGCGAGCCGACACCCATCGACGTGTGGGGCAGCATGCTCCTCGTCGCGATGATCCTGGCGCTGCTCTACGGGCTGCGGAACCTGGACTACCTGGACGTGACGGGCAGCGTGACCAGCACCGACGTGTGGCCCTACCTGGCCGCGTTCGTCGTGCTGTTGCCGATCCTGATCCTGGTCGAGCGGCGCGCGGCCGACCCGGTGCTCAACCTGAGCTACTTCACCGATCGCGGCATCGCCCTGACGCTGCTGCTCTCGCTGCTCAGCGGCGTGATCCTGATGGGCGTGGTGTTCGTGCCCCAGTTCGCCGAGAACTCGCTGCGCCTGCCCGCGGGCAGCGGCGGCTACGTGGTCATCGCGCTCGGGCTGACGTCCGGCATCGGGGCTCCGCTCTCGGGGCGACTCACCGACCGGTTCGGCGCCAAGCCCGTCCTGGGCTTCGGCCTGCTCGTCAGCGCGATCGCCGCCGCCTGCATCGTCTGGTGGGCGATCCCGTCCCCGTCGCTGACCAGCGTCATGGTCTCGCTCGGCCTGGTCGGGCTGGGGTTGGGCTTCGTCATCGGCTCGCCGCTCAACTACATGATGTTGGAGCGGACGCGCGAGGAGGAGTCCAGTTCCGCGCTGGCCACCCTGTCGCTGGTCCGCTCGATCGGCACGACGCTGGCCCCCGCGGTGATGGTCGGGTTCCTGGCCCAGGCCGGCGTGGTCGTCCAGGACGACGTCACCGGCGTGCTGCCCACCCGGGTCGCCGTCCCCGCCCTGCCGCATGCGGCCGAGCTGAAGCGCACGCTGACCGCCTGGCAGCAGGACCCCGACCTCAAGGACAAGGTCGCGGGCATCGACCTGTCCGCCCTCGACACCACCGAGGTCACCATCGACACCGCGGGCGGCGGCTCGCTGCCCCAGGACCTCACCGACGAGTTGCGCAACGCCGACGTCACGACGATCGTCGGGGTGTCCGAGCATGTCGCCGAGACGATGTTCGACCAGGAGACGCCCGCCACGGTCGCCACGATCCAGGCGGGGGTGCAGTCCGGCATCGACGGGCTGGACTCCGGCGTGACGAGCATGGACGCCGCGGCCTCCGACATGGCCGACGGACTGTCCGACATGGACGACAAGCTCCCCGGCATGACCGACGGCATCGACCAGATGACCCGCAAGCTGTCCGACATGGACGCCGCCCTCGCGAAGATGTCCCGGGGCGTGACGGGCCTGGACTCCGCCGCGTCCGGCATGCGCGCCGGCGTGGCCGGGCTCGACCGCGCCGTGGCCGGCATGGACGCCGGCCTGGCCCAGCAGCGGGCCGCCCTCGCCCAGGCGGAGCGGGGCATCGCCGCCGCCCAGGCCGCGGCCGCCGCGCACGCCGGGCCGCCCGCCTCGATCCCGGGGACGCCCGGCATGCCCGGTGCTCCCGGCGCCGCCCCGCAGCCCCCCACAGGCATCCAGGCCCCCACGGCCGCCCCGCTCCGCGCGACCCGGGACGGATCCCGGCCGCCGCTGACCGCGAGCCCGCACGCCGCCACGGCGACGCCGACGCCCACCGCAACGGCGACGCCCACCCCGACCGCAACGGCGACGCCGCGCGCGACCGCCACCCCGACCCCGACGTCCAGCCCGACCCCGACGCCGAGCGCCACCGCCACTCCGACGCCGACGCGCACCCCGAGCGCAACACCGACGCCGAGCGCGACAGCCACACCGAGCGCCACGGCCACTCCGACGCCGAGCACCACGGCTACGCCCACGCCGACGGCGAGCCCCACTCCGACGCCCACGCCGACCGCCACACCCACCCGAAGCCGACCGCCACGCCCACGCCGACACCCACGGCCACGCCCACGCCGTCCCCCACAGCCTCCCCCACGCCGACCGGTCCCGCGACGCCGACGGGCGCCCCGACCGCGCCCGCGCCGACCACACCGGCCGGCCCGCCCGCCGGCATGCCCGACCTGCAACAGGCCATGGCCCAGCTGAACGGGCTGCGCGCGGCGATCGCCGACCTGCAGGGGCAGCGCGACGCCGCGGCCGCCCAGCGGGACGTCCTGCGCGGCCAGCTGGCCACCGTCACCGCGCAGCGCGCCGAACTGGCGTCCGCCCGCGCGCAGCTGGAGCAGGGACGCGCGGCGCTCGCCGGCGCGCGGGACGACCTGCGGGCCGGACGCACATCGGTCGAGCAGGCCCGTCACGATCTGGCCGCCAGCCGCGCCGCCCTCCTGGAGAAGCGCGACGAGCTGGCCACCACGCGGGGCCAGCTCGTCGAGTTGCGGGATGCGGTGCCGGGGACGTTCGACCAGGCGCTGGTCGCCTACCGGTCCGAGATCCGGGCGGCCGGGCCGCAGGTCGAGCAGGCGTTCCAGCAGGGGCTGAACCGCGGCTTCGCCGGGATCTACCTCCTGCTGGGCGGCTCGTCCATCGCCGCGCTGGGCGCCCTCACGCTCGTCGGACGCCCGCGCGGTTGATCACCGCTGCGGGCCGCCCTCGGGGCGCGGGTCCGTCGGGGTGTCGCCGCCCTCGGGCGTCCCGCCCTGGGGCTGGTCGGACGGCGCGCCGTAGTTCGGCGTCTGGTAGCCCTGCTGCTGCGGGCTCTGCTGACCCTGGTCCGGGGCCTGGTAACCCTGCTGCGGGGGCTGCTGGCCGTAGTTCGGAGCCTGATAGCCCTGCTGCTGCGGCGGCTGCTGGCCATAGTTCGGAGCCTGGTAACCCTGCTGCTGCGGCGGCTGCTGGCCATAGTTCGGAGCCTGGTAACCCTGCTGCTGCGGCGGCTGCTGGCCGTAGTTCGGCGCCTGGTACTGCTCCTGGGGGGCCGGCTGGCCGAGGTTCGGGGCCTGCTGGCCGTAGCGGGACGGGTCGTTCTGCGGGTTGGGCAGCTCGTTGCCGTGCTGGGCGCCCACCTGCCCCTGCTGCTGCGGCGTGTCGCCCCGGTAGGAGATCTCACCGAAGTTCACGTCCGGCGCGCGCCGCACCTCGGGCTCGTTGACCTCGAAGTAGGTCGCCTTCTCGAACTTGAACATGTTCGCGATGACGTTGGTCGGCACCGACTCGATGCGCGTGTTGTAGTTGCGCACGTTGGCGTTGTAGTACCGGCGGCCCGCTGCGATGCGGTCCTCGGTCTCGGCCAACTGGCGCTGCAGCTCGATGAAGTTCTGGTTGCTGCGCAGCTCCGGGTACGCCTCCACGCTGACCATCAGGCCGCGGACGGCGGTGCTCAGCTGCTCCTCCGCCTGCGACCGGGCCGCGGACGGGGCCGCGCCACCTTCGGCAGCGGCGAGCTGCTGGGCCTGCGAGCGCAGCCGGACGATGCCCTCGAGCGTGTTCCGCTCGTGCGCGGCGTAGGCGCGGACCGTCTCCACCAGGTTGGGGATCAGCTCGTAGCGACGGTTGAGTTCGACGTCGACCTGACGCCAGGACTCCTGGATCAGGTTGCGTTCCCGGATGAAGCCGTTGTAGGCCGCGAAGGCCCAGGCACCGCCGGCGACGACCACGACGAGGATCAGGATCAATAGGAACTCCATGGCGTCACACTAGCCGGTGCGCCTCCGGCGGCGACACGGCCGCGTCCAGGACACGCCCCGGATCCTTTCCCGGGCGGGACGCCTCAGGTGAGCCCCCGAGCCGGGCGCCTCAGGCGAGCCCGAGGTCGTCCAGACCGACGGCGAACCGGTACGGCAGCCCCGCGGCCTCGATCTTCTCCCGGACGCCGGTGTCACGATCCACGATGGTCGCGACCCCGACGACGATGCCGCCGGCCTCCTGCACCGCCTCGACGGCCTGCATGACCGAGCCGCCGGTCGTGGAGGTGTCCTCGACGACCAGCACGCGACGTCCGGCGACCTCGGTGCCCTCGATGCGGCGCTGCAGGCCGTGGGCCTTGGACTCCTTGCGGACGACGAACGCGTCGAGGCGCTCCCCCGCCGCGGCGGCGGCGTGCAGCATGGCGACCGCGACCGGGTCGGCGCCCAGCGTCAGGCCGCCCGCCGCCTCGAAGTCCCAGTCCGCCACGAGCTCGCGCATCACCCTGCCGACGAGGGGTGCCGCGGCGCCGTCGAGCGTCACACGGCGCAGGTCGACGTAGTAGTCGGCCTCGCGGCCCGAGGCCAGGATCACCTTGCCGCGGACGACGGCGAGGTCGGAGATGTGGTCGATGAGCGCGCTGCGGTCGGACATGGCGCTCAGCCTAGTGCGAGGCCGCGGCCGCCTACTTCTGCGCGGCGTCGGTGAGCGTCGCGAACGCCGCGGTCCGCGAGGCCGAGCCGACCAGGTCGTGCGCGGTGGTCAGGGTCAGGAGCGCCTGGGTCGGGCGCACCTCGGGACGGCCGGGGACCGGCTGGATCACCCAGGTGTCGCCGGTCGCGACCGAGGCCACCGCGGGGTCGGCGGCCCGGTACGTGAAGCGGTGCGTGGCGGTCTCCACGACGATCTCGTCGCCGGGGGCGAGGCGCGCCAGGCCGGAGAACGGGCCGGACACCCCGCCGTGACCCGCCACCGCGAAGTTCCCCAGTTCGCCCGGCGCGGCCGTCCCGGGGTACCAGCCGACGCCGCGCCCCAGGATCGAGGCGTCCGCGCCGACGAGCACCGGCCACTCCTGCCCGCCCAGAGCGGGGACGCTCAGCACGGCGATCGCGGAGCCGGTCGCCAGGGGGTCGGGTCGACCGGCGCGGCCGGCCTCCCAGTCGGCGCGCAGCCCGGCGACCGTGCGGTCGGCGTCCGCGGGCGGCACGGGTGGGCGCAGGACCAGGTCCCACACCGACCAGCCGAGCGCGCCCAGCGCCAGGACCAACACGACCAGGCCCGTCAGCGTGATCGCCCGCGGCCGGCGGCGCCGCGGCGGCGCGTCGACGGCGCGCGCGGGGCCGGCGGGATCGGAGGTCACGGGTGCGAGTATGCCAGTGGGTCAGGAGAACCAGGTGCCCCGGCGCGGGACCGGGGACGCCTGCGCGTCCGCGTCGGTGAACGGCTCGGCGTCGCCGATCCAGTCCACCACCTCGCGGCCGGCGAGGAACCGGTACGGGAACGCGGCGCGCGCGGCCGTGCGCGACAGTTCGGTGGCCGGCAGGGGTCCGTTGGAGGCGACCACGACGAGATTGCCGAACCGCCTGCCCTTCCACACCGGCGTCTCGGCGCTGATGATCAGCGAGCGGTGCACCGCCCGGACGCCCGCCACGAAGCGGCGCGCCCAGCCGAACGGGGCGCGGTCGGTCACGTTGGCGACGAACACCGCGTTCGGACGCCGCCGCGCGGCCACCTCGGCCAGGAACTCGGCCGTGGCCAGCGCGGGCGGGACTCGGGCGCCGTCGAAGGCGTCCAGGATCAGGGCGTCGTGGTAGTCCGGCGGCATCGCCTCGAGCCCGGCGCGCCCGTCCACCGTGCGCACCTTGATGCCCGAATGCCGCGGCAGCGGGATGAGGCGCCGGACGTCCTCGACCAGGTCGGCGTCCGGCTCGCACACGACCTGCGCGGTGCGTGGCCGCCGCGCGGCGACGTAGCGCGGAATCGTGAGCCCGCCGCCGCCCAGGTGCACGATCCGGAGCCGCTCGTCGGCGGGTCGGGCGAGCACGGTGGCGTCGAGCGTCTCGCAGATCCGCTGCACGTACTCGAACTCCAGGTGCAGCGGATCCTCGGGCACCACCCAGGACTGGGCGGTGTCGCCGGCCATGACGCGGAAGGCGCCGCCGTGGAACGGGTCGTTCTCGACCCTCGCTCGATGGTCCGGGCTCACAGGGTCATCAGGAAGGACAGCAGCGCCGCGTTGAACTCGCCCGCGTGGCTCACGTTGATCCCGTGCGGGCCGTGGTCGATCTCGACGAGCTGCGCACCCGGGATCATGTCCGGCATCCGCGCGCCGGAGGCCTCGAAGGGCACGTTGTTGTCGGCGTTGCCGTGGATCACCAGGGTCGGGACGCCGATCTTCTTCACGTCCTCGCGGAAGTCGGCCGCCCAGGCGACGATGCAGTCCTGCAGCGCGGTGTCGGAGCCCTGGGCCCCGATCGCCAGCGCGTCCTGGAACTGCTGCTGCGTCACCGCGAGCTCGCTGGGGTTGCTGAAGAACCAGGTCATGAACGTCGGCACGAACGCGTCCCGGTCGGCCCGGCACTGCTGGCGCAGGTCCATGAACCCCTCGATGCCCATCGCGCCGTCGGGGTTGTCGGGCGTGACGCACAGCGCCGGGGTGATCGCCGCGGCGAACACGACGCCGGCGAGCCGGTCCTCGCCGTAGCGCCCGACGTAGCGGGCGACCTCGCCGCCGCCCATCGAGAACCCGACGAGCACTGCGTCCCGAAGGTCGAGTTGGGTCATGAACTGATCCAGGTCGGCGGCCAGGGTGTCGTAGTCGTAGCCGTCCGGCGTCTTGGCCGACTTGCCGAAGCCGCGGCGGTCGTAGGCGATCACCCGGTGGCCGGAGCGCTCCAGGTCGGGGATCTGCTCGGCCCAGGCTTCGCTGGACAGCGGCCAACCGTGGATCAGCACGATCGGGCGGCCCTCCCCGCCGCTGTCGCGGTAGTAGAGCTGGATGGGGCTCTCCCCGGGGATGGTCAAGTACGGCATGGCTCCTCCTCGACGCGCGTGGCCTGCCCCGAGCCTAGCGAGGCGCACGCCGCGGGGGCACCCTCCGGACGCGACGGGGCCCGACCCGCGGGGTGCGGGTCGGGCCCTGGCGACCGGGTCAGTCCTTGATGGTCAGCCCGTCGCCGTCGGCGTCCACGTCGAACGTGACGGTCTGCCCCTCGTGCAGCGCCCCCGACAGCATCGCCCGGGCCAGGCCGTCCTCGACGGTGGTCTGGATGAGGCGCTTGAGCGGGCGGGCACCGTACACCGGGTCGAAGCCCTTCTCGGCGAGCCACTGCTTGGCGGCCGGCGTGACCTCCAGCGTGATCCGGCGGTCGATCAGGCGGGCGGCCACGCGCTTGAGCTGGATGTCGACGATGTGGACCAGGTTCTCCTGCGTCAGCGGGTCGAACATCACGATGTCGTCGAGCCGGTTCAGGAACTCGGGCTTGAAGGACGAGCGGACGATCCCCATCACGGCCTCGTTGCGCTTCTCCACCGGCAGCGAGGTGTCGGCCAGGAACTGCGAACCGAGGTTCGAGGTCATGATCAGGATGACGTTGCGGAAGTCCACCGTCCGGCCCTGGCCGTCGGTGAGGCGGCCGTCGTCGAGCACCTGCAGCAGGATGTTGAAGACGTCGGGGTGGGCCTTCTCGACCTCGTCCAGCAGCACCACCGAGTAGGGACGCCGCCGCACCGCCTCGGTGAGCTGGCCGCCCTCCTCGTAGCCGACGTAGCCGGGGGGCGCGCCGACGAGGCGCGAGACGGTGTGCTTCTCGCCGTACTCGCTCATGTCGATGCGGACCATGGCGCGCTCGTCGTCGAACAGGAACTCCGCCAGCGACTTGGCCAGCTCGGTCTTGCCGACGCCCGTGGGGCCGAGGAACAGGAACGAGCCGGTGGGCCGGTTCGGGTCGCTGATGCCGGCGCGCGAGCGGCGCACGGCGTCCGAGACGACCCGGATGGCCTGCTCCTGGCCGGTGAGGCGGCGTCCGAGCTCGAGCTCCATCTTCATCAGCTTGTCCGACTCGCCCTGCAGCATCCTGCCGACGGGGATCCCCGTCCAGCTGCTGATGATCTCGGCGATGTCGGACGCCGACACCTCGTCGGCGACCATGGGCGCGGTGGCCTCGTTGTCGTCGGCGGCCTGGGCCATCTCGGCCTCCAGCTTGGGGATCTGGCCGTAGAGGATCTCGGAGGCCCGGGTCAGGTCGCCGTCGCGCTGCAGCTTGTCGGCGGACGCGCGGAGCTGGTCGATCTCCTTCTTGATGTCGCCGACCCGGTTGAGGCCCTGCTTCTCCGACTCCCAGCGCTGCTCGAGGCCGCGCAGGGTCTCCTTGGCGTCGGCCACCTCGCCGGCGAGGCGGTCGCGCCGCTCCTTGCTGGCGACGTCCTCCTCCTTCTCCAGGGCGAACTGCTCCATCGTCATCCGGTCGATCTGCCGGCGGAGCTGGTCGATCTCCTCCGGGCTGGAGTCGATCTCCATGCGCAGCCGCGAGGCGGCCTCGTCGATCAGGTCGATGGCCTTGTCCGGCAGCTGCCGGCTCGTGATGTAGCGGTTCGACAGCTGCGCGGCGGCGACCAGGGCGCCGTCGGTGATGCGGACCTTGTGGTGCGCCTCGTAGCGCTCGCGCAGGCCGCGCAGGATCGCGATGGTGTCCTCGACCGACGGCTCGCCGACGAGCACCTGCTGGAAGCGGCGCTCCAGCGCCGGGTCCTTCTCGATGCGCTCGCGGTACTCGTCCAGCGTCGTGGCGCCGATGAGCCGCAGCTCGCCGCGGGCCAGCATCGGCTTGAGCATGTTGCCCGCGTCCATGGCGCCCTCGCCGGACGCGCCGGCGCCGACGACCGTGTGCAGTTCGTCGATGAAGGTGATGATCTGGCCCTCGGCCTCGGTGATCTCGCTCAGGACGGCCTTGAGCCGCTCCTCGAACTCGCCGCGGTACTTGGCGCCCGCCACCATGGAGGCCAGGTCGAGCGACACGACGCGGCGACCCTTCAGCGAATCGGGGACGTCGCCCTCGATGACGCGCTGGGCCAGCCCCTCGACGACGGCGGTCTTGCCGACGCCGGGCTCGCCGATCAGCACCGGGTTGTTCTTCGTGCGGCGGCTCAGCACCTGCACGACGCGGCGGATCTCGGAGTCGCGGCCGATCACCGGGTCGAGCTTGCCCTCGCGGGCGCGCTCGGTGAGGTCGATCGAGTACTTGTCGAGCGCGGACTCCCCGCCCTCGGACTCGGCGGAGGTGACCCGCTTGCCGCCGCGGGCGTCGTTGAACGCCACGGTCAGCTTGTCGGCGGTCGCGCCGGCCCGGGTCAGGATCTGCTTGGCGTCCGACTCGACGCTGGCGAGCCCGATCAGCAGGTGCTCGGTGGTGACGAACTCGTCGCCCATCTGCTCGGCGCGGGTCTCGGCGTCGGCCAGCACGCGCGCCAGCGCCCCGGAGATGCTCGGCTGCGACACCGAGGACCCGGTGGAACTGGGCAGCTTCTTGATGGCCTCCTGCGCGGAGCGGTCGATGGCGGCCGGGTCGGCGCCGATGCTCTCCAGCAGCGGGCCCACGGTGTTGTCGGGCACCATCAGCAGCGCGTGCAGCAGGTGTGCCGGCTCGGCCTGGGGGTTGCCGTTGGTCAGGGCGTTGCGCAGCGCTGCGCTGACGGCGTCCCGGCTCTTGGTGGTGAGTTTCGCGGTGTCCACGGCGGTCCTTTCGCGGGGTGGTAGGAAAGTTGAGTTCACTAGACTCAACCTGGCCGACGGGCTCAGTATTCCACGGGTTGCCGCCCGGGTCACCCGTTCGCACGGACGGCCGTGACAGGGTGGAGGCATGTCCTGGCTGCTCTACCCCCTGCTCGTCATCGGCCTGCTGTGCTTCGGCTGGGGGCTCTGGCGCATGCTGGCCGACGGGCGTCGGATCCTCTACGGGCTGATGCTCATGGGGGGCCTGGGCCTGACGCTGTTCAGCGTCGGCGTCCTGCTGGCCGAACGCGGCTGGTACCTGCCGCTGGCCGCGCTGCTGGGCACCCTGTTCGTGGTGACGTTCGTCAGCTATCCGGTGCTGATGGTGTTCCTGCTCGTCAACGGCGTGATGATGTGGCGGCGCGAGTCCCGGACGCCGGGCAACATGCTGTCGCTGCTGGCCGGGCTGGCGATGCTCGGCCTGACGTTCCTGCCGCGCCTGACGTGGCCGACCGACTGGCCGATCGGGGTGCAGGCGGCCCTGACCGGCCTGTACCTGTGCATCATGGCCCTGGCCGGCTACGTCGCGCTCTGCTTCGTGGTGTTCGCGGGCACGTCGTGGCTGTACCGGCGCCTCCCGCTGCGGACCCACCCCGAGGCGGTCATCGTGCTGGGCGCCGGGCTGCTGGGCGACCGCGTGCCGCCCCTGCTCGCCGGGCGCCTGGCGAAGGCCCGGGAGGTGCAGGAGGCGCACGATCCGCGTCCGCTGCTGATCACCAGCGGAGGGCAGGGGCCCGACGAGACGCTGCCGGAGGGCGAGGCCATGCGGCGCCACGTGATCGACGCGGGCACCCCCGCCGAGCTCGTGGTCGCCGAGACGGCGTCCAGGAACACCCGGGAGAACCTGGTGCTGTCGCGGGCGCTGCTGCCGGACCCGGACGCGCCCGTGGTGGTGGTGACCAGCAACTACCACGCCTTCCGGGCGGCCATGCTCACGCGCTCGGTCGGCCTGGACGCCAAGGTCGTCGGCGCCCCGACGGCCCGCTACTACTACCCGAGCGCGCTGCTGCGGGAGTTCGTGGCCGTCATGGCGCAGAACCGGGTGTGGAACCTCGCGGTGGTCGCCGTGGTGCTCCTGGGCTACCTGGCTCTGCTCGGGCTGGCCGTCTGGCCGATCTGACGGCCCCCGCGCGTCCTCGCGCAGGATGGCCGCGGCCGGCCCCCGGCGTCGGACGCCGAGGGCTCAGCCGTGCGGCCTCAGCGGGAGCGGCGGCTGCTGCGCCCGGCCGAGGCCGAGAAGGCGGCCACGCCCCGGGAGCTGCCCGCCGGCACCACGCCGGCCGTCTTCTTCGCCCCGCCCCGAGGGCCGGAGCTCTTCGGCGCCTGCTTGCCGCCGGACGCCGGGCGGCCGGCCGAGCCGGAGCCGCGCGAGCCGGAGCCCGAGCCCGCGGAGCCGCCGCGCCCGCGACGCGAGCGGCCACCGCCGCCCCCGGACGACTGCTGCTGCACCGGGGTCACCGGCAGACGCTCGGCCACCTGCTCGGCGGACAGCACGTGCCGCGCACCGGGCGCGAGTCCCTGCAGCACCTCGGTCGTGGCGGCGGTCACCTCGGGCTTGATCCGGGCGGCCCGCATCAGGCCCTGCACGTCGCGGCGCTGGTCGGGGGTGGCCAGCGTGATGACGGTGCCGGACGACCCGGCGCGGGCGGTGCGCCCGGAGCGGTGCAGGTAGGCCTTGTGCTCGGTGGGCGGGTCGGCGTGCACGACCAGCGCCACGTCGTCGACGTGGATGCCGCGCGCGGCGATGTCGGTCGCGACCAGCGTCTCGACCCGGCCCGACCCGAAGGCCTCGAGGTTGCGGGTGCGGGCGTTCTGGGCCAGGTTGCCGTGCAGGTCGACCGCGGGGATGCCGCGCCCGATGAGCTGCTTGGCGAGCTTCTTGGCGCCGTGCTTGGTCCGCGTGAACAGGATGGTGCGACCGGGGGCGGCCGCCAGGTCCGCGATCACGTCCAGGCGCTCGTCCGGGGTGACGGTGAGCACGTGGTGGTCCATCGTCGCCACCGGCGACTGCGCCGAGTCGGCCTCGTGGACGACCGGGTCGTGCAGGAACTGCTTGACCAGCACGTTCACCGCGTTGTCGAGCGTCGCCGAGAACAGCAGCCGCTGCGACCGGCTCGGGGTGTCGGCGAGGATCTTCTTCACGCCGGGCAGGAAGCCCATGTCGCTCATGTGATCGGCCTCGTCGATCACCGTGACCTCGACGTCGCCGAGGCTGAGGTGGCCCTGGTCGCGCAGGTCGAGCAGGCGGCCCGGCGTCGCGACGAGGATGTCGATCCCGCCGCGCAGGGCGCGGACCTGCGGGTTCTGGTTGACGCCGCCGAAGATGGTGAGCAGCGACAGCCGGTCGGCGGCGGCCAGCGGGCGCAGCGAGTCGGCGATCTGGGAGGCGAGCTCGCGGGTCGGGGCCAGCACGAGCGCGCGCGGACGCCCGGGCGCCGGCCTGCGGCGGTCGGCGGCGAGCCGCGCGACCAGCGGCAGCGAGAAGGCGTAGGTCTTGCCCGAGCCGGTGCGGCCGCGGCCGAGCACGTCGCGGCCGGCGAGCGAGTCGGGCAGCGTCGCCGCCTGGATCGGGGTGGGGGTGTCGATGCCGCGTCCGGCGAGGACGTCGGCGAGGTTGGTGGGCACGCCGAGGCGTGCGAAAGCTGAAGTCACGTGTCCTGATTTCCTGGGCGTCTCGCCCGGCGCGCTGACGCAGGGGCCGATCGGGTGATCGTTGCGGCGCGACCCGCGATCGGGAGGTGGACGATCGCATCATCATGCGACCCGAGGCAAGACTGAAGCGGATCGCTACCCACCATTGTAGTGGATCCTTGAACCACTCCCTTCCGCGGGGCGGTGCGCCCGTGTCGCGCCGCCGCCCGTGGTGCCAGAATGCACACCGCGGCGCGGATCGGCGCCGCTCGCCCCCGGGAGGTCCGCCCATGCCGCGCTCGGTCCATCGCGCCTGGTGGGTCGCGTTCGTGACCCTGCTCGCCCTGGTCTGTGCCGCCGCCTTCCGGTCGAGCACCGGCGTGCTCTTCATCCCGATCGAGACCGAGTTCGGCTGGTCCCGCGCCGTGACCTCGGGCGCGGTGAGCCTCAACCTCGTGCTGTACGGGCTGACCGCCCCCTTCGCCGCCGCGATCATGGAGCGATGGGGCGTGCGACGCACGGTCGCGGCGTCCCTGACGGTGGTGGGGGTCTCGAGCGCGCTCACCTCGGTCATGACGGCGCCGTGGCAGCTGTGGCTGCTGTGGGGCGGGTTCATCGGCATCGGGACGGGATCGATGGCGCTCGTCCTGGGGGCCATCGTCGCGAACCGGTGGTTCGACAGCCACCGCGGCCTGGTCACGGGCATCTTCTCCGCGGCGAACGCCACCGGGCAGCTCAGCTTCCTGCCGCTCATCGCCGTGCTGGCCCAGGGGCCGGGCTGGCGCTGGGCGGCCTGGTCGGTCGCCGCGGCGTCCCTGGCGCTGGTGCCGTTGGTGCTCGTGCTGCTGCAGGACCGCCCCTCCGACGTCGGGCTGCGCCCGCTGGGGGCCACCGACCTGACGCTCGACGCCCCGCTGCCACCGGCCAACGACGCCGCCAACCCCGTGCGGGTCGCCCTGGCGACGCTGCGGGACGCCGCCCGCACGTGGACCTTCTGGGCCCTGGTGCTGTCGTTCTTCGTCTGCGGCTGGAGCACCAACGGGCTGATCCAGACCCACTTCATCCCGGCCGCGGACGACTACGGCATGAACGCGACGCTGGCCGCGACCCTGCTGGCGATGGTCGGCGCGTTCGACATCATCGGGACGCTGCTGTCCGGCTGGCTCACCGACCGCGTCGACTCGCGTCTGCTGCTGCTGGTCTACTACGCCGGACGCGGCCTGTCGCTGCTCGCCCTGCCCTTGGTGATGGGGCCGGGCGTCGAGTGGGGCCTGTGGTTCTTCATCGTGTTCTACGGCCTGGACTGGGTGGCGACCGTGCCGCCCACCGTCGCGCTGTGCCGCCTCCACTTCGGCATGGCCCGCTCCGGCGTGGTGTTCGGCTGGGTGTTCGCCTCCCACATGATCGGGGCCGGGATCGGGGCGACGACGGCGGGGCTGTGGCGGATGACCAGCGGCAGCTACGTGAGCGCCTGGTTCCTGGCGGCCGCACTGTGCGCCGTCGCGGCGCTGACTGTCCTGACGATCCCCAAGCGGCCGGTCGGGGCTGCGGAAGCCCTCATCAGCGCCTAGCGTGTCCTCAGGCACCACCCCCGAGGAGCATCCATGAGAAAGATCGGCCTGCTGCCGCGCATCCTGATCGCGCTGGCCCTGGGCATCGTGTGCGGCCTGTTCTTCCCGCCGGCCCTCGCACGCGTCTTCGTCACCTTCAACGGCCTGTTCGGCAACTTCCTCACGTTCATCATCCCGCTGATCATCGTGGCGCTGATCACGCCGGCCATCTCCGAGCTGGGCCGCGGCGCCGGCAGGTGGCTGGGGATCACCGCCGCCATCGCCTACGCGTCCACCCTGTTCGCCGGGCTGCTCGCGCTCGTGGTCGGCGGCGCCGTCTTCCCGCTCATCCTCGACCCGACCAACGCGCCCGGCTCGCTGGGCAACCCCGAGGACGCCCTCCTGGCGCCCTACTTCACCGTCGAGATGGCGCCCGTGTTCGGCGTCATGACCGCGCTGGTGCTGTCGTTCGTCGTCGGGCTCGGCATGACGTTCGTGCCGTCGGCGACGATGCAGCGCGGGTTCGTCGAACTGCGCGCCATCGTGGAGAAGGTCATCTCCGGGGTGATCCTGCCCCTGCTGCCGCTCTACATCTTCGGCATCTTCTTGAACATGACGGTCGCCGGCCAGGTGTGGAGCATCATCGTGACGTTCGTCGCGGTGATCGCCCTGGTGTTCGCCCTCACCGTCGTGGTGCTCCTGGTGCAGTTCGGGATCGCGGGCGCCGTCGCCCGCCGCAACCCGCTGCGGGCGCTCGCCACGATGCTGCCGGCGTACGCGACGGCCCTGGGGACCTCGTCCTCGGCGGCCACCATCCCGGTCACGCTGCGCCAGGCCATCAAGGCCGGCGTCAACCCGCCGGTGGCCTCGTTCGTGATCCCGCTGTGCGCCACCATCCACCTGGCCGGTTCCACCGTGAAGATCACCGCGTTCTCGGTGGCGATCATGGTGCTCAGCGGCATGCCGATCGACCCGCTCACCATGGTCGGGTTCGTGTGCATGCTGGGCATCGCGATGGTGGCGGCCCCGGGCGTCCCGGGCGGCGCCATCATGACGGCCGCGGGACTGCTGAGTTCGATGCTGGGCTTCAACGAGGCGCAGGTGGGCCTGATGATCGCGACCTACATCGCCATCGACAGCTTCGGCACGGCCACCAACGTGACCGGCGACGGCGCCATCGCGCTCATCGTGGACCGGCTCAGCAAGGGCCGCATCGGAGAACAGCCGCCGGTGATCGGCGAGCCGGAGACCGTCGGGGCCTGATCCTGCCGGGGCGGCGGGACGGCCCGCCGGCGGCCGTCGGAGCCGGACGCGGCCGGCCCACGAAGCCCGGAGCGCCGTACTCAGTCCGGCTCGGTCACCGGCCAGCCCCGCGCCGCGGCGGCCAGCAGATACTCGGTCGCGAGGTCGGCCAGGTCGGCGCGGTGGGCGCGGATCCGGCAGCCGCGGCCGTTCGGACGGACCTCGATGCCCTCGGCGTCCCAGTGCGGACGCGCCCGCGCCAGCGGTGCGAGGACGCCGTCGTGGCCGAGGATCCGCCACCAGGGCACCTCGACGTCGGTGTCCCGCAGGATCGCCCCGACCTGGCGGGGGCCGACGCCGGTCAGCCGGCCGATGTCGCCGTAGCTGGCGACCCGCCCCGCCGGGACGAGGCTCACGGCCAGCACGACGCGGTCGTGGGCGTCAGGCGCGGGCGAGTTCGTCATCGACGTAGCCGGGCTTGGCGGCGACCAGACCCGACACCGTGACCAGGAAGGCGGTGAAGAGCAGGAACCACAGCGGCATCGTCCAGCTGCCGGTCACCTCGAACAGCATGCCCACGATGAACGGGCCGGCGGCGGAGAACAAGTAGCCGACCGACTGGGCGAAGCCCGACACCTGCGTGGTGACGTGCGGGTCGCGGGTGCGGATGGTGAACAGCGCCAGCGCGAACGGGAACGAGAACCCGGCCAGCCCCAGGAGCACCGCCCACAGGATCGGGGCGGCCGTGGGCGCGAGCCAGATGCCGGTGTAGCCGGCCACCAGCAGCAGGCCCAGGACGATGACGATGGGGCGCGGGTCCTTCATCCGCTGCGCCACCGTCGGCATGATGAACCCCGCGGGGATGCCGAAGCCCGGGATGATCGACGCCATGATGCCCGCCTGCAGCGGGTCCAGCCCGCCGTCGCGGTACATCTGCGCGATCCAGCCGAACTGGACGTAGGCCTGCATCGACTGGGTGCCGAAGAACACCGCCATGCCGACCGCCTTGCGCGAGCCCATGACGGCGAACACCGACCCGGAGCGCCGGGGCGCGTCGGCGTCCACGGGGAGGCGCCGCCGGCGTTCCGACGCCGCGAGCAGCAGCCACACGAGCGCGGCCACCGCGGCGACGGCACCCCAGACGCCCAGCGACACGCGCCACCCCTCCGGGCCGCCCGACGCGAGCGGGACCGCGATCATGGAGGCGGTGGTCGCGCCGATCGCCAGCGCGATCGTGTAGACCGACATCACGCCGGCCAGCCGGTTGGGGAAGGTCTTCTTGACGAAGGCGGGCATCAGGACGTTGCCGACGGCCATCCCGGCGAACGCGAAGACGCTGAGCGCCACGAACGGCGCCACCGAGCCGACGAACGGGCGGACCAGCAGGCCGATCGCCGTCGCCGTGACGCCGGCCGCCAGCGCGCCGGCCAGCCCCAGCCGCAGGCTCAGGGTGACGGCCAGGGCGCCGAAGACGGCGAAACACAGCCCGGGGAGGGCGGTGATGAGACCCGCCATGGTGCCGCCCATGCCGAGGCTGGCCTTCACCTCGGCCAGCACGGGGCCCAGCGACGTGGCGCCCGGGCGCAGGTTGAGGGACAACAGGACGATCGCGATCAGCGCCCACCAGAGACGGGCGCTCGTGGAGGAGATTTTCACGCGCGTTCGGACCGATCCCCGTGGGCGTCCTGGATCGCCCGGCGGGCGACCTTCTCGGCCTTCTCGGCGTGCTTGCGCAGCTTCTCGGCGGCCTTCGCGGACTTCTTGCGGGCCTTGTCGGCCGCCTTGCGCGCCGTCTTCTCGGCCTTACGGCGCCGCTTGTCGGCCACCTCGACCGCGTACTCGGCCGCGCTCAGCGTCGCGTGTCCGGCCGCCCGGCGGGGGCCGGCGTCCTCCGACGGGGCGGCCGCCTCGGCGTCGCCCTCCCCCGGCTCGGGCGCCGCGTCCGCGACCTCGGCGGGTTCGGCGGGTTCGGCGGGTGCTGCGGGTGCGTCCTCGGGCTCGATCTGCTCCCCGGCCTCGTCGGAGTGAGCCGGGCCGTCCACGGCCTCGGCGGGCTCGAGCGGTGCGGCGGGCTCCACCGGTGCGGCGGGCTCGACCGGCTCGGACGCCGGAGCGTCGGCCACCTCGGCGGCGGGCGCCGGGGCGACGTGCGAGCCGCGGTCGTCGATCCAGTCGGCGGACCGGTCGTCGAACCACCACCCGTGCTCCCCCAGGTAGCGGAAGGACGTCTCCACGTCGGCGGGGACCGTCACGGCCACCCGCTGGACGGGGCCGTCGGCGACGAAGGGATCGGCCCCCGGCGTCCAGCCGTTGAAGGTGCCGACCACGCTGATCCGACCGGCGGGGTGATCGGCGGGGAGCTCGAAGGTCAGGACGCGGAATCCTGGACGGGGTGCGGGAGCGCGGAACAACATGACCGAACCTTTCTCAGACGCCCCATTGTTCCATCGAAGCCGCAGAACACGGATTCGGGTTGCCAGCCACCGCGACGGCCGCTCGCCACCGGATCCCGGTCGACGTAGGGTGGGACGTCGGCGCCGTGTCCGGACGGCCAACGTCCCTCCCCGCGCGCCCGTCCAGTCAGGAAGGAACCGACGTGGGTGCGCTTGTCCGCGTACTGCGCACGGCCGGCGAGTTGTGGCCGTGGTACCTGGGGATCATCCTCACCTCCATCGGCGTCGCGCTGACGTCGCTGGCGACGCCGTTCATCATCGCGCGGGCCACCGACGAGGTCGTGGCCCAGATCGGCGGCGGCGGGGGCGGCCTGGCGCCGCTGCTGTGGCTCGCGCTGGCGCTGCTGGTCGCCGAACTGCTCAACACCGTGCTGACGAACCTCGGCGGCTACCTGGGCGACACCATGGCGATGCGGCTGCGCGCCATCCTGAGCTCGCGCTACTTCGCCAAGCTGCTGTCGCTGCCGCAGCGCTACTTCGACAACCAGCTCACCGGAGCGGTCATCAACCGGCTGCAGCGGTCGATCTCCGAGGTGACGCAGTTCCTCCAGATGTTCGCCAACAGCTTCTTCCCGACGCTGATCACCGTGATCGCGGTCGTGGCGATCTCGGCGTTCTACAGCTGGCCGCTGGCGGTGCTGCTGGTGCTGATCTACCCGCTGTTCACCTGGCTGACGGCGCTGACCTCGAAGCGGTGGCAGCGCCTGGAGGCGGTCAAGAACACCGAGCTGGACGCCGCGGGCGGCCGGTTCGCCGAGGTGGTCGGCCAGATCAAGGTCGTGAAGAGCTTCGTGCGGGAGCGCTCCGAGCTGGACGCCTTCGACGGCCACTACCGCCGCGTCGTGGCCACCACGACCGAGCAGTCGCGCTGGTGGCACTCGATGGACATCCTGCGCCGCGGCTCGCTCAACGTCATCTTCTTCGGCATCTACCTCATCGTGTTCGCCCGGACGGCCCAGGGCGCCTTCAGCATCGGCGACATGGTCCTGCTGCTGCAGTTGGTGGCGATGGCGCGCACCCCCGTCATGATGATGAGCTTCCTGGTCGACTCCTCCCAGCACGCGATCGCCGGGTCGGCGTCCTACTTCGAGGTGATGGACGCCGAGCCCGAGCCGCACGCGGCCGTCTCCGCGGTGGCCTCCCCGCGCCTGGACGGGGGCGACGAGCCGCCCGCCGAGCCGGAGCCCTCCCCCGCGTGGCCCGCCGTGCCGGGCGCGCCGGCCATCGCGTTCCGCGACGTCAGCTTCGGCTACGACGCCGACGAGGAGGTGCTCCACGGCATCAGCTTCGAGGTGGGGCGCGGTGAGAAGGTCGCCCTCGTCAGCGAGTCCGGCGGCGGCAAGACGACGCTGGTCAACCTGCTGCTGGGCCTCTACCGCCCGGACGCCGGGGAGATCGACCTGGCGGGCGTCGACACCGCCGAGGCGCCGCTGGCCGACGTGCGGCGCGAGATCGGCGTCGTGTTCCAGGACGCGTCGCTGTTCTCGGGCACGGTCGCGGAGAACCTGTCCTACGGGCGCCCCGGCGCGAGCGCCGGCGAGCTGGAGGCGGCGGCGTCCCGGGCGCACGCCCACGAGTTCGTGGCGCGGCTCGGCCAGGGGTACGACACCCTCATCGGGGAGCGGGGCGTGCGGCTGTCGGGCGGCCAGAAGCAGCGGATCGCGGTCGCCCGCGCCATGCTGAAGGACGCGCCGGTGCTGGTCCTGGACGAGGCCACCAGCGCGCTGGACTCCCGCTCCGAGCGCCTGGTGCAGGCGGGCCTGGAGGACCTGATGGCCGACCGGACGAGCCTGATCATCGCGCACCGGCTCTCCACGATCAGCTCCGTCGACCGGATCATCACGCTCAAGGACGGCCGCATCGACGAGATCGGGACCCCCGACGAGCTCGCGGCCTCGGGCGGCATCTACGCCGAACTGCTGGCGCTGCAGGCGTCCTCGACGCGGCGGAGCAGGAAGAAGCTGGCCACCTACGACATCACCGGCTGAACGGCCGGAGGTTCTACTGGGCGGCGATCCAGTGCTGCTCGACCAGCGCGTCGACGCTGATGCCCGAGACCAGGCAGCGGTCCTTGCGGTTGCGGGTCAGCGCCTGGGTCCACGGCACGAACCCGCCGTCCCCGAGCACCACCGGCTCCTTGCCGTCGACCACGAGCCGGAACGCGGCGGCCGCGTACGGGTTGCGCCACGGCGTCTTGTCGGGGCCCTTCACCACGATGAGGTCGTCGCGGGACCCCCGCGCCTCCAACAGCTGCGCCAGGGTCGCGTCCCACACCACCAGCTGGACGCGGCCGTGCGGCACCGTCGCCCCCATCACCTCGCGCCAGAAATCCAGGTGCAGGTCGAGCAGTTCGGCCTCGGTGCTCATCCCGCCGCCGTCGGGCGCGCTGGAGCACAGCGCGAACATCAGGTGGTGGGCCGCGTCGTCCTCGGGGTCGGGCGCGTGCGTGGCCCGCGCGTGCGTGGCCAGGTGGACGCGGGCGTGGCCGTTGCGCCGCTGCCGGGACGCCTCGAGCGCGAGCGCGTGCGTCGGGTCCGCGATCAGCTCGGTGCCGCGCATGGTGGTGATGACGCGGTTCTGGCCGCGTCCGCCCAGGTGCGCGCCGGTGCCCAGCGCGGTGAGCGGGGACAGCGTGACGCCGGCGAAGTCGGAGGGGACGGCCTCCCACAGCCGCTGCGTGAGCGCCAGCACGGCGCGCGGGTCGGCGGTCGACGGTGCCAGCGTGCGGTCCTCGCGCCAGCGCTTGATGATGTCGGCCGGCGTCAGCGCGGCCGCGCGCGCCCGGGCCACGTCGGCCAGGATCGTGCGCAGCTCGATCGCGGTCAGACCCCGCAGGAGGGCGTCGCGGGCGTGCGAGCCAAGGCGTCGCCAAATCTTCGTGGACGCCGCGGTTCCGCTCATGCGCCACCCTTTCCGCCGGTTCGCCGAGTCCGTTCTGAGCCGATTCAACCACAGCGTCCGGGCGTACGGCAGGCCGTGGCGGCGATTCGTGTCGGAGCGGCGCCCTAGCCTCGGGGTCATGGGACGCAAGCTGGTGGAGACCGATCGGCCCGTCCGCGCGGTCGAGGCCCGCCGCGGCGCGGAGTGGGACGCCCGCGTGTGGCCGTACAACATCCCGGCCGTCGGGCGGCTGCTGGAGTCGGGGCTGGAGCTGTCCCAGGCCACGATCCTCGTCGGCGAGAACGGCTCGGGGAAGTCCACGATCCTGGAGGCCGTCGCGGAGGCGTACGGCTTCAACCCCGAGGGCGGGTCGACGGGGGCGCGGTTCTCGACGGCGGCGACCGAGTCGCCCCTGGCCGAGGCGCTGCAGTTGGTGCGCGGGGCCGGCGCCGCGCGCGGCGGGTACTTCCTGCGCGCCGAGACGATGCACGGGCTGTTCAGCTACCTGGACGCGACCGGCGGCGACCCGTTCCACCGCCTGTCGCACGGCGAGTCGTTCCGCGCCATCCTCGACAGCCGGACGCGGACGGGCCGCGGCGTCGTCCGGCCGGGGCTCTACGTGCTGGACGAGCCCGAGTCCGCCCTGTCGTTCACGTCGTCGCTGCACGCGCTCGCCACGCTGGTGGAGTTGCTCAAGCACCGCAACGTGCAGGTGCTGATGGCCACGCACTCCCCCATCTTCGCGGCGCTGCCCGGGGCGGCCATCTGGCAGCTGGGGCAGCACGGAATGGAGGCGACGACCTGGGAGGATCTCGACCTGGTCGTCAACGAGCGGTACTTCCTGGCCGACCCGGAGCGCTTCCTGCGCCACCTCCGGGAATGAGGCGCGCTCAGTCGCCGGCGGTGAGGGCGCGGGCGGGCTTGGTGCGGACCGTGCGGCCCAGGTGCACGGTCCCCTGCCCCACGGTGAAGGTCCGCGGCGCCAGCGGCAGCTGGCGTTCCTCCAGCAGGGAGATCAACCGGTCGATGTGCGCGTTGGCCTCGTCCAGCTCGGTCTCCAGCGCGAGGATGCGCCGGATCCCCTCGAGGTTGATGCCCTCCTCCTGCGACAGGTGCTGGATGTGCCGCAGCCGGGCCACGTCGCGCAGCGAGTAGCGGCGGCCCCGGCCCCGGTTGCGGACCGGGACGACCAGGCCGAGCCGGTCGTAGCCGCGCAGTGTCTGCGGGTGCATGTCCGCCAACCTCGCCGCCACCGACACCGTGAACAGCGGTGCGTCGACGTCGAGGTTGGCGGGCAGGCGTTCGCTCATCGGGAGGTCACTTCTTGAACAGGTCCGCGCGCGGGTCGCTCGCGCCGAGGGCGTCCGCGTGCGCCTTGAGCGCCTCGGTCGCCTTGTCGCTCATGGTGCTGGGCACCTGGACCTCGGTCGTGACGAGCAGGTCGCCCTTCTCGCCGTTCTTCTTCGCCACCCCGCGTCCGCGGACCCGGAAGGTCCGGCCGTTGGGCGTGCCCGGCGGGATCCGGAGCTTGACCCGCTGGCCGTTGAGCGTCGGCACCTCGACGTCGCCACCCAGGGCGGCCTCGGCGTAGGTGACCGGCGCGGTCAGGGTCAGGTTGTCGCCCTTGCGGCCGAAGATGCGGTGCGGGGTGACGTTGACCAGCACGTACAGGTCGCCGGACGGTCCGCCGTTCTCGCCGGCACCGCCCTTGCCCTTGAGCCGGATCCGCTGGCCGTCCTCGACGCCCGCCGGGATCCGCACCTGCATCGTCTTGGTCGACTGCCCGCGGCCGGAGCCGTGGCAGACCGGGCAGGGATCCTCGACGTACAGGCCGCGTCCGTGGCAGGTCGGGCACGGTTCGCCGACGCTGAAGCCGCCGGACGTCTGGGTCGTCTTGGTTCCGGAGCCCTGGCACGTCGGGCAGATCTCGGGCGACGTGCCCGGCGCCGCCCCCGTGCCCCGGCAGGCCGCGCAGGGGGTGTCCGAGATCGTCTGCATCGTCACCGTGGTGCCGTTGACCGCCTGGTCGAAGTCGATCGTGACCTCGCCCTCGATGTCGCTGCCGCGCCGGGACGCGTTGCGCGTGGTGCGCCGCGACGACGTGGACTGCCCGAACAGGCCACCGAACAGGTCGGAGATGTTCTGGTCGCCGCTTGTCGCGTTGCGGAACAGGTCGTCCATGGACGGTCCGCCCGCGCCGCCGAAGCCGCCGGGCGCGCCCTGGCCGCCGCCGCCGGGGAAGCGGAAGCCGCCCCCGCCGAACATCGAACGCTGCTGGTCGTACTCCTTGCGCTTCTTGGGGTCCGAGAGCACCGAGTTGGCCTCCGAGACCTCCTTGAAGCGCTTCTCGGCGGCCGCGTCACCGGGGTGCTGGTCGGGGTGGTTCTCCCGGGCCAGCTTGCGGAACGCCTTCTTGATCTCCTCGGGCTTGGCGTCCTTGGAGACGCCCAGCGTCTTGTAGTAGTCCTTCTCCATGTAGTCCTTGGTACTCACGGCGCCTCCTCTCGCGTCCGGGCCGCGCGGTCGTCAGTTGGGGTCGGCGACGCCGACGCGCGCCGGGCGCAGGACACGATCACCGAGCTTGATCCCCTTCTGCATCACCGACGACACGACCTGATGCTGGTGGTCGCCCTCCAACGGGACCTGCATGAGGGCCTCGTGGATGGTGGGATCGAACTCGTCGCCGACCTCGCCGTAGGCGACCAGGCCGTACTTGCCGGCGACCTTCTCCAGGGCGTCGACGACGAGCTTGAAGCCGCCTTCGAGCTCCTCGTGGTGGCGGGCCGCGTCGATGGCGTCCAGCACGGGCAGCAGGTCGTTGACGACCTGGTCGACCCCCGCCTGGCGGGCCAGGTGCCGGTCGCGGTCCACGCGCCGCTTGTAGTTCACGTACTCCGCCTGAAGACGCTGCAGGTCCAGCGTGCGCTCGGCGAGCTGCTGCCTGAGCTGGTCGGCCTCCTCGGACGCGGCGTCCGCGGCGGGTTCGGTGATCGACGACGCGTCGTCGGGCACCTGGAACTCGTCCCGGTGCTCGGTGCCCTCGTCCTGGGGCAGGTCGTCAGGGTGTTGGTCGTTCACGTTCGCTCCACTTCCTCGCACATGCGCGGCACCGGCTGGGCAGGCCGCCCGGTCACCCGGAGCCTACCCAGCCGGCGCCTCGGCATTACTTGTTGTCGTCCTCGTCCACGATCTCGGCGTCGACGACGTCGTCGTCTCCCGCGTCGTCGGAACCGGTGTCGGAGCCGCCGTCGGCCTGCTGGCCGGCGTCGCCACCCTGGGCCTGCTGCTGCTGGGCCTGGGCCGCGGCGTACATCGCCTGCCCCATCGCCGAGGACTTCTCGTTGAGGTCGTTCATCGCCGACTTCACGTCCTCGTCGTTGTCCGTCCCCTTCAGCGCGTCCTGCAGCTTCGTGAGCGCCTCCTGGACGGGGGCCTTCACGTCCTCGCCGATGGTCTCCTCGTTGTCCTTGAGGAGCTTCTCGGTGCGGAACGCCAGGGCGTCGGCCTCGTTGCGCAGCTCGACGGACTCGCGGCGCAGGCGGTCGTCCTCGGCGTGCGCGTCGGCGTCCTTGACCATGCGGTCGATGTCGTCCTTGCTCAGGGCCGACCCGCCGGTCACCGTCATGGACTGCTCCTTGCCGGTGGCCATGTCCTTGGCGGAGACGTGCACGATGCCGTTGGCGTCGATGTCGAAGGTGACCTCGATCTGCGGCAGGCCGCGCGGAGCCGGCATCAGGCCGGTGAGCTCGAAGTTGCCCAGCGACTTGTTGTCGCGGGCGAAGTCACGCTCGCCCTGGTACACCTGGATCATCACCGACGGCTGGTTGTCCTCCGCGGTGGTGAACACCTCGGAGCGCTTGGTCGGGATGGTGGTGTTGCGCTCGATGATCTTCGTCATCACGCCGCCCTTGGTCTCGATGCCGAGGCTCAGGGGGGTGACGTCGAGGAGCAGCACGTCCTTGACCTCGCCCTTCAGGACGCCGGCCTGCAGGGCCGCGCCCAGCGCGACGACCTCGTCCGGGTTCACGCCCTTGTTCGGGTCCTTGGCGCTCAGTTCCTTGACCAGGTCGGCCACGGCCGGCATGCGGGTCGAGCCGCCGACCAGGATGACCTGATCGATCTTGTCGACGGAGGTGTTGGCGTCCTTGATGACCGCGTTGAACGGGGCGCGGCAGCGCTCCAGGAGGTCCTGGGTCATGCGCTGGAACTCGGCGCGGCTGAGCTTCTCGTCCAGGTGCAGCGGGCCCTCGGAGCTCGCCGTGATGTAGGGCAGGTTGATCTCGGTCTCCTGCGCGGCGCTCAGCTCGATCTTGGCGCGCTCGGACGCCTCGAGGAGGCGCTGGCGGGCCATCTTGTCCTTGCTGAGGTCGACGCCGTGGGCGTCCTTGAACTTCTTGACCAGCCAGTCGACGATGCGCTGATCCCAGTCGTCGCCGCCCAGCTTGTTGTCGCCCTTGGTGGCCTTCACCTCGAAGACGCCGTCGGCGATGTCGAGCAGCGAGACGTCGAAGGTGCCGCCGCCCAGGTCGAAGACCAGGACCGTCTGCTCCTTGTCGCCCTTGTCGAGGCCGTAGGCCAGCGCGGCGGCGGTGGGCTCGTTGATGATGCGGTCGACCGTGAGGCCCGCGATCTCGCCGGCCTCCTTGGTGGCCTGGCGCTCGGCGTCGCCGAAGTAGGCGGGGACGGTGATGACGGCGTTGGTGACCGTCTCACCCAGGTACGCCTCGGCGTCGCGCTTCAGCTTCTGCAGGACGCGGGCGCTGATCTCCTGCGCGGTGTACTTCTTGCCGTCGACGTCGATGCTCCAGTCGGTGCCCATGTGGCGCTTGACGGAGCGGATCGTGCGATCGACGTTGGTGACGGCCTGGCGCTTGGCGACCTCGCCGACCAGGACCTCGCCGTTCTTGGAGAAGGCGACGATGGAGGGCGTCGTGCGGGCGCCCTCCGCGTTCGGGATGACCGTCGGCTCACCGCCCTCCATGGCGGCGACGACGGAGTTGGTGGTGCCGAGGTCGATACCGACTGCACGTGCCATGGTTGATTTACCTCCAGGTTTGTGGGTGACTCGAGATTGAGCGTAACAGACTCAATCCGAGAAGTTGAGTTCACCAGACTCAACCCCGGGGACGCCCCGGGTATTCCCGGGGTGCCCGGCAACCGAAGGTCACTCCCAGACGGCCACCGAGCGACGGGTCGGGAGCGAGTCCGGGTCGGCGAGGAACAGTTCCGGCCGTTGCGCACGGATGGTTTGGATGTCGTCGAAGACGGTGCGCAGGTGAGCCCGGAGCGCGGCGGCCGCCCGCGGGCCGTCACCGTCGCGCACCGCCTCGTAGATCGCGCGGTGCTCGCGGCGCAGCGGCTCGAGGATCGGCAGCAGGGTCACGCCCAGCATCCGCGCCCGATCGAGGTGCGCCTTCGCGGCCGCGACGAAGGACCACGACAGGCCATGACCGCCGAGTTCCATGAGGCCACGGTGGAACGCCTCGTCGAGTTCGAAGAACCGCGCGGGGTCGTCCCCCACGCGATCCTGCTCGGCCACGTTCGCCTCGAGCGCCCGCAGCGCGTCGGCGGACACCGGGAAGCGGATCGACTCCAGTGCCGCGAGCTCGACGGCCTCCCGCATGAACTGCGCCTCCGAGACCTGTTCGGCGTCCACCCGCGACACGAACGTGCCCACCTTGGGGAAGACGCGCACGAGGCCCTCGTTGGCCAGGAGCAGGAGCGCCTCCCGCACCGGCGTGCGGGAGACCCCCAGCGCGACGGCCATCTCGTTCTCGGACAGGGCGGCGCCGGGAGGCAGCTCCACCATGACGATGCGGCGACGCAGGTCCTCGTACGCCCGGTCGCGCGCGTTGCACGGCACCGCGGCCACCACCCCCCTCTTCGCCATGCGCCCACCCTAGGGCAACGAGGGTGGCAAAAATCGACCTTGACCGCTTCTTCCATACTTCGTTTGTATACAAGCGTCCTGCCTTGAAAACCCCGCTTTTCGACGCCGGGCCGCGACGGCGACGTCGCGCACACCCCCGCACACGACCCGGGGGCGATCCGATCGGAGCAGCCGCCCGGACGCCTCCCAGGATGACGGAGCAGGACGGGCACCGGAGCCCGCCGATCGAAGGAGTCAGGTGAGATGAAGAAGGTAACGACGGTCGCATTGGCCGGAGCGTTGGCGCTGGCACTGGCCGGGTGCAACCTGGGCGCGGCGGCCCCCGGGGCGCGTCCAAGGACCAGCCGATCACCCTGAAGGTGGGCGACAACTGGGGCGCGACGCACCCGATGGCCAAGGTCCTCGACGAGGTGTTCAAGCCCGAGGTCGAGCAGGGCTCCGACGGGGCGATCCAGGTCGAGGTCTACCACTCGGGCACCCTCGGCAACGAGGCCGATCTGTGGGACGGCGTCCGCAACGGCACGATCGAGGTGGCGGTGGTCGGGACCCCGATGAACCAGGAGTTCCCCACGATGCTGATCTCGGACTGGCCGTTCCTGTACCGCGACCTCGAGCACGCCAAGAAGGTCTGGACCGGGGACATCGCCGCCGAGGTGAACCAGAAGTTCGAGGAGAAGTTCCCGACCGTCCAGGTGCTCGGCTGGGGCCCGAACAGCGCCCGCACGTTCACCAGCAGCAAGAAGCTCACGACGATCGAGGACTTCGCCGGCCAGAAGTTCCGCATGCCGAACAACCCGATCCACATCGGGCTGGCGGAGAACCTCGGTGGTAGCGCCCAAGTGATCCCGCTCGGCGAACTGTTCTCGGCGTTGGAGACCGGCGTCGTGGACGGCCAGGACAACGGCATGGTCACGGTCATCAGCGAGGGCCTCAACGAGGTGCAGGACTACATCTACGAGACCAACCACATCATCGCGACGCTGGAGATCGTCGCCAGCGACGCGGCCATGGACCGGCTGAGCGAGGCGCAGCAGAAGGTGGTGCGGGACGCGGCCGCGAAGGCGTCGACGCAGGCGTGGGACCAGTACATCGCGAGCGTGGACACCGACCGCCAGTCGCTGAAGGACAAGGGCCTCACAGTGACCGAACTGACCCCCGCCGACCGTGACCGGATGATCGAGAAGATCAAGCCGGTGACCGACAAGCTCTACGCGGACAACGCCTGGGCACGCGAACTGACCGACAAGATCCGAGCGGTGAGCTGACGGAACCCCGGGGCGGGTCCGTCGCGACCCGCCCCCTGACCGAAGGTGCGGCCCATGTCCACATTCCTCGATCGGCTCTTCCGCGGAGTCGACATCATGATGGCGGTCTTCCTGGCACTCATGATCGCCCTGTTCTTCCTCAACGTCGTGCTGCGGTACGTCTTCTCCACCGGGCTGGTCTGGTCGGAGGAGGTGGCGCGGCTCGCGTTCATCTACCTCGTCTACTTCGGCACGATCGGCGCGTTCCGCGACAACCGGCATCTCGGCGTGGACACCGTGCTCACACGGCTGCCCGAGCGCCCCCGTCGCGTGCTCTACGCCGGCATCCAGCTCGTCATCATCTGGATGATGGGCCTGCTCGCCGTCGGGAGTTGGCAGTTGGCCGTGCAGAACCTGAACGACCGTTGGGTGGCGACCCAGTTCCCCCGTGCCCTGGTCTACGGCGTCGGCGTCGTGACCGGGGTGGCGATCATCCTCGTCGCCGTGGGCAACCTCTACCAGGTGTTCGTCGCCCGTCGCTCGGTCGACGACCTCACCACCATCCGCGACGACGGCGCCGACCCGCTCGCCGAGATCGACTGAGGGGAACGACCGTGCTTCTGCTGCTGCTCTTCCTGACCTACCTGATCGTCGCCATCCTGCTCGGCGTCCCGATCGCCTTCTCACTGCTCCTGGCCGGCGCGGCGGTCGGCGTCCACATGGGGGGCGCCGCCGCCGACCCGCAGATCCTCGCCGCCCAACTCATGCGCGGCACGGACTCGGTCGCGATGATGGCCCTGCCGTTCTTCGTCCTCGCCGGCGAACTCATGAACCGCGGCGGGCTCACCCACCGGATCATCGCCTTCGCCAACATCTTCGTGGGTCGCGTCCGCGGCGGCCTGGGCTACGTGACGATCCTGGCCTGCCTGCTGTTCGCCAGCCTGGTGGGCTCGGCCGTCGCCAGCACGGCGGCACTCGGCGCGATCCTCATCCCGATGATGGTCCGATCCGGCTACGACCGGGCCAAGTCCGCCGGCCTCGTCGCCAGCGCCAACCTGGTCTCCCCCATCATGCCGCCCTCGGTGCCGTTCATCGTGTACGGCGTGACCGCCGGGGTCTCGATCAAGTCGCTGTTCCTCGGCGGCATCGCACCGGCGATCTACCTGACGCTCATCATGTGCCTGATCTGGTTCTTCGTCTCCCGCAAGGACGGCGTCCGGTCGAACGAGCCGACGCCGACCCTGAAGGAAGCCGGTAAGACCGTCCTGGACGGGATCTGGGCGCTGTTGCTCCCCGTCATCATCCTGCTGGGGCTGCGGGGCGGGATCTTCACCGCCACCGAGGCCGGCGTCGTCGCCGTGGTCTACGCCCTGATCGTCGGGACGGTGGTCTACCGCGAACTCGATCTGCCGGTGATCTTCCAGGGTCTCCGGTCGGCGGCCAAGATGTCGGCCGTCGTGATGTTCCTGGCCGCTGCGGCGCAGGTGGCCGCCTACTACATGACGATCGGCGGCCTCCCCCGGCTCATCACGGGCCTGCTGGATCCCCTGGTGGAGAACCCGACGCTGCTCATGGTGGTCCTCGTCATCGTGGTCCTGCTCGTGGGAACGGCGATGGACGTCGTCCCCACCATCCTGATCCTCACTCCGATCGTGCTGCCGCTGCTCAACGCCGCGGGCATCAGTCCGATCTACTTCGGCGTGGTGTTCACGCTCGCCAACGTGCTGGGGCTGACCTCGCCCCCGGTGGGGCCGGTACTCAACGTGGCCTGCGCCACGGGGAAGGTGAAGATGGACGAGATCATCAGACCCGTCATCCCCTACTTCATAGCCCAGACGGTGCTGGTGTTCCTGTTGGCGCTGTTCCCGGCGCTCGTCATGGTGCCGCTGGGCTGGCTCGACACGTGACCGGGAGCACGCCATGAAGATGGGATTCCGTTGGTTCGGCGAGGAGGACGATCCGATCCCCCTCGCGCACGTGCGCCAGATCCCCGGCGTGCGACACGTCGTCGGAGCCCTCCACGACCTGCCCGCGGGCGCGGAGTGGCCGCTCGCCAGGATCGCCGCCCTGCGTGAGGCGATCGAGGCGGCCGGGTTGCTCCTGGAGGTCGTCGAGAGCGTCAACGTCTCCGACGCCATCAAGATCGGGCTGCCGGAGCGCGACCGCCACATCGAGAACTACATCGCGACGATCCGTAACCTCTCCCGGCACGGCGTGAAGGTGATCTGCTACAACTTCATGCCGGTGTTCGACTGGATCCGCACCGACCTGCGGTCGGAAGCACCCGACGGTTCCTTCTCGATGGCCTACGACCAACAGATCGTGTCCGGCTCGTTCCGCGACGTCATGCTCCGCGTGCAGGGCGGCGCCGACGGCTTCCGGCTGCCGGGTTGGGAGGAGGACAGGCTCGCGGGGATCGAGGCGCTGTTCGAGGCCTACAGCGACGTGGACGAGGATGGGCTGCGGGCGAACTTCGCCTACTTCATCGACGCGATCCTGGACGCCTGTCGCGCTCACGACGTCCGGATGGCCGTCCATCCCGACGATCCTCCCCGATCCGTCTTCGGGCTGCCCCGGATCGTCAAAGGCGCGGAGGACATGCGGGCCATCGCCGCCTTCACGGACTCCCCGTACCACGGGTTCACCGTCTGCACGGGCTCGCTGGGGAGCGACCCGGACACGGACGTCCCGTCCCTGATGCGGGAGTTCAGCGCCCTCGGGAGGGTGCCGTTCGTGCACCTGCGCAACATCCTGCACACCGGGCCGGGGACGTTCCGGGAGACGGCCCACCCGTCGTCGGAAGGATCGTTGGACATGTTCGCCATCGTGGAGGCACTTCACGAGACGGGCTTCGACGGGTACGTCCGGCCCGACCACGGCCGTGACATCTGGGGCGAACGCGGACGCCCGGGCTACGGCCTCCACGACCGGGCCCTGGGCATCACCTACCTTCTGGGGTTGTGGGAGGCGCTCGGACGCACCCACTGAGCGTGGCGCGCGTCGACCCCCTCATCGGGGCCGCGCAGGAGTGGGTCCGTCATTGCGGGCCCACTCCCTCCGCCGGCTCCGCCCAGTTCCCCCTCTGGCAGGGTCGGCCCGACTTCGGCCGGCGCCCTTCGCCACAAGGACCCCGGAGCGGCTTCCTCCCCCACGCTGGTCGGCGTAGCGTGAGAAGCACCCATCCCCACGCAGAGAGCCACCCTCATGCTCCACTTCGCAGCACGTACCTGGCCCTGGATCCTGGCCCGCGGCATCGTCGCGGTGCTGGCCGGGCTCATCACCATCGTCCAGCCCGGCATCGCTCTGGCCACCCTGGCCATCCTCATCGGGATCTGGCTGATCGCCGACGGCGTCGGCCTCCTGATCAACGCGTTCACCATCCCGCTGGCCGGCGGGGGCACCCGCGCCCTGTTGGCGGTCTTCGGCATCGTCAGCGTCGTCGCGGGCGGCATCGCGCTGGCGAACATGAACGCCGCGCTATCGGCGATCGCCGTCATCCTGGCCGTCTGGTTCTTCGCCTCCGGCATCGCCCAGATCGCCACCGCCATCAGAATCCGCAAGGCCGTCACCGGCGAGTGGATGCTGATCGTCGTGGGCGTGTTGGGGATCCTGTGCGGCGTCCTGACGATGTTCGCCCCGGGCGCGACGCTGGCGACCGCGGCCATCATGTTCGGCGCGTTCGCCCTCGTGTACGGCATCGCCGCGATCGTGGCGGCCCTGCGGATCCGCGGCCTGGTCAAGCGCTCCGGCGCCTGAGTGGACGCGCCGTCAGCGGCTGAGCAGGTGCCGCAGATGCTGCCTGACCGCCGGCCACTCGGCATCGGTGATCGAGTACTGCGCGCTGTCGGTGACGGTGCCGTCGCGCATGACCCGGTCGTTGCGGATCCGGCCCTCGAACGTCGCCCCGATCCGCTCGATGGCCTCCCGCGAGCGCAGGTTGAGCCAGGTCGTGCGGAACGCCACCCGGCGGCATCCCCACGCCTCGAAGGCGTTGCCCAGCAGCAGCTTCTTGGCCTCGGTGTTGATGGCGGTGCGCCGCGCCGACGCCGCCAGCCAGGTCATGCCGATCTCCACCGCGGGCACGGCGGGGAGCGGGTGCAGGTAGGTCGTGACGCCGACGGGGACGCCGTCGGGACGCAGCACCGCGAACGGCAGCATCTCGCCCGTCGCGGCCCGCGCCAGCTTGGCGTCGATGTCGGCGCGCATCCGGTCCGCCTCCGGCGCCGAGGTGTACCACAGCCCCCACACCTGATCGAGGCGGGCCGCGTCCGCCAGCCCGCCCGCGTGATCGGAGGTGAGGGGCTCCAGCCGCACCTCGCGTCCGAGCAGGGTCACCGGGTCGAGGAATCCCATGCCGGCCAGCCTAGGGACGCGGCCCGAGGCCAGGCCGGTGTTTCTCGCCTCGGACGCCGACCCGGGCGGCGCGTGCCCCGCGTGGCAGGATCGGGCGGGTGAGCCTTCCACCCGCCGACGTCCTGGGCAGCCTCGAGGCCGCCCCCGCCCTGGATCGCCCCGATCTGCTCGCCGAGCCCGTGCGCGCCGCGCTGGCCGCGACCGGGCTGGACGCGTACGTCACCCCGATCGACCCCCACCTGGCCGACACGGAGAACTTCTGCGCGCGCTACGGCGTCCCGCTGGAGGCGTCGGCGAACGCGGTCGTCGTGCGCGGGGTGCGCGGCGAGGTCGAGCGGTTCGCCGTGTGCATGACGCTGGCCACCCACCGCGTCGACGTGAACACCGTCGTCCGCAAGCGGCTGGACGCGCGCAAGGCGTCCTTCGCGCCGCGCGAGCAGGCGGTGGCGCTGTCCGGCATGGAGTTCGGCGGCATCACCCCCGTGGGCGCACCCGCCGACTGGCCGATCTGGGTCGACGGCGCGGTCGCGGACCAGGACTGGCTGTGCGTCGGGTCGGGGATCCGCGGCTCGAAGCTGTTCGTGCCCGCGGCCACCCTGCTGGGGCTGCCCGGAGCCGAACGCGTGGACGGCCTCGCTCGCGCGCTGCCGTCCACCGCCCTTTGATCCGCCCGGCGTCGGCGATCTCGGTCAGCCCGGGTAGTGCACCTCGGCGTACAGCCGTCCCGTGTGGAGCGCGAGGTAGGCGACCTCCTCGGTCGTGAGGCTGCCCTTGACCGAGGCGTCGATGAGCTGGGCAACCCGGCGGGCCGCCTCCGCGGCCTCGGGGTAGACGCTCTGGACCGCGCCCATCACGTCGATGCCCGAGCCGACCAGCTGCCGCCCCTCGATCGCCCGCACGAACAGGTAGCGCAGGTGCGTCACGAACCGGGCCGAGCTCACCGACGTCTGGTCCAGCGGACGCCCCCACAGTTCCTCCAGCAGGGCGAACGTTCCGGTGATGGCGTCCGTCATCGCCACCGTCTTGCTCAGGTCGCCGCCGACCCACTGCTGGTTGATGAAGTGCAGCGCGAACGCGACCCACTCGTCCTCCTGCAGCCGGACGCGGAGGCGGTCGCCGGCCAGGGCCACCGCCTCGCGTCCGACCTCGGCCTCGCGCGGGTAGAGCTGGGCGACCTCCCAGCGCAGTGGGATGTCGACCTTCACCCCCTCCCGGGCGCGCCGCACGGCGAAGGACAGGTGGTCCAGCACCGGCAGCAGGAAGCCCTGGCTCACCGGCACCCGGAGCCGCTCGTGGGCGAGCGCCACGATGTCCCGGGCCGTCGCCGCCTCCTCCAGGGTGGCGTCGCTGAGCAGGGTCGCGACCGCCGCGGCCTTGTAGGGCCCCTGCGCCACGAACCGCTGCGCGCCGGCGGGGTCCACGCGGTCGCCGGGCTTCCGCTGGAAGCCCAGCCCCTTACCGAGCAGCACCACCTCCGTGCCGTCGGGGTCGGCCCCCAACACCACGTTGTTGTTGTAGATGCGGCGGATCGTGACCGTCGCGCGCCCCCCGCGCATCATCGCCGCCGGTCAGACCTTCGCCAGCGTGGCGACCGGTGCGTCCGGACCCGCCGTCAGGTCGGGCTCGGACAGGGTGAACGCCTTCCCGTTGGTGAGGACCACGGGCGTGATGAGCGAGGGCACCTGCTGCCCCACCGCGTCGAGGTCGCAGGTCAGGATCGGGTCGCCGACCTCGACGCGGTCCCCCGTCGCGGCGAGGGCCGCGAAGCCCTTGCCCCTCAGGGTGACCGTGTCGATGCCCACGTGCACCAACACCTCGGCGCCGGCGTCGGTGCGGATCGCGTACGCGTGCAGCGTCTTGGCCAGCAGGATCAGCTCACCGGCGACGGGGGCGCGGAAGGTGCCTCCGGTCGGCTCGACGGCGAAGCCGTGGCCCATGGTGCGCTTGGCGAACACGGGATCGGGCACCTCCTCCAACGGCAGCAGCCGACCCTCGACGGGGCGGTGGACCGACTCCATGTCCTTGGCGGATGCCTTGGCGAACGGGTTCCACATGATGCGACTCCTTCTCCCTCAGTCCTCGATGCCGAGCTTCTCGTTGATGATGTTCTTGTACAGGATGGCCTTCCCGCCGAACACCGCCTGGACGCCGCCCCGCACCTCGAACACGTCGGCCGCCCCGATGCGGCGCAGCGCCGCCTTGTCGACCTGCGCGGGGTCCTTGACCGAGACCCGCAGTCGGGTGATGCAGGCGTCGAGGTCCTCGAGGTTGTCGGGTCCGCCCAGGGCGGTGAGCACCTGGTCGGCCTCCTGCTCCAGCGCCGTGCCCTCGCCCTCGGCGGGGGCCGCGTCGGCGTCCGAGCCCTTCACGGCCTGGCCCGCGTCGGTGGCCGCCGCCGCCAGCGTGTCGTCGAGGTGGCCGGGGGTGGCGACCTTGAAGCGGGTGATCAGGAAGCGGAACGTCACGTAGTACAGGCCGAACCACAGCAGCCCGATGGGGATGAGGTACAGCCAGTGCGTCCGGTCCTCGCCCTGCAGGACGCCGAACAACAGGAAGTCGATGACGCCGCCGGAGAACGTGTTGCCGATGTTGATGTTGAGCACGTCGGCGATGAAGAACGAGACACCGTCGAGGAAGGCGTGGATCACGTAGAGCCACGGCGCCACGAACAGGAACATGAACTCGATCGGCTCGGTGATGCCCGTGACGAACGAGGTGAGCGCCACGGACAGGAACAGGCCGGTGTACCGGGCGCGGCGATCCTTCGGCACGCACTGCCACATCGCCAGGCAGGCGCCCGGCAGGCCGAACATCATGGTGGCGAAGCGGCCGGCGAAGTACCGCGTGCCCTCGGTGAACAGCCCGACGTGGTTGGGGTCGGCCAGCTGGGCGAAGAAGATCTTCTGGGCGCCGGAGATGCTGACGCCGTTGACGATCTCGGTGCCGCCGAGCGGGGTGTACCAGAACATCGGGTAGATGACGTGGTGCAGGCCGACCGCGCCCGACAGGCGCATCAGGAAGCCGTAGAAGAACGTGCCGATCGGGCCCCAGCTCGCGATCGCGGTGCCGGCGGCGACCATGCCCTGCTGGATCGGCGGCCAGATGAAGTAGAACGCGACGCCCACGAAGATCGCCGCGAAAGCCGTGACGATCGGGACGAAGCGCGATCCGCCGAAGAAGCCCAGGATGGCCGGCAGCTGGATGTTGTAGTAGCGGTTGTGCAGCCACACGGCGACGGCGCCGATGACGAGCGAGCCCACCACGCCGGTGTCGATCGAGCCCTCGGGGTTGTTGAGGGTGACCAGGGCCTCCATGGTGCCGACCATGACGAGGTAGCCGGTGATGCCGGCCAGCGCGGCGGTGCCCTTGTCGCGCTTGGCCAGCCCGATGCACAGGCCGATCGACAGCAGCAGCGGCAGGTTGGCGAACACGACGCTGCCCGCGGCCGCCATGATCTGGAAGACCACCTGGAGCGCGGGGACGCCGAGCGCCGGGAACGCCGCGACGGTGTTGGGGTTGGACAGGGCGCCACCGATGCCCAGCAGCAGGCCCGCCGCCGGGAGGATGGCGATCGGCAGCATGAACGCCTTGCCGACCTTCTGGAGTGTCTTGAACACGGGTTGTCGTCTTTCTCTTCGCGCCGCGCGTCGCCGGGCGGCGGATCGTGTGCCCTTGCGGGCGAGGGGGTGCGCCGGCCGACAGGCCGGAGCGGACGCCTCGGGCGGTGGTGCCCGTCGGCGTCGACGGGTCAGCGCAGGGCGTCCACGAACTCGGTCGCGATCTCCAGCGGACGCGTGATCGCGCCGCCGACGACCACGCAGTGCGCGCCGGCGTCCAGGGCCGCCCGCGCCTGCTCGGGTCGCCGGATGCGCCCCTCGGCCACGATCGGCACCTCGGTGTCGCGGGCCAGCCGCTCCACCAGCGGGAGATCGGGTATCGGTGCGCCGGCCGACTGCGGCGTGTAGCCGCTCAGCGTGGTGCCGATGAGGTCGACGCCCGCCTCGGCGGCCGCGATCCCCTCCTCGTAGGTGGCGATGTCGGCCATGAGCGGGACGCCGGGGTGGCGCTCCCGGATCCGGGCGACGAACGCGGCCGGAGTGAGGCCGTCCGGACGCTCGCGCAGCGTGCAGTCCAGGGCGATGGCGTCCGCGCCGGCCTCGACCAGCGCGTCCACCTCCTCCATCGTCACCGTGATGAACGGCTCGAACGGCGGGTACTCGCGCTTGATGAGCCCGATGACGGGCAGGTCGACGGCGTCCTTGATCTGGGCGACGTCGCGGGCGGAGTTGGAGCGGATCGCGACGGCGCCGGCGCGCTGCGCGGCGATCGCCATCAGCGGCATGACGCCGCCGGTCTCGGTGTGGAGCGGTTCACCGGGCAGTGCCTGGCAGGAGACCACGAGGCCGCCCGCGAGACGCTCCGAAAGAGATGATCGTGTCATCGTCACTTCCTCGGCAGAAACGTGCGTGGAACGCCCGGACCGTCGGTGGTGCGGGCACACGTCTCGGGTTTTGCCGTGGGTCACAATCCCGATGACCTTGGCGCGATGCGCCGTGGCGACTGTAGCACCACTGGCGGGCGATCGCGCAACCACAACGGGAGACACGCCCCGAAGCGGCGCCGGACGCGCCACGGCCCCGCATGCCGGGGCATGCGGGGCCGTGTGCTCGGTCGGACGTGTCAGTCGTTGCGGACGTCGCCCTTGGACTCGCCCGGGTACTCACCGACGTGGAGGTCGGAGTCGCCCGCGGCGTGCGTGTCGGGCACGATCGGCGATGCCGGGGACTCGGGCGCGACGGCGGCC
The DNA here is from genome assembly GCF_011393335.1 of Propioniciclava coleopterorum. Classification (NCBI taxonomy): domain Bacteria; kingdom Bacillati; phylum Actinomycetota; class Actinomycetes; order Propionibacteriales; family Propionibacteriaceae; genus Propioniciclava; species Propioniciclava coleopterorum. The sequence continues at coordinate 2,257,600 of NZ_CP049865.1, read as the reverse complement.
TCGGCGTCCTGGGTCGCCTCCGCGGCGTCCTTCAGGTCGAACGCGCCGGTCTTCTCGTCCTGCTCGCGCTGCTCCTCCCACTGCTTCCACGCGTGCTGCACCTGGTCCTGGAAGTCGGCCATCGTGGTGCGGCCGCGCTCGGACAGGTCGTGGAACGCCTTGTTGGCGTCGTCCATGAACGTCTTGAACTGGTCGGGCATGGAGTCGACGAACTTGCGGAAGTTCGGGTCGACACCTTCGGGGGTGTTGTCGGCGATCTGCTTGCGCTGCGCGTCGTAGAGCTCCTTGGCCTTCTCCGCGAGCACGTTGGCCAGGCCCGCGGCGGCGTAGACCGTCTCGGTGGCGAACTTGATGGCCGCGTCGCCGAGCTTCTCCGGGGTGAACTTCTCGCCCTGGGTCAGCGTCGGGTCGTGGTCCTTGGCCGAGGCGTGCACCTCGTCGTGACGGGCGCTCGTCTCCTCGGCGGCCGCGTCGGGCGTGTGGGCCGCGGCGTCCTGCGCCTCGTGGTGGCGATCCTGCTCGTTGGGCTGATCAGTCATGTCACTCCTGTCCTGCGTCACCGGGAGCGACCTGTGGTCTCGGCAGTCGTCTGTTCGACGGAGCCGGCCCTGTGCCGGCACCTCCCGGGCTGTGTCTTCAGTCTGCTCGGCGCGGCAGAACCCCACAACCCCGGAGCACCACCCCCAGACCCTGAGCCTTCCCCGTGCTGGGGGTCAGGGCATCGGCTGGGTACCGTGGGAACATGTTCGGCTTCCGCACTCCTCCACGTCCCACCGACGCGGCCACCGCGCTCCCCGGCCGCTCCACCGGCATCCTGCCCGCGGGCGTCCGCCACGACATCTTCGGGATCGACGTCACCGACGTCCCCGCCGGCGCCGAGGTCGCCTACTTCGCCCTGGGCTGCTTCTGGGGCGCCGAGAAGCTGTTCTGGTCGACCCCCGGCGTCGTGAACACCGCCGTCGGCTACCAGGGCGGCTTCACCCCGAACGCCACCTACGAGGAGGCCTGCTCGGGGCTGACGGGCCACGCCGAGACCGTCAAGGTCGTCTTCGACCCGGCGGTGGTGTCCTACGCCGACCTGGTGCGGATCTTCCTCGAGAACCACGACCCCACCCAGGGCGACCGGCAGGGCAACGACGTGGGCAGCCAGTACCGCTCGGCGATCTTCCCCGTCGACGGGGAGCAGCGCGCGACGGCGCTGGCGACCATCGCGTCCTACCAGCCGAAGCTCGCCGAGGCCGGCTACGGCCCGATCACCACCGAGGTGGTGGACGCCCCCGCGTTCTACTACGCCGAGCCGTACCACCAGCAGTACCTGTTCAAGAACCCCGCGGGCTACTGCCCGATCCACGCCACCGGGGTGGCCTGCGGCTGACGGCTACTGGGCCGCGCGCGCCAGCAGGTTGAGCAGGTAGTCGCCGTAGCCCGACTTGGTGAGCTTCTCGGCGCGCTCGCGCAGACCGTCGTCGGACAGGAAGCCCTGGCGCCACGCGACCTCCTCCGGGCACCCCACCTGGAGGCCCTGGCGCGCCTGGATGGTCCGGACGAAGTTGCTCGCGTCGTTGAGCGAGTCGAAGGTGCCCGTGTCGAGCCACGCCGTGCCCCGGGTCAGCACCTCGACCTGCAGCGCCCCCTGCTCCAGGTAGACGCGGTTGACGTCGGTGATCTCGTACTCCCCGCGCGCCGAGGGCTGCAGGTCCGCCGCGATGTCGGTGACCTGCTCGTCGTAGAAGTACAGGCCGGGGACGGCGTAGTTGGACTTGGGATGGGCCGGCTTCTCCTCGATCGAGATGGCGCGGCGCTCGTCGTCGAACTCGACGACGCCGTAGGCGGTCGGGTCGTTCACCCAGTAGGCGAAGACGGCCGCCCCGCTGAGGTCGTTGTACTTGTGGAGCTGACGCCCCAGCCCCGGCCCGTAGAAGATGTTGTCGCCCAGGACGAGCGCGCACTTCTCGCCGCGCGCGAAGTCCCGGCCGATGGTGAACGCCTGCGCCAGCCCCTTGGGCTCGGGCTGGGTGGCGTAGCTGATGTCGATGCCGAACTGCGAGCCGTCCTGGAGCAGGCGCTGGAACGCCTCGCTCTCGTGCGGGGTGGTGATCACCAGCACGTCGCGGATCCCCGCGAACATCAGCGTGGTCAGCGGGTAGTACACCATCGGCTTGTCGTACACCGGCACGAGCTGCTTCGAGGTCGCCTGGGTGATCGGGTGCAGCCGGGTACCCGAGCCGCCGGCCAGAATGATTCCGCGCATGCGGCCATCTTCGCGTGCCCCCGCCGAGTCGGCCAAGTCCCTCCCCGCACCGGCGTTTCGGACGCCGATCAGCGCAGGTAGTCCACCAGGGCGGCGTCCGCGTCGCGCGGGCGGAAGCCCGTCGCCCGGATCTTCGCCAGCTCCAGCGTGCTGTGGCGGGGCCGCGGCGAGACGACGCGCCCCGCGGCGAACTCGGCGGTGCTCTGCGGCGACACCGAGGCCGGGTCGTGGCCGGTGAGCTCGAAGACGCGCCGGGCGACCTCGAACCACGAGGCCGGCGGGCCCTCGTTGGTGAGGTTGTACGTCCCGAAGCCCGCGCCGGAGTCGATCAGGTGGACGATGCCGGCCGCGAGATCGTCGGTGAACGTCAGGCGGCCGATCTGGTCGTCGACGACCGACGGGGCGACCCCGTCGGCGGCGAGCCGGGCCATCGTCCGCACGAAGTTCCCGCCGTCGCCGATCACCCAGCTCGTCCGGACGATGTAGTGCCGGGGCAGCGTGGCCACGAGCGCGTCGCCGGCCGCCTTGGTGGCGCCGTAGACCCCCAGCGGACTGAACGGCTCGTCCTCGGCGTGGGTGGTCGCCTCCCCGTCGAACACGTAGTCGCTGGACACGTGGACGAGGGTGAACCCGTGTTCACCGGCGGCGTCGACGAGGTGCCGGACGGCGTCCACGTTGACCCGCCAGGCGGCACGGCGTCCCTCGGGGGTCTCGGCGGCGTCGACGGCGGTCCACGCCGCGGCGTTGATCACGGTGCCGACGCCCTGCCATCCGAAGTCGGCGACGGCGGCCGCGTCGGTGAGGTCGAGCTCGGCCTGGTCGACCGCGCGCGCGTCCGGGAGCATCGCCTGGAGGGCGCGACCCAACTGGCCGGACGCGCCGAGGATGACCGTGGCGGGCGGGCGCATGGGGACGACCTCGGCCAGCCGGGGGTGCGCCAGGTCGGCGTCGGAGATGATCGCCTGCTCCACCGGGATCGGCCACGGCACCGACGCCGTCTCGTCGGCCAGGTTGAGGTAGGTGTAGGACGCCCGCGCCTCGGGGCTCCAGTGGTCGTTGACCAGGTAGGAGTAGGTCGTGTGCGGCGCGAGGGCCTGGTAGCCGTTGGCGACGCCGCGGGGCACGAACACGGCCTTGTCGGGCCCCATCTCCAGCGAGAAGGAGGCCCCGAAGGAGTCGCCCGGGCGGAGGTCCACCCACGCGCCGAAGATCCGGCCCTGCGCGAGACCGATGAGCTTGTCCCACGGCTCGGCGTGCAGGCCGCGCGTGACGCCGACCTCCTCGTTGTAGGACATGTTGTTCTGCACCGGCCCGAAGTCCGGCAGCCCCAGCGCCACCATCTTGGCGCGCTGCCAGTTCTCCTTGAACCAGCCGCGGGCGTCCTGGTGGAGGGGCAGGGTCAGAACCAGCAGCCCGGGGACGGGCGTGGTCTCGATGCTCAACTCGCTCATGGGCGCTCCTGATCGTCGCTGGCGGTCACTGGCCGGTGGCGGCGTACTTGGCCTCGGTGGCCGCCTTGATCGGCCGCCACCACGCCTCGTTGTCGCGGTACCAGGCGATCGTGTCGGCCAGCCCGTCCTCGAACGAGGTGAAGCGCGGGCGCCAGCCGAGCTCGTCGCGCAGCGCCGTGGCGTCGATGGCGTAGCGCAGGTCGTGCCCGGCGCGGTCGTTGACGTGGTCGTAGGCGTCGACCGGCTCGCCCATCAGGCGCAGGATCGTCTCGACGACGGTCTTGTTGTCCTTCTCGCCGTCCGCGCCGATGAGGTAGGTCTCCCCCATCCGCCCGTCCTCGATGATCCGCAGAACGGCGGCGTTGTGGTCGTCGACGTGGATCCAGTCGCGGACGTTGAGCCCGGCGCCGTACAGCTTGGGCCGGACGCCGTCGATCACGTTGGTGATCTGGCGCGGGATGAACTTCTCGATGTGCTGGAAGGGGCCGTAGTTGTTGGAGCAGTTGCTCAGCGTGGCCCGCACCCCGAAGCTCCGCACCCAGGCGCGGACGAGCAGGTCCGAGCCGGCCTTGGTCGCCGAGTACGGCGAGGAGGGGTTGTACGGCGTGGTCGCGGTGAACTTCTCCGGGTCGTCGAGCTCCAGGTCGCCGTAGACCTCGTCGGTGGAGATGTGGTGGTAGCGCACGTCGTGCCGGCGCACCGCCTCGAGCAGGGTGTAGGTGCCGACCACGTTGGTCTGCACGAACGGCGAGGGGTCGCTGAGGGAGTTGTCGTTGTGCGACTCGGCGGCGAAGTGGACCACGACGTCGGCGGCGGCGACGAGCCGGTCCATGAGCGCGGCGTCGCAGACGTCGCCCTGGACGAACGTCACCCGCTGTGGATCCAGCCCGTCGACGGACTCCGGCCGCGCGGCGTAGGTCATCTTGTCGACGATCGTCACGTGGTCATCGGTGTGCTCGAGGAGGTGCCGCACGAAGTTGGTGCCGATGAAGCCCGCGCCGCCGGTGACCAGATAGTTCGCCATGGCGTTCAGCGTATCGAAGACGCCGCGGCCGGTGCCCCCGAGCCGCCCGACGACGCGGCATGGACCGGCCTTGGTGCGCCCGCCCCGCCGTGGTTACATCGAGCGCATGGAATCCAGCTTCGAGGGGGCCGCATGAACGCGCCGGCGGCCGTCCGGGTGCCGCTCGTCCTGCTGCCGCGTCCGGACGTCGATGTGGCGCGCTGGGCGGTGATCGCCTGCGACCAGTTCACCGCGCAGCCCGACTACTGGGACGCCGCGGAGGCGGCCGTCGGGGACGCGCCCTCCACGCTGCGGATGATCCTGCCCGAGCTCCACCTGCACGCCGCCGACGTGGAGGCGCGGATCGCCGCCTGCCAGGAGGCGATGCGGCGCTACGAGGCCGACGGCCTGTTCGTCGAGCACGAGGCGCTGGTGCTGGTGGAGCGCGAGGTGAGCCGCGGCGTCCAGCGGGGCCTGCTGGTCGAGATCGACCTGGACGCCTACGACTTCAGCCCGCAGGCGACCAGCCCGATCCGGTCGACCGAGGGGACGGTGATCGACCGGCTGCCGCCGCGCATCGCGGTCCGCCGGGACGCCGACCTCGAACTCCCCCACGTGCTGGTGCTGTACGACGACCCCGACGGCACGGTCCTGGCCGCGGTGGACGCGGCCCGCGACGGGCTGGTGCCGGCCTACGACGCCGACCTGATGGGCGGCTCGGGTCACATCGCCGGGGCGCTGATCGCCGACGCCGGCGTCCAGGACGCCGTCCTCGCGGCGCTGGCCGATCTCGTCACCCCGGAGGCGTACGCGTCCCGCTACGGCCTGGACGCCGACGCGCCGCTGCTGCTGGCGGTCGGCGACGGCAACCACTCGCTCGCGGCCGCCGCCACGATCTGGTCCGCGCTCAAGGCCGCGGGCGCGGGCCCGGACCATCCCGGGCGGCACGCGCTGGTGGAGCTGGTGAACCTGCACGACCCGTCGCTGCACTTCGAGCCCATCCACCGGCTCGTGACCGGGGCGCCCGGGCTGGCCGAGGCGCTGGTCGCCGCGGTCGGCGGCTCCGTCCGGCCCGTCACCGACACCGCGGCGGCGGAGGTTGCGGTCGCCGCGGCGTCCGGGCAGGCGTTCGCGCTCGTGGACGCCGACGGCGTCCGCGTCGTCGAGGCGACGGCGCCCACGCACCAGCTGGCGGTGGGCACGGTCCAGGCCTTCCTGGACCGGTGGCTGCCCGAGCATCCGGGCGCGGAGGCCGACTACGTGCACGACGGCGAGGTCGTCGACGACCTGGGGCGGCGTCCGGACGCCCTCGGCGTGCTGCTGCCGGCGATCGCCAAGGAGGACTTCTTCGCCTCGGTGGCCGTGGACGGGCCCTTCCCGCGCAAGACATTCTCGATGGGACACGCCCGTGACAAGCGGTTCTACCTGGAATGCCGGCGGATTCGCGGCTGAACCCGGACGGTGGCGTCCGCCCGAATGCGGCCCCGCAATCCGGCGCCGACAGTTTGGCGAACCGGTCGCCCAGCGATGGTCGCCCGGACTAGGCTCCAGGGAAAGTCATAACGACAGCAGGAGGTCTTACCGATGGCGCATGAGATCACCGACAATCCACTTCGCGGCGTCGAGGCCGCGCAGGGGCAGTCCGGGCATTACGGCATCTTCGACCAGGGCGCCCAGGTCTGGTCCTGGCGACCCGACGGTGCCGAGCCGGTCATCTGGATGAGCGAGAAGTCGTGGTTCGCCGACAGCCAGCCCATCCGCGGCGGCGTCCCGATCTGCTTCCCCTGGTTCGGCCCCGGACGCTCCGGCGACCTGCAGCCCCTCCACGGCTTCGGCCGACTCCAGACCTGGCACATGTCCAACGTCAAGGACACCCTCGACCGCGACGGCCGCCTCATCGTCGAGTACACGCTCGACGAGTCGATGAGCGGCGACCAGCCGAACTGGCCGCAGCGCTACGAGGCCTGGTTCCGGGCGAAGTTCACCCCGGAGTACCTGGGCCTCGAACTGCAGATCGACAACGTCGGCGACGAGGACATCACCTTCGACGAGGCCCTGCACACGTACCTGCGCGTCGGGGACGTCACGAAGATCTCGATCAGCGGCCTGGACGGCGCCACCTACTTCGACAAGGTCACCGGCGAGGAGGGCCAGGTCCAGTCCGGCGACCTGACCGTCGCGGGCGAGACCGACCGGGTGTACGAGAGCACGGGCGAGGTCACGATCCACGACCCGGCGCTGGGGCGCGACCTGGTCATCACCAAGTCCGGCTCGGCGAACACGGTCATCTGGAACCCCTGGATCGACAAGGCCGCCGCCATGCCCGACTTCGGCGACGACGAGTGGCAGCAGATGATCTGCATCGAGGCCGCCAACGCCCTGGGCCACCCGGTGACCCTGCGTCCGGGCGAGTCCCACCACCTCAAGCAGCGCATCACCCTGGCCTGACAGGTCGGCTTCACCGCAGGGGCGGCGTCCGGGAGGTTCGGACACCGCCCCTGCGGCATGTCTGTGCGGTTCGGCGTCCCGCGGATGGCCTAGATCGGCCCGGGCGGCCACGCCTTCGCGATGACCTTGCCGGTGATCCGCTCGGCGGGCACGAACTTGGCGCACTCGGTGCGGCGGGTGCCGCGGCAGGCGGCGACCGAATCCGCGGAGTTCGAGCGGTGGTCGCCCATCACCAGGTAGCCGTCGCGCGGCACCGGGACGGGGCCGAAGCACCGCGGCGACATGGGAGCCGAGTTGCAGTCGAGGACGCCGAGTTCGAAGGGCAGGTCCTCGTACAGGTAGGGCTCGACCATCGCCATGCCGTTGACGACGATCCGTCCGGTGGCGTCGCAGCAGGACACGACGTCGCCGGGGGTCCCCAGCACGCGCTTGACGGTGTACGTGCGGCTCGACGTCCCGATCCCGGTGACGTCGCCGAACCCGCGGGCCGCGTTGACGAACGCGTCGTCGGAGGGCGGCAGGCCGGCGTCGTTCCAGGTCTCGCCGTGGCCGAAGATGACGATGTCGCCGACCGCCGGCGAGGACGCCAGGTACGGCAGATCGGAGGACAGGACGCGGTCGCTGACGCCGAGGGTCTGCTCCATGGACCCGGACGCCACGTTGTGGACCCGGACGAGGAACGCCTGCACGACCGACACGATCACCAGGGCGACGACGAGGTTGCCCAGGATCGCGAGCCACAACGGCACCTGACGGCGTCGGGCTACGGGCGTCGCTCCGGGCTCCGCGTCGCCGGCGGCCTCGGGTGCGGGGTGGGTGGACTCGTCCTGCTTCACGCGGACCCCCTTTCCTCACCAGGATACGTGTCCGCCTTTCGGGCGCTTTCATCTCGGCGCGGAGGCGGAGCCACCCGGACCGGTCGATTTGAGGCCTGACATCGGGCCACCCCCGCTAGGCTGACGGCCAAGGAGCGTCATTTCAGGGAGGAAATAGATGTCGCGTATTGCCAACGACAAGGCTCGCGCCAAGGTGATGTCCGCGCAGGATGCCGCCAAGCAGATCAAGGACGGCGACCGCGTCGGCTTCTCCGGGTTCACCGGCGCCGGCTACCCCAAGGCCGTTCCCGAGGCGCTCGCCGAGCAGATCCAAGCCGCCCATGACAAGGGCGAGGCCTTCAAGATCGCGTCCTACACCGGCGCGTCCACCGCCCCCGAGCACGACGGCGCCCTGGCCGCCGTCGACGGCATCTCCACCCGCATGCCGTACCAGTCCGATCCGGTGATGCGCGGCAAGATCAACGCCGGCGTCTCCGAGTACAGCGACGTGCATCTCTCGCACTCCGGCCCGCAGGTGCGGTACGGCTTCTGGGGCAACCTGGACGCCGCCGTCATCGAGGTCACGAAGATCAACGAGGACGGGACCGCGGTGCCGTCGTCGTCGATCGGCAACAACAACGTGTACCTGGAGAAGGCCGACAAGATCATCCTCGAGGTGAACGCGTGGCAGTCCGAGGATCTCGAGGGCATGCACGACGTCTACTCGATGAAGATGCCCGGCCACAACGTCCCGCTTCCGATCACCGCCCCCGGCGACCGCATCGGCTCGAAGTTCTTCGACATCGACTGGGACCGCGTCGTCGCCGTCGTCGAGACCGATTCCCCCGACCGCAACACCCCGTTCAAGCCGCTGGACCAGGAGTCCAAGACGATCGCGGAGCACCTCCTGGACTTCCTCGGCAACGAGGTGACCCAGGGCCGGCTGCCGAAGGATCTGCTCCCGATGCAGTCCGGCGTCGGCAACATCGCCAACGCGGTGCTCGTCGGCCTCAACGAGGGCCCGTTCGAACGGCTCACCTCCTACACCGAGGTGATCCAGGACGGCATGGTCGACATGATCGACTCCGGCAAGCTGCTGGTCGCGTCCGCCACCGCGTTCTCGCTCTCGCCCGACGCGGCGAAGCTCATGAACGACAAGGCGGCCCACTACCGCAACCACATCGTGCTGCGCCCGCAGGAGATCTCGAACAACCCCGAGGCGATCCGCCGCATGGGCGTCATCTCCTGCAACGGCATGATCGAGGCCGACATCTACGGCAACGTGAACTCCACCCACATCATGGGCTCGAAGATGCAGAACGGCATCGGCGGCTCCGGGGACTTCACGCGCAACGCCTACATCTCGGTGTTCGTGTCGCCGTCGCTGGCCAAGGGCGGCGACATCTCCGCCATCGTGCCGATGGTCAGCCACCACGACCACACCGAGCACGACGTCCAGGTGATCATCACCGAGCAGGGCGTGGCCGACCTGCGTGGCCTGTCGCCCAAGCAGCGCGCCAAGGTGATCATCCAGAACTGCGCCCACCCGGACTACCGCGAGATGCTCAAGGAGTACATCGAGCACGCCGCGGCCGTCTCCAACGCCGAGCACACCCCGCACGACCTCGGTCGCGCGCACGCCTGGCACCGCCGCTTCCTCGACACCGGGTCGATGAAGCAGGCCTGATTCACGCAGCGGGCGTCGCCACCGATACGGTTCGGTGGCGGCGCCCGTCAGCACGTCCGGGCACGGTTCGGCTTGTGCGTGGACGCCTTCGCGGAGCAGCATGTGTCCACTCCCATCGGCGGGAACCCCACGAGCCAGGGAAGGAGCCATCATGGCCACGAATGCGGCGGCGCGCCCGCGCGGACGGCGTCCCGGCCACGACGACACCAAGGGCACGATCCGGAACGCGGCGGCCCGATTGTTCCACCAGGAGGGCTACGACAAGGTCAGCCTGCGCGCGGTGGCGCGGGAGGCGGGCGTCGACCCGGCTCTCGTCCACCACTACTTCACCTCGAAGGTCGACCTGTTCACCCTGTCGGTGATGGGGACGACCTGGGACCCGGCCGACCACCTCACCGAGGTGCTCGGGGGCCCGCCGGACCAGGTGGGACGCCGGGCCGCTCGGATCTTCCTCGAACTGCACGACCAGCCCGGCTACGAGGAGTACCTGGGCGGTTTGGTGCCCGCCCAGGTGACCGGCAGCCGCGCCATGACCGAGATGGTCGCCCGCGAGGTGTTCGTCCCCGTGGCGACGCACTTCGGCCACGCCAACGCGGTCCTGCGCGCCCAGCTCGCCGCGACCGCCCTGCTGGGCGCGGTCGTCGGGCGGGACACCCTGCGGCTGCCCGCGCTCGCGGCGGCGTCCGCCCGGACGCTGGCGGGACCGGTCGGCCACACCCTGCAGCACTACCTGGTCGAACCCTGGTGACGCGCGACGGGACGCCGCGGCGCGGTCGGCGCGCCGCCGCCTAGACTGGGCGCCATGTCGACCGAGCCCGCCGAGCACCGCGCCGACGACGCCGCGTCGGCCGTCGAGCCCGCCCCGGACGCCGGCGCGATCGCCGTCGTCGAGGCCCCGCGCGACACCTCGATCCATCCGGTGAGCGGAGACCCCCGGCGTCCCTGGTCGATCTGGGTCGCCGTGGTGGCCGCGTACCTCGGGGTGGCGACCGTCGTCGCCGGCGTCCTGGTGGCGTTCTACCGCTCCAAGGACGTCGACCTGTTCGCCGGCGCCGCCTGGCTCAACGGTGTGGTGGAGACCGAGCCTGGGTCGCTGATCCGGATCGCGATGGTCACCGGGCTGTTCGCCGTGACGCTGCTGGTCAGTGCGGGGGCGATCATCGCGGGCTACTACGCGTGGCAGGGCTACGGCTGGACGCGCGTCGCCGCGCTCGTCGCGGTCGGCGTCTCCCTGCTGTCGCTGCTCGGCAACCTCTGGATGGCGCTGAGCATCCTCCCGATCGCCGCGGCCGCCGGGGCGATCTGGCTGCCCGCGTCCCGCGCCTTCTTCGCCGCCTGGCATGCGCGCAGGCATCCGGTGCCGCCGCCGCCCCCGGCCGAGCGCTCGATCTTCTACGGGCCGCTGCCCCGGTACCTCGCATGAGCAACCGGGGACTGATGGACGCGCTGGGGCGCATCCTGGGCGACACCCTGCGCACCGGGCTGCGGACCTGGCTGCGCGACACCCAGAAGCCGGCCGGACGGTCGCCCCGCCCGCGGTCCACATCTCCCGGCGCTCCCCGGCGCCCGTCGGGGGCGCCCGCGGCGTCCGGCTACCCGGGGGACTTCCGCGGCATGCCGGAGGTGGCCTACGTCCCGGTGCCCGGCAAGCGGCCAGATCCCGGCGAGATCGTGTGGACCTGGGTCCCCTACGAGGAGGACCACTCCCGCGGCAAGGATCGGCCGGTGCTGCTGGTCGGGCGCGACGGGGCGTGGCTGCTGGCGTTGCAGATGACCAGCGTGGACCACGACCGCGACGCGCGGCAGGAGGCCCGGGAGGGCCGCTACTGGGTCGACATCGGCACCGGTGCCTGGGATCCGCAGGGCCGGGCCAGCGAGGTCCGCGTCAACCGCGTGATCCGGGTCGATCCCGACGCCGTGCGCCGCGTCTCGGTGTCGGTGAGCCGCGCGACCTTCGAGGTCGTCGTGGCCGAGATGCGCCGGCGCCTGCCCTGACGGCCCACCGACCGGCAAGTTGCGCCTGACGTTTCTTTCCAACCGGCCACAGCCGCGGGACAAGGGGATTCACCCCGGCTCACCGCCACAAGAAACAACTCTCCACCGTGCGTAGCATAGTGAAATTTTCCCACCGCGGAGAGCGCTCTCATTACGCTGATTTGCAGCGGGGTTGACGAATTTCCTAACATGTCCGGGACAACCCCCGATCGGCACGCGCCGGCAGGGGGTCTTTCTTTTTTTGAATCGTGCGCAGACGGCTTCGCCCCCAGCGAGAACGCACCCACCCAGGAGAGGGATCAACCGTGGGTTTGCAGAGGGGGCGCGTCGCCGAGCGGCTGCGCAGGACGATGGCGGCCACGGCGCTCGCCGGCGGGGTGCTGGGCGCGACCGTGCTGATCGGGTCACCGGCCTCGGCCGCGGTCACCACGTACCAGCCCTTCGAGACCAATGCCGGCTTCACCCTGGTGTCGCTGGGCGACGCCCGCCTGGCCAACTCCGAGCTCGAGGGCTCGATCGCCGTGTTCGGCTCGATCGCCTCCGGGAACCAGAACGGCTACCCGGTCATCCACAAGGCCGCCGGCCGACCCGACTACACCGTTCCGCTCGTGGACGGCGTCCCGGTCCGCATCCTCGCCGGTTCCTTCGCGGGCTCCGGCGCCTTCGACGTCTCCAACCGTGACGATTCCCGCTCGATCGCCCCCACCTCGAACGAGGCCGTCGCCACCGTCAAGCTCGTGGACGTCGCCGGGCTCACCGGGGGCCGACGCGGCGGTGGCGTCGGCCCGGCCGCCGGCCGCGACTTCCTGCGCGTGGCCAACGCCTCCGGCGGGATCCTCGACCTGAAGGCCGTCCCGTTCGAGGGGGCCGACGTGGCCGCCCTCGCCACGGCCGAGTCCGGGGTGGACGCCTACCTCGGCGGGCTGCGCGCCGGCATCGAGCGGACCAACCAGTGCCTGGCCGCGATGTACGCCCCCGACGCCGACCTCGTCAACCGGGTGACCGTCACCGAGGAGCACGGCATGGCCTTCGTGTCGGGGTTCTCGACCACGCGGCCCAACGTCATCGACCTGCCGGCGATCGCGGGCCGGACGATCAAGCTCGACCGCGCCGGCGGCTACGCGCCGACCGCGCAGGCGCCGCTCGTCATCCGGGTGCCCGCCGGCACCACCACGCTGGGCGAACTCCGGTTCGAGGGCTGGTCCCCGTCCGAGAGTGCCCAGCAGCACTACGCCCGTTCGATCTTCCTGGACCTCTCGCAGGTCACCGGTGAGGTGCGCGTCGACGGCCTCACCCTCGGCGCGATCTGGGCGCCCGACGCGTCGCTGGCGTTCAACTCCGGCGTCACGACCAACGGCCAGTGGCTGGCGCGCGACATCACGAGCCAGGGCGGCGGGGAGATCCACCACCACACCTTCAACGGACTGCTGCCCTGCGCCGAGCGTCCCGGCCCGACGCCCACGCCGAGCGACACGCCGACGCCGACGCCCAGCGACACCCCCACGCCGACGCCCACCCCCACGCCCAGCGACACCCCCACGCCGACCCCCACGCCCACGCCCAGCGACACCCCCACGCCGACGCCCACGCCCACGCCCAGCGACACCCCCACGCCGACGCCCACGCCCACGCCCAGCGACACCCCAACCCCGACCCCGACCCCCACCCCGACGCCGACGCCGAGCGACACGCCGACGCCCACGCCCACCCCGAGCGACACGCCGACGCCCACGCCCACCCCGAGCGACACGCCGACGCCGACCCCGACGCCAAGCGACACGCCCACCCCGGATCCGACGGTGACGCCCACGCCGGAGCCCTCGGACACCGCGTCCCCGACGCCGGATCCCGAGCCGAGTTCCGGACCGGTCACGTCGCCCAGCGCGACCCCCAGCGCCGGCACCCCGAGCGGGCCCACGCCGACGCCCGGCACCGGTGACGGAACCGACGTGCTGCCGCAGACCGGCACGGACGTCCCGGCCGCGGCGCCGTGGCTGGCCCTGGTGGCGATCACCCTGGGCGCGACCCTGCTGATCGCCGGGACCTACGCCGGTCGCAACGCCTGATCGAGCCAGACGACGAACGGCGCCGACCCTGCCGGGTCGGCGCCGTTCGTCGTAGTGGGAGAGGGCTCGCGTTCCCGACGCTGGGGGCGCGCGTGACACCCGTCCGGTGCGACGGTGCCGATGGCCCTAGATCCAGAAGCCGGTGTCGCTCTTGCGCGGGGAGTAGGCGAGCTCGTAATCGGCGTCCTGCGTGGGGCGCACCCCGATCACGGCCGACGAGCCGACGTGGAAGGCCCGGATGAACCCGCGCACCGCCGCGACGCCCAGGTCGGCGTCCACCACCGGGCAGAACCAGTTGACCTTCACGTAGCGGGCGTGGTCGGGGTTCTCGGGGTGGCCGCCGACGTCGTAGCCGTCGCAGTCCCCCAGCCCGCGCCGCAGCAGGTGGCCGCTCAGCGCGTCCCACAGGTCCGACATGATGCGGGCGTCCTGAACATGGGAGAAGTCCGGAGTGACGGCCCAGTACTGCAGGACCACCCACGCGCGATCGTCCTCGGGGAACGGCGCGAACCCCAGAGCCTCCGACTCGGCCGCGAACTCGGCCAGGGCCTGCTTCGCCGCCGCGGCGTCCTTCGTGCGGCGCGGCCGGAGGGCGCCGATGTGGCCCACCTTGCCGGTGTGCCGCATCACGGCGTCCGGGGTGGTCCAGGCATCGCGGTAGTGCAGCACGCCGTCGTCGTCGCGGCGGTAGACGAGGTCCAGTCCGGTCATGGTGGCTCCTGGGTCGGGGGTTCGGCCCACCACCCTAGCGACGCGCCCGGACGCGACGCGGCGGGCCCGCGACTCAGACGTGCACGCGCGTCACCCCGGCCGGCGCCACGCGGAAGCCCTCGCCGGTCGGGATGTGGATGCAGGTCACCCCGGCGTCGGCACTGGAGCAGTAGACGCGGGGGGCGGCCAGCGTCCAGCCGTCGGGAAGCGTCACCATGCCGCCCGTCAGGCCGACGTCGAGGCCGTCGGCCCACCGGGTGCTGGACGTCGCGGGCTCGGCCCACGGGCCGAACACGGTCCCGCACCGGAACGTCATGCCCGTGGGCGAGATCTCGACGCGGGAGACGGTGCCGACACCACCCGGGCAGACGCGCTCCGGCGACGGCACGCCGATCCGGTTCATGCCGAGCGGCAGCGTGCAGGCGGCGCGGTCGCGCGCGACCTCGCACAGGATGCGGTGCGTCGGGCTCGCGAACCGGGAGACCGCTGCCTCCACCTCGATCGAGACCGCGCCAAGTCCCGGGCCGCCTATCGCGACGGACCCCTGCGTCCCGCGTGCGCCCGTGGACGCCGTGGGCGCAGCCTCCGACACGACGCCGGGCGGGTCGACGTCCGCGGCGAGGGGGACGGACGCGGCGCAACCAGCGACGAGCACCATCAGCGCACCCACCGCCACGAGCCCCCGGAAACGCCGCCGCGCCATCGCGACCACCCCACCACGAACGGTAGTCCCGAACGGGCGGAAGGGGGATCCCCGGCGGAAGTCGACACCGGCGCCACACCGCAGACGGCGTCCGGGCATGAAGAGAGCGGGCGACGGGAATCGAACCCGCGTGTCCAGCTTGGGAAGCTGGCGCTCTACCATTGAGCTACGCCCGCGCGTCGCCGAGGCAACCCGAGCATCATAGCGGCCCCGGTGGGCCGCGCGCATGTCGTCCGGCCCTGCAGGGCACTCCCCGATTCGTCCCTGGTTGGCGTCCCGCGCCCTGCCGTGGGCGCCCGCGGCGACCTACCGTGTTGTCATGATCGACAACGCACCCGAGCAGCGGCGTCCCGCCGGCGGGATGCGCGCGGGCGACAGCGACCGCGCGATGGTCTCCGACCTCCTCTCGGCGGCCTACGCGGAGGGCCGGCTCACGCGCGAGGAACACGACACCCGGGTCGCCCAGGCGATGGAGGCCAGGACCTTCGAGGATCTGCGCGCGCTCACCGCCGACCTGGTGCCCAGCACCAACCAGGGACGCGCCGTCGGCGCGTTCAGTTCCGCGGGCGCCCCGAGCCTGGACGGCAGCACCTCCGACGAGGCCGCCGACACCACCTTCGCGATGTTCGGCTCGATGCAGCGCACCGGCGGCTGGCGCGCGCGGCGCCACATCTCCAACCTGACCCTGTTCGGCGGCTCGCGGTTCGACTTCCGCAACGCCACCTTCGCCTCCGACGTGATCGAGATGAACATCATCTGCGGGTTCGGCGGCGTGGACATCGTGGTGCCGCCCGGCGTCAACGTCCGCAACGAGACCCTCGCCCTCTTCGGCGGGACCGACCTGAAGCGGATCGACCCCGCCCCGGGCGCCCCCACGATCGTGCTCAAGGGCCTCGTCATGTTCGGCGGGATCGACGCGAAGGGGCCGAAGCCCTGACCCCTCGCACCCGGCCCCGCCCCGTAGGCTGAAACCATGCAGACCAGTCCCGACGCTGCCTTCGTCCCGGATCCGAGCCTGGACGGCTCGCCCGAGCGCGCCGTCGAGCCCTTCGCGCCACCGGCCGAGGCCTGGCGGCGCGTGTCGCCCAAGCTCGCGACCGTCCGCCGGATCTCGCTGTCCATCGGGACGCTGATCGTCTTCGGCGCCCTCACGGTCGCCGCGTGGCTGTTCGTCCCGTTCCCCACCTGGCCGCCGCTCGTGGTCGCCGGCGTGGGCCTGCTGTGGTGGCTGTGGCGCTGGGTCCGCGCCGGACGCGTCGTGCGCGCCACCGGGTGGGCCCGCCGCGACAAGGACCTGTGCGTCGTCCAGGGCCTGTGGTTCCGCGACCTGAGCATCATCCCGTTCGGACGCATCCAGATGGTGCGCGTCACCTCGGGTCCCCTGCTGCGCGCCTTCGGGCTCGCGAACGTCGACGTGGTGACGGCGAGCCTCGCCGCCAACGCCACCATCCCGGGCCTGCCGGGCGACGAGGCGCGCGCCCTGCGCGACCTCATCATCGAACTCTCCGACGCCGAGGGGTCGGGCCTGTGACGACGCCCGGCCTCCCCGACGACCCGCGGCGCGATCCCGCGCGCGAGGGTCCCGACCCCGCGGGCGAGGAACGCCCGCGCCGCACCGCGACCCCGCCCGACACCGACCCCGCGGGCGAGGAACGCCCGCGCCGCACCGCGACCCCGCCCGACACCGACCCCGCGACCGGGGACCGCGTCCGCACCGCGCCGCCCCACCACCAGGACCAGGACGAGCCGCACCCCGCGCGCCGGTTCGCGCCGGAGCCCGCCGAGGCCGACGGCGACGCACCCGACCACGGCGCGCGCTACGCCCCGACCCCGACCCGACGCCGCCCGGACGCCCCGACTACCGCTACGACCCGCCGCCCAGCCACGCCCCCTTCCCTCAGCCCGGCCATGCCGCCTTCCCTCCGCCCGGCAACACCCCGGCGGGCCCGCCGGGTGCCCAGGTGCCCGAGGGCCGCACCGAGGAGCGGATGCATCCGCTCAGCCCGCTGGTCCGCGCGTGGATCTTCGTGCTGGCCGGTGGCTACGCGCTGATCTCCGCCCTCGCGCAGGGCAACCTGCGCTGGGAGGACATCGGCGAACTCGGGCCGCTGCTGGCCCAGACGCCGTGGTGGATGCTCGGCCTGATCGCCGCGCTGCTGGTCACGCTGGGCACCAACTACTGGACGTGGTGGACGACCAAGCTCGTCATGGACGACCAGGAGCTCCGGGTCGAGAACACCGGCGCGTTCCAGGAGAGCAAGCGGATCGCCTACAGCCGGATCCAGTCGGTCGACATCAATCAGCCGCTGGCCGCCCGGCTGCTCGGCCTCGCGGAGCTGTCGGTCGAGGTCGGCTCCGAGCCCGCCACCAAGCTGTCCTTCCTCACCCGCAAGCGGGCCACCGAGGTGCGCGACTACCTGATGGCGCGGGCGCACCGGCAGCACGTCACCACCCGCGACACCCGCCGGGAGGCGTCCGCCTGGGACGACACCGGCCAGGGCGACCAGGTGCTCATCCGGCTGAACCCCGGCGAGATCGTCCTGGGCGCGCTGCTCTCCACCGAGCTGCCGTTCCTGCTGCTGGCCTTCCTCGTCCCGCTCGGCATCTCGATCTGGCTGCAGCAGCCCCTCATCGCGCTCGGCGTCGGCGTCGTGCCGTTGCTGCTCGCGATCGGCGGCTTCCTGTCCAAACGGCTGATCGGCCAGTTCAACTTCACCCTCGCCGTCACGCCGGCCGGCATCCGCATCACGCGCGGCCTCACGACGCTGCACAGCCACACGATCCCGGCCCATCGCGTCCAGTCGGTCAAGATCAGCCAGCCGCTGTTCTGGCGGCCCCTGAAGCGCGCCCGCCTTACCCTCACCGTGCTGGGCATGCCGTCGGGCGAGGACGCGCAGGACGCCTCGACCATCTACCTGCCGATCGGCAACCCGCGCCAGATCCAGACGGCGCTCGCCGCCCTGTGGCCCGACCTGAGGCTGCAGGACCTGCGCTTCCGCCGGACGCCGCGCCGCGCCCGCTGGCTCTCGCCCCTGTCGTGGTCGTGGCTGGGGTACGCCGCCGACAGCCGGGTGGTGGCCGTGCGCGACGGCTGGTTCGAGCGGCAGCAGACGATCATCCCGCACGCCCGGCTCCAGTCGATGCAACTCCACCAGGGCCCCTTCGAGCGCCGCCTCGGGCTGGCCAGCGTGGTCGCGCTGACCGCCAGCCAGCTGGACCGCACGCGGATCAAGCATCTCCAGGCCGACCAGGCGCGCCGGCTCGCCTTCGGGGAGATGGACGCCGCCCGCGCGGCCCGCAACCAGGAGCTCACCTCGCCACCCCCTTCGGGCGCCGCGTGGCAGCTCGCCGCGCCGGCCCACGAGGCGTCCGAAGCGGAGGCCGACCTCTGGACGCCCTCGACCGCACTACGTCCGGACACTGTTCGGCAGACCACGGAAGCCCCTTCCCCGCGCAGGAGCCTCGCTAGGCTGCGTCCATGAAGAAGCACGCGCTGGGCATCGACATCGGTGGCTCCGGGATCAAGGGCGCCATCGTCGACCTCAAGAAGGGCGAGTTCGCCACCGAGCGGATCCGCATCCCCACCCCGCAGCCCGCCACCCCCAAGCGGTCGCCGGCGTCGTGAAGCAGATCGTCGACCAGCTGTCCGACCAACTGGGTAAGGGCCCGATCGGCATCACGGTCCCCGCCGTCGTGACGCACGGCGTCACCCGCTCGGCGGCCAACATCGACCCCACCTGGGTGGATGCGCCCGCCGAGAAGATCTTCGAGGACCTGCTGGGTCGCGACATCGTGCTGGTCAACGACGCGGACGCCGCGGGCGTCGCCGAGGTGCGGTACGGGGCGGCCAAGAAGCACCCCGGCCTGGTCATCGTGACGACCCTGGGCACCGGCATCGGCACCGCACTCATCCACAACGGGGTGCTCATCCCGAACGCGGAGCTGGGGCACATCGAGATCGACGGCAAGGACGCGGAGTCCTTCGCAGCCGCGTCGGTGCGCGACAAGCAGCACCTCAGCTACGAGGACTGGGCCGCGCGACTCCAGAAGTACTACGAGAAGCTGGAGTTCCTCACCTGGCCCGACCTGATCGTGGTCGGGGGCGGCGTGAGCAAGAACGCCGACAAGTTCCTGCCGCTGCTGAACCTGAACACGAAGATCATCCCCGCCGAACTGCGCAACGCCGCCGGCATCGTGGGCGCCGCCTACCTCGCCCAGCAGCGGCGCAAGCACCCCGACGCGCTCAAGGAGCAGGCCGCCGCGGAGGCGTCCGGCTCCTGAGCGCCGGCGGGCGTCCTCACATCTGGTCGGGCGCCTCGATGCCGAGCAGGCCCAGGCCGGAGGCCAGCACCTTGCGGGTGGTCGCGCACAGCGCCAGGCGCGACGTACGCACCTCGCCGTCGGACTTCAGCACGGGGCACTGCTCGTAGAACACGCTCATGGTCGAGGCCAGCTCGAACAGGTACGTGCACAGCTTGTGCGGCTGCAGGTCCGCGGCGACGCCGGCGACGATCTCGCCGTAGCGGCTCAGTTGCAGGGCGAGCGCCTGCTCGACGGGCTCGGTGAGCGCCGTGACCTGGTCCCAGGCGATGCCCTGGTCCGCGGCGTTGCGCAGGATGCGGCTGGCTCGGGCGTGCGCGTACTGCAGGTAGGGGCCGGTGTCGCCCGAGGTGGCGGTCATCCGCTCCGGGTCGAAGACGTAGTCCTTCTGCAGCTGGTTGGACAGGTCGGCGTACTTGATCGCCGCCAGGGCCACCGGGCGGGTGGTGTGCTCCTCGGCGGCGTCCAGCAGGTCGATCAGGTAGGCGGCGGTGCCCTCGCGGGTGGAGAACGGACGGCCGTCCGCGCCGAGCACCATGCCGTAGCCGACGTGCTCGGTCGAGACCGTGTCCGGCACGTAGCCGGCCTTGCGCGCCACCGCGAACACCAGCTCGAAGTGGTGGTGCTGCCGGGCGTCGGTGACGTAGATCATGCGGTCGGCGTGCAGGTCGTCGACGCGGTACTTCTGCGCGGCGACGTCCGTGACGTCGTAGCCGTAGCCGCCGTGGCTGTTGCGCAGGATCGCGGGCGCGTCGAAGCCGTCGACGAAGACCACCAGGGCGCCGTCGTCCATCTTGGCGATGCCGCGGGCCTCCAGGTCCTCGCAGACGCCCTCGAGCAGGTCGTTGTAGGACGACTCCCCCGCGATGTCGGCGTCGGTCAGCAGGACGCCCAGCCGGTCGTAGGCCTCGTTGAAGCCGACCTTGGACACGTCGATGAGCCGCTGCCAGATGGCGCGCGTCTCCTCGTCGCCGGCCTGCAGCGCGACGACGCGGGCGCGGGCCCGGTCGGCGAAGCCCTCGTCGGCCTTCAGCCGGGCGTTGGCGCGCTTGTAGAGCTCCTCGGCGCCGGCCAGGTCCAGGCCGTCCAGGTCCAGTTCCTCGTCGAGGGCCTGCTCGATGAGCATGCCGAACTGGCGGCCCCAGTCCCCGATGTGGTTCTGCGGGATCACCGTGTTGCCGGTCGCGGTCAGGACGCGGTTGAAGCAGTCGCCGATGATGGTCGTGCGCAGGTGCCCCACGTGCATCTGCTTGGCGACGTTCGGCGAGCTGTAGTCGATGACGATCCGCGCCGGCGTCTCGGCCTGGTCGATGCCCGTGTGCGGGTCGGCCAGCAGGTCGGACGCCGCCCGCGCCAGCACCTCGGGCCGGATCCGGAAGTTGATGAAGCCGGGGCCGGCGATCTCGAGCGGCTCGCACAGGTCGGCGACGTCGATGCGCTCCACCAGGCTCGCCGCGACCTCGCGCGGCGGGCGTCCCTCGCTCTTGGCCAGGCGCAGGGCCACGTTGGACTGGAAGTGGCCGAACTGGGGCTTGGTGGCGGGCCGCATCTCGGGGTCGATTCCGGCGGCCGCCTCGACCCGCGACGAGAGCAGAGAGGCGAGGGATTGCATTACCCCATGATCCCACAGGACGGATGCCGACCCGCACCCGGGTTGCGCGGCGGCCACCGCCCCGCCGCGGGCGGGCGGCGAGGCGAGCGTCGGTCGGCCGGCGCCGCGGGGATCAGGCGGCCAGGGCCCGCTTCACGGCGTCGCTGGGGGGCTCCTGCACCGGCGCGCGGGAGGTGACCAGGTCCCACACCATCTTCAGGTTGGCGCCCAACTCGCGGCGGGCGAACTCGTCCCAGCGCTTGGAGGTCTTCTTCACCGAGACGTCGCCGACGCCGACGGCGTCCACACCCACCGCCCGGCAGGTCGCCACGGCTCGGTGCAGGTGGTAGCGCTGGCTGACCAGCAGCGCCGACGTCACCCCGAACACGTCCCGGGCGCGGACGCACGTGTCGTAGGTGTCCAGCCCGTAGGCGTCCTCGACGACCTTCGCCGCCGGCACGCCGACCGAGACCAGGTACTTCTTCATGCTGGTCGCCTCGCGGTTGTGGGAGGCCGCGTCATCGCCCGACACGATCAACGCCTTGGCCTTGCCGGCCTTGTACAGCGCGGCGCCGAGGTCGAGCCGCGCCCGCAGGTACGGCGACGGCCGGCCCGAGGGGTACACCTCCGCGCCGTAGATGATCGCGACGTCGCGCGCCGGCGCCTGGGCGAGCGTCAGGACACGGTCGCGCGCCATCCACCGCGTCCACAGCGCCGGCCCGGCGATCGAGCCCACGCCGAGGGCGACCACGCACAGCGCGACCGTGAGGACACGCAGCACGGGACGCCGACGACGCCGCTGCCGGGAGGCCAAGGACTCAGCCCTCGCGGTGCGACTCGTAGTAGGAGATCAGCCCCTGCGTGGACGGGTCCAACTCGGCGAAGGCCGCCTCGTCGCCCGACAGCGCGGGCGTGATCTGCTTGGCCAGCACCTTGCCGAGCTCGACGCCCCACTGGTCGAAGCTGTTGATGCCCCACACGACGCCCTCGACGAAGGTGATGTGCTCGTACAGCGCGATGAGCTGGCCGACCACCGAGGGGGTCAGGGCCGGCGCCATGATGGACGTCGAGGGGCGGTTGCCCGAGAACACCTTCGCGCTCACGAGCTCCTCCGCCACCCCGTCGGCGCGCACCTCGGCGGCGGTCTTGCCGAACGCCAACGCCTTGGTCTGGGCGAAGAAGTTCGCCAGGAGCAGCTCATAGACGTCCTGGTCGCCGTCGCGCAGCGCCCGCGTCGGGGTCGCCACCGCGATGAAGTCGGCCGGGATCAGCTGCGTCCCCTGGTGCAGGAGTTGGTAGAACGCGTGCTGGCCGTTGGTGCCGGGCTCGCCCCAGAATACCTCGCCGGTCGCCGTGGTGACGGGATCGCCGTCGGCCTGGACGCTCTTGCCGTTGGACTCCATCGTGAGCTGCTGCAGGTAGGCCGGGAACCGGTGCAGGTACTGCGCATACGGCAGGACGGCGTGGCTGCGGCAGTTGAAGAAGTCGGTGTACCAGATGTTCAGCAGCCCCATCAGGGCCGGCACGTTCTCCTTCCACGGCGCCGACGCGAAGTGCTCGTCGATCGCGTGGAAGCCCGCCAGGAAGTCGGCGAAGTTGTCCGGCCCGATCGCGACCGCGATGGCGGTGCCCACGGCCGAGTCGACCGAGTAGCGGCCGCCGACCCAGTCCCAGAACCCGAACGCGTTGGCGGGGTCGATGCCGAACTCGGCGACCTTGTCCAGCGCGGTGGACACGGCGACGAAGTGCTTGGCGATCGCCTCGGCGCGGGCGGCGTCGGTGTCCTCGATCGCGCCGGACTCGACCAGCCCGGTCAGCAGCCACTCCCGCGCCAGGCGCGCGTTGGTGATCGTCTCCAGCGTGGTGAACGTCTTGGACGCGACGATGAACAGCGTCCGCGTCGGATCCAGGTCGACGGTCTTCTCGTAGATGTCGCTGGGGTCGACGTTGGAGACGAAACGGCACTCCAGGCCCTCGGGCTTGTAGGGCAGCAGGGCCTCGTAGACCATGACCGACCCCAGGTGGGAGCCGCCGATCCCGATGTTGACGACCGTGGTGATCGACTCGCCCGTGACGCCGGTCCACTCCCCCGAGCGGACCTGGTCGGCGAAGGCGTAGACCCGGTCCAGCACCTCGTGCACGTCGGCGACGACGTCGTGTCCGTCCACCTCCAGCACGTCGCCGCGGGGACGCCGCAGCGCGGTGTGCAGCACCGCGCGGTCCTCGGTCACGTTGATCCGGTCGCCGCGCAGCATGGCGTCGCGGCGCTCACCGAGGCCCACCTCGTCGGCGAGGCGGCACAGGGTGTCGAGGATCGCGTGGTTGACCAGGTTCTTGGACAGGTCGACGTACAGGTCGCCCGCGGTGCGGGTGAACTCCCGCGCGCGTCCCGGATCGGCCTCGAACCAGCCGCGCAGGTCGGGGGTGAACCCCTCGTACAGGTCGGACAGCGTCGCCCAGGCGTCCGTCTTGGTGGGATCGATCATGGGGGAAGCCTATTGGCTCGGGCAAGCGCGTGGCGGCCGTCCCGCGGGCGGTTTCTCGGCCCTGCGACGCGGAACGGCCCGCCCCGAAGGGACGGGCCGCCGTGACGACGCAGGCTCAGAGCTTGACCGAGACGTGCACGTGGTCGTAGTGGTTCTGGGTGATGCTGCCGCGATCCTCCATCGGACGCCAGTACGGCCGGTAGGGCGTCCAGATCTTCTGCTCGAAGATGACGTGATCGACCTTGAACGCCTCGGCGTTGGCGACCACGTAGTTGGCCACGGCCCAGCCCTTGGCGGAGTCCTTGAAGGTCATGAAGTCGATGGCGCCGCCCAGCTGGTGGTTGGAGCGGCTGCTGGCGCGGTACCCGCCGATGCTGGTGAAGGACCACTTCGCGGTGACCGCGTTGTAGACCACCATGGCGCGCGGCTTGAGGCCCAGCACCGACTTGCCGGTGTACTCGGTGCCGCCGGTGTAGGCCTCGCTCGAGCCGCCGGCCGGAGCCTTGGACGCGGGCGCCTTGCTGGCCTTCGCGGAGGCGGACGTCGCGGAGGCGGACGTCGCGGACGGCGTCGGCTTCGGGGTCTCCTTGACCGGGGCCTTCGCGCCGAGCTGGGCGTCGGCGACGTAGCCGACCTTGCCGTTGAAGGCGACCTGGCGGAAGCCGGAGACGACCTTGTCGGTGACCGAGACCTTGCCGCCCTCCTTGACGCTGCCGAGCGAGGCCGACGCGTCGGACGCCTGGGCGTGCACGGTCAGCGCGCTCTGCGCGTACTTGGTGCCGGCGGCCGTGCCGAACGAGGAGGCCCAGGAGCCGGCGACGAACGCCTCGGCGCCCTGCGTCTCCCCCTCCTCGGCGGCCTCGACCGGAGCCTCGGTGGCGGGCGCCTCGGACTCGATCAGGCGGGAGGCATCACGGGAGGTGGTGTCCTCGCGCTCGGGAGCCGGCACGGCGGTGGCGGGCTGCTCGGAAGCCTTCAGGTTCAGGGCGAAGGCACCCGACGTCGCCAGCAGGGCGACGGACACCGCGGCGGGGGCGACCCGGGTGCGCATGAGCTGCGAGCGGGAACGCACCGAACGGCGCGGGGCGGAGCGGAACGTGGCTGCGTAGCCCTCCGGCTCGGGGCGCGCGATGGCGTCATTCACATCGGCGGCGCGACGGGGCTGGTACATCTGATGTCTCCGTTACTGATGAGTCAAAACTGAGGACATCACCCAAGGTAACTGAGATTTTCTCAGGGACCAACTCAGGGAGGTCTAAGGGGTGTTTGTTGCCACGAGTTGTCCGAACGAGGCGGCCCGGCGGCCCACCTCGTCGATGACGTTGACCCCGTCGGAGAGCTCCGGCCGCACCACCACGTCCTGCACCACGACGGCGCTCGCGCCCGCCTCCAGCCACATCTCGCACTGGTACCGCTCGAGGCGGCCCCACGGGACGATCTCCACCTCGGGGACCAGCACCGGGAGGGTGCGGGCGTAGCTGGTGCCCAGCGCGTCGGCCGGCGTGACGAGGACGGCGGCCTCGCGCGTCCGGGCGGCGGCGGCGACCTCGTTGGGCGTCAGCGCGCCGGCCAGGTACGGCAGGGGGACCGCGCGGTCGGCGTCCACCGCCAGCGGCGACAGCCAGAACCGGGCGCCCGCAGCGGCGGCCGCGGCCAACTGCTCGTCGCTCAGCACCCCGGCGACCCCGATGTGGGCGCGGCGCCCGTAGAGGGAGGTGAGCTCGCCCAGAACCTCGAGTTGGTCGGCGGGCCAGGCCCACGCCCTGAGGCCCTCCTGGACCAGCACCTCGGCGACCGCGATCCAGTCGGCGATGCCGCCGGCGGGCAGGCTCACGACGACGCGGTGCCCGGCGAGGGCGTCCTCCAACACGCTCATGGGCCCCAAGCATGCCGCACCCGGACGGCCGTCCCCACCTCCGTGCGCCTGCGGCCGCGGGCCGGCGTGCACGCCCGCTCGCGCGCGCGCCGGACAACACCCGGCAACCCCCGGTCCAGTTTTGGAGGACGCGGGGGCGGCCACGTGCAATAGAGAGCGTGCCGACCCCCGTTGCAGAAGTGATGATCGACGCCGCCCTCGTGGAGAGGCTGCTGTCCCAGCAGTGCCCCTCCCTGGCCGGCCTGCCCCTGTCCCTGGTCGAGAACGGCTGGGACAACGCCATCTTCCGGCTGGGCGACTCCCTCGTCGTCCGGCTGCCCCGGCGCGCCGTGGCGGCGCCGCTGGTCGAGAACGAGATCACGTGGCTCCCGATCATCGAACCCCTGGTGACCCTGCCCATCCCCCAGCCCGTCTTCGCCGGCCGCCCGAGCGAGGAGTACCCCTACGCCTGGATGGTGGCGCCCTGGTTCGACGGCCCCCGCGCCTCGGACATCGCCCCCGCCGACCGCACGGCCTTCGCCGAGCAACTCGCCGACTTCCTGTGGACGCTGCACGTGCCCGCCCCCGCGCACGCGCCGCTCAACCCCGTCCGCGGCATGTCGCTGGCCCAGGAGGGACCAGACACCCGCGCCCGGGGCCGGATCGCGCGCGAACCGGAGCACACCGCTCTGCTCCTGCGCTGGGAGGCCTGGACGTCCGGCCCGGAGTTCGACGGCGTCGACGTGTGGCTGCACGGCGATCTGCACCCCGCGAACCTCATCGTCGGCGCCGAGGGCCAGCTGTCGGCCGTGATCGACTGGGGCGACATGACCGCGGGCGACCCGGCCTGCGACCTGGCCACCGCGTGGCTCACCTTCGACGCCACCGGGCGGGAGATCTTCCTGGACCGCCTCAGCCAGGGCGGCGCCACCGACGAGGCGACGTGGCGCCGGGCCCGCGCGTGGGCGCTCCACCTGGCGCTCATCCTGGCGCAGGAGTGCGAGGCCGGGACGGCGCTCCAGATCGCCGGACGCCGCGCGCTGGACGCCCTGCTCACCGAGTCCGTGTAGCCGTCGCGGCCACCCTGCGCGAGGGAGAGGAATCCTCCCCCGGGGAGGTCGCGAATCGGCCGGGGACCGCTTACTGAGCGGGGCGGCGAATCCCCGCCCCACTAGTGGAGACGTGGAAACTGGGCCAAATGAAAGTGAAGGCGCGCGAACCCTAGACGTCACGGCTCGGTGACGCCTCCTGCCCCTATAGTGTTGCCTCATGGCGCGCTTGAACACCTATCCGGACGACCTTCGCGATCGACTGATCGCGGCTGCTTACGAGCGCCTTCAGCAGGAGTCCCCGGAGCAGATGTCGCTGCGCGAACTGGCCGCCTCGGTCGACACCTCCACCAACGCGATCTACTCCATCTTCGGGGGTAAGGACGCGTTGATCAAGGAGGTCACCCGGGTGGCCCGCGCCTCGTTCGTCGCCGCCCAGGAACCGCCGGCCGATCCCACCGGCGACGCCGTCGAGACGTTCGCGCGGGGTCTGCGGGCCTACCGCGACTGGGCGCGCTCCCACCCGTCGCTGTACCGCCTGGTCTTCGCCGGCCATCCCGAGCAGGGCGCCGTCACGTCGCTCGCCGACGAGACGCTGCAGCCGCTGCGCGACATGATCGCCCGCCTGGAGGGGGCCGGTCTGCTGCGCGACGGCACCGAGGAGGGGCGCCTGATGCTCGTCTGGGCCGCCCTGCACGGGCACGCGCTGCTGGAACTGTCCCTGTGGCCGAGCACGACGGCCGCGGACGACCTGTACGAGGAGCACGAGCAGGTCCTGCTGCGCGGCCTCATCACCGACGCCGCGCTCGAGGC
Organism: Propioniciclava coleopterorum; assembly: GCF_011393335.1. NCBI lineage: Bacteria > Bacillati > Actinomycetota > Actinomycetes > Propionibacteriales > Propionibacteriaceae > Propioniciclava > Propioniciclava coleopterorum. Next base: position 2,230,356 of record NZ_CP049865.1, on the reverse strand, counting down.
CGCCTGATCCGCCGCTACGTCCGCGTCCGGCTGAAGTTCTCGAAGCTGCGCGACGCGGTCGGCCCCCGCTGCCCCTGGTAGTGCGATCCGCGCTGCGCGGAGCCGTAGGGATGCTCGGCGGGCGAGCTCAGCTGGAAGAAGCACAGCTGCCCGATGCGCATGCCCGGCCACAGCTTGATGGGCAGGGTCGCGACGTTGCTGAGTTCCAGCGTGACGTGGCCGGTGAACCCGGGGTCGATGAACCCGGCCGTCGCGTGGGTCAGCAGCCCGAGCCGGCCCAACGAGCTCTTGCCCTCGACGCGGGCGGCGATGTCGTCGGGCAGCGTCACCAGTTCGAGGGTGGACGCCAGGACGAACTCGCCCGGGTGCAGGATGAAGGGCTCCTCGGCGTCCACCTCCACGAGCCGCGTGAGCTCCGGCTGGTCCTCGGCGGGGTCGATGAAGGGGTACTTGTGGTTGTCGAACAGCCGGAAGAACCGGTCCATCCGGACGTCGACGCTGGAGGGCTGGATCAGCCGTGGCTCGAACGGGTCGAGCCGGACGCGTCCGGCGTCGAGCTGGGCGGCGATATCGCGATCAGACAGCAGCACGCAACGACCCTAGCGGGACGCCGAGGGCTGTACAGCGGATGCCCGGGCGTCGGGCGCCGCGATGAGTCCTAGAGTGCTCACGTGCAATCTGATCCCGGGACGCGTGGCGCCCCTCGCCTGGGCGGGGAGGCCACCGGCCTGTTGGCCGGCGTCGGTGCCTACGTCATCTGGGGGTTCTTCCCCCTGCTCTTCCCGCTCCTGAAGCCCGCGGGGCCGCTGGAGATCCTCGCGCACCGCGTGCTGTGGTCCATGGCGGCCGTCGGGATCGTGCTGCTCCTGCTGCGCCGACCGTGGGGGTGGGTACGCCGGGCGCTGGGCCGCGGACGCCTGGGCTGGACGCTGGCCGCGTCGCTGCTGATCGGCGGCAACTGGCTGACGTTCATCTGGGCGGTGAACAACAACCACGTCGTGGAGTCGAGCCTGGGCTACTTCATCAACCCGCTGGTCAACATCGTGCTGGGGGTCTTCCTGTTCGGCGAGCGGATGAGCCGCGGCGGCCTGATCGGGACGATCCTGGCCGGCATCGGCGTCGTGGTCATCGCGTGGGAGAACTGGGCGGGGTTGTGGGTCTCGCTGACCCTGGCCGCCACCTTCGGCCTGTACGCCGTGGTGAAGAAGCGGGCCACCCTGCCCGCGCTGGAGGGGCTGTTCCTGGAGTCCGGCGTGCTGTCGCCGCTGGCCCTGGGCTACTGGACCTTCCTGGCCGCGACCGGCGCCAGCACCTTCGGGGTGGGCGCGCAGCACACGGGCCTCCTCGTGCTCGCGGGCGTCCTGACGGCGCTGCCGCTGTGGATGTTCGCCGTCGCCGCGCCGCGGCTGCCGCTCGGCGTGGTCGGCGTCCTGCAGTACCTCGGCCCCACCATCCAGTTCCTGCTCGGCATCACCGTGTTCGGCCAGGTGGTCACCCCGTCGTATTGGCTCGGGCTGATCCTGGTCTGGTGCGGCTCGGCCGTCTTCCTGTGGTCGGTGTTCAACCGGACGCAGCGCTCCGTGACGCGCCGCTCGGCCGCCCCGCGCTAGCCGGACCGCCGCGACGCCCGTCGATCGCCCGGACGCCCACACCGCAGGTCTTCCGACCTCGCGCAGCACGCGGCGTCCGGGTTCCGGCAGGATCAGTGCGCCTCGGTCGGCCACTCCGAGCCGTCGATGCGGCCCAGGAAGTCGTCGGACGGCTCGCCCTCGTAGCCCTGGGTGAAGGGCTCGATCCGGGCGGCCGCCAGCACGGTGAGGGCGTTGAAGATGCCGGAGGCGAACTCCTCGGCGAAGAGCACGGCCAGCGCCTGGCGGTGCCTCTCCTCCATCGAGCGGAGCAGCGCATTCATCGTCACCTGGTTGGGGTCGGTCTCGTCGTCCGCGTTCGGATTCCAGACCCCGACGCGGATGCGTTCCGCGGAGACCTGCCCCTGACCCTGCAGGCAGGCCACCACCATCGCGTCGATCGTCTGCCGGTACATCCAGCGGGAATCGTGCTCGGTCATGAGTCCATCATGCCCACGATTCCGCGCCAGCGTTAGGAGAGCCGCGCCGCGAAGGAACCCTGCTCGCGGTACAGCTCGACGCTCTCGCGCAGGGCGCGCAGCACGTAGGGCGGGAACTCCATGCCCTGTTTGTTGGCCCACAGCAGCTTCGCCTCGAGGCGTCCGATCTCCTTGGCGAAGGCCTCGAGTTGGCCGTCGAAGCCCAGCACGTCGATCACCTCGCCCATCGTGGCCTGGTGCACCGGGTCGTTGTGGGTGCCCACCAACTCGTAGGAACGCTCGCGCAGCAGACGGGCGAGGAACACCTGCCACGGACGCAGGGTGCCGTCGGTCATGATCTTCTCGGCGCTCATCCGGTAGAACGCGAAGTGGCCGGGCTCCTGCCGCTTGATCTGGTTGATGATCGTCTCGCGGACGGCCTTCTCCCCCAGCTCGTCCAGCTGCGTCGACAGCGCGTTGTAGGCCAGGACGGCCTGCCGCTCGGTCGAGGCGCCCGTGAAGTAGTAGATGGTGCGGGCGACGTCCTGGATCGGCTCGAAGCGCGCCAGGGCGCCCAGCGCCTGCACCGCGAACCCGACGGCCAGCTGCGGCTCCGCCTCGGGCAGGTCGATGCGGCGCTTGAGCTCGTCGAGGATCTGGCCGTGCGCGATCTCCTGGTCGTACCAGACGTCGGAGTAGAACACCCGATCCGCCTCGGACGGGTTCGGCATGATCGTCAGCAGTTCCAGGACGTTGCGCTCGACCTCCAACTCCACACGGGCGAGGTAGTCCAGGACGCCCGCGAACCGGGTGCGCAGGACGTCGGGGTTGTTCACCGTGTAGTCGACGGAGTCGAGACGAATCGGGGGGTGTTCGTCGCCGAGCTTGTTGACGTGCGCCAACAACTGGGCGTCCGTGATCCGGGATCGAGCCACGGGCTCATCCTAACCGCGGCGGGGTAAGGGTCGCCTCACCCGCCGAGGTACGGGCACTTCGCCGCTCAGGCGTGCTTCCAGTCCTCGATCGGCCAGTAGGCACGGCTCGCCGCGCGGTACAGCTGCAGGTCGGGGTTCACCGCGACCGGACGCCCGAGCAACTGCAGCCAGCTGACGTCGGCCACCGAGTCGCCGTACCCGTGCGAGCGGCTCAGGTCCAGCCCGTGCCGGGCGGCGTAGTCCTTCAGCCACTGGGCGCGGGCCTCGTCCACGAGCGGCGGCGTCGCCAGGTACCCGGTCAGGACGCCGTCGGCGACCTCCATCCGGGACGCCACGACGTCGTCGAACAGCGACGCCAGGGGGGCGGCGAACAGGTCGAGCGAGCCCGTGACCAGCACCGTGCGGTGCCCGGCCGCCCGGTGCTCCTCGATCCGGGACAGCGCCCCCGGACGCAGCGAGCGCAGCAGCGCGTCGCCCCACGGGCCGTCGACCGCCCGCTCGATGTCGGCGACCCGCGTCCCGGCGTAGCGCCGGCTGAACGCCCGCACGAACTCGCCGCGGTCGCGGCGTTCGGCCTTGAGGTAGACGTTGGTCTTGCCGACGAGGTCGGCGAACTCGGCCGGGAACTGGGCCAGCGGCCGGATGAACCGCATGATCGAGAGGTACTGGGTCACGAGCGAGCTCGGCAGCAGGGTGCCCTCGAGGTCGAACACGGCCAGCACGTCGGTGCCGGATTCGAGCGCCCGCGCCTTGGAGCGGGACGCCTTGCGGGCGCTGGAGGCCCGGGCGTGCACCTTCGCCAGGGACGTCATGGCGGGCAGGTGCACGTCCTGCCAGTAGTGCGTCCAGTCGATGTCGCGCACGTCGAAGGTCTCGTCGTCGGGGGTGCCGTCGGGCAGCTTGGCGCCCAGCGCGCGGGTCTGCTGGTCGTCGAACAGCATCTCGGTGCGCGTGTAGCTCTGGTACAGGTCCACGTAGGTGCGCAGCGACCCCAGCCCGCGCTCCATGCGGGACAGGCTGCTGCTCCACTGCCTGGTCCACGCCGTGGAGGGCAGGGCCTCGCCGATCCGGGAGCCCAGCGCCGACAGCCGCTCCTTGAGGCGCAGCGAGCGCTCGGCGGCGTTGTTCGCGGGGAACCGCCACGTCGGGACGATGATCGGGCGGCCCTTGTCGTCCTCCAGCGGGTGCTGGAGGAAGTAGGCGCGCACCTCGGAGTACATCCGGTGGAACGGCAGCGGGTTGGACGCACCCGAGCAGACCTGGAAGTAGCCGACGTCGGAGCGCTCGGGGCCCTGGTGGCCCAGGCGTGCGAGCGCCAGCACCACGTTGACCACGTAGTCGACCGGGATGACGTCGAGCACCGAGTCGGGCAGCCCCGGGAACTCGGGCAGGCTGCCCTTGGCGTAGGCCATGATCAGCGGGTCGGCGACCTTGAAGCCGTCGATCCAGCCCGGGGTCGGGTGCCGCAGCGCGGACTCGATGATCGCGGGGCGCACGATCGAGAGCCGGTGGCCCTTGGCCGCCCACTCCTGCTCCGCGACCCGCTCCCCCAGCGCCTTGCTGAACGTGTAGACGTCGGTCCAGCCCACCGAGCGGGCGCGGGTGCGTCCCAGCTCGACCATCCGGGCGGTGATCCAGTCGGCGCGGGCCTGCTCCGAGGCGCGCGCCACCGTCTTGGGGCCCTGCTTGCCGTGCGCGGCCGTGGCCTGGTCGATGAACTCCTGCAGCTTCTCCGGCGTGCGGGAGGCGGCCTCGGCCTCGGCGCGGGCGACCTTCGCGGCCTCCAGTTCCGCGCGCCAGTCCACGTCGTGGTCCACGGACGCCTCCGGCCGCAGGCCCTTGGCGATGCCGCCGACGTAGCAGGTCGACACGTGGATGACGTGCGGGTCCTGCCCGGACGCGGTCAGCGCCGCGTAGAGCGCCTCCGGGCCGCCGACGTTGTTGGCGAAGGACTCGTCGATCGGGGCGTCGAAGGACACCGTCGACGCCGAGTGCACCACCACGTCGACCGGCACGTCGATGCGCTCCAGGGTGGAGAGGTCGCCCTCGAGGACGTCGGTCCGCTCGGCGAAGATCCGCTGGGCCTCGGCGTCGCCGACGGCCTTGCGCCAGGGCGCGAAGACGGGCTTGCGCAGGAGCCGGTCCAGCCGGGCGCGGCCGCTCTGGGCGCCGCGCGGACGGATGACGCAGGTGATGCGGGCGTCGGTCGAGGACAGCAGTCGCTCCAGGACAGCCTGGCCGAGGAATCCGGTCACTCCGGTCAGCAGCACGTTCACGGGTTGGGTCGGCACGGGTGCTCCTTCCAAAAGCACCACGGGGATGCTTCAGCACGAGCAGCGTAATGTAGCGTGACTTCCCATGCGGGCAGCGCTCATCACCGGTGGGACGTCCGGCATCGGGCTCGCCTTCGCCCGCGCCCTGGCGCGCGAGGGCCGCCCCCTGGTGCTGGTCGCCCGCGACGTCGACCGCCTGCGCACCGTCGCCGCGGACCTCTCCCACGCCTTCGGCGTCCGGGTGGACACCCTGGCGGCCGACCTCAGCGACCGCGACGACGTCGAGCGGGTCGCCGACCGGTTGCGGACCGGGGACTTCGACCTCCTCATCAACAACGCGGGCTTCTCGCTCAAGACGCCGCTGGTCGGCGGCGACGACGAGCTGGCCGACCGGGCGTACGAGGCGATGGGCCGCACGCCCCGCGTCCTGGCGTCCGCCGCGGCCCCGCGATGATCGAGCGCGGGCAGGGCAGCATCATCACCGTGGTGTCGGTCTCGGCGCTGACCCGGCAGGACTCCTACTCCGCGCTCAAGGCGTACGCGCTCGCGATCACCGAGGTGCTGGCCAACGAGCTCGCGGGGACGGGCGTGAACGTCACGGCGGTGCTGCCGGGCTGGGTGCGCACGGAGTTCCACGCCCGCGGCGGCCGGGCGAAGCGCTCGAAGGTGCCCGCCGCCCTGTGGCTCAGCCCCGACCAGGTGGCGCGCGAGGCGCTGCGGGACGCGGCGCGCGGCGCGGTCGTCTCCGTCCCGTCGCTGCGGTACAAGGTGCTGGCCGGCGTCCTGCGCCTGCTGCCCGGCGGCGCCATGCGTTCGATCTCCTCGGCGATCTCCGGACGCCGAACCACGCGACGAGTTTCCGAAGGAGAAGCATGAAGCCCGACGTCAAGCACATGAAGTGGTGGGGTTGGGGCGAGGAGGGTGTGTTCTTCAACTACCTCAACAAGCCCGCCTTCGCGCCGTTCGTGAAGAAGGCGCTCAACATCGACCTGCGTCCCCGCAAGATCGACACCATCGCGTTCGACCCCGCCACGGTGGCCGAGTCCGAGGTCCCCGGCGCGCTGCTCGAGGCGCTCGTCGCGGCCACCGACGCCGACCAGGTCACCACCGACGCCCACGAGCGGGTCGTCCACGGCCACGGCAGCTCGGTCACCGAACTGCTGCACGTGTCCCGCGGCGACTACGGCCGGCTGCCCGAGGTGGTCGTCTACCCGCGCACGGACGCCGAGGTCGCGGCCGTCCTCGCGGCGGCCGTGGAGCAGGACGCCGTCGTCGTGCCCTACGGCGGCGGCACGAACATCGCCCGCTCGCTGCAGCTCGACCCGGCGGAGCGGCGTCCGATCGTGTCGCTCGACACCGGGCTGCTGGCCGGCCTGTACGAGCTCGACGAGGAGGCCGGGCTGGCCCGCGTCGGCGGCGGCATGCAGGGCCCCGCGCTGGAGGAGGCGCTCAACGACCGCGGCTGGACGCTGGGCCACATGCCCGACTCGTTCACCCACTCCACCGTCGGCGGCTGGGCCGCGACGCGCTCCTCGGGCATGCAGTCGGACAAGTACGGCGACATCGCCGACATCGTCCGCGGCATGACCGTGGTGCGTCCCTCGGGCACCGTGTCGCTCAAGCCGGTCCCCAGCGAGTCGACCGGGCCGTCGCTGCGCGAGATGTTCATCGGCTCGGAGGGACGCCTCGGCGTCATCACCGAGCTGTGGGTGCAGGTGCACCGCCTGCCCGCCGAGCGCACCGTCGTGGCCTACATGTACCCCGAGTGGAAGACCGCGGTCGCCGCGATCCGGCAGATCTCCGACGAGGAGATCCCCACGACCTTCGTGCGGATCTCCGACGGCAACGAGACCGGCTTCTCCCTGGCCACCCAGAAGGCCGCCACGACCGTGAAGAAGAAGGTGGAGGCCGCCGGGCAGAAGGGCCTGTGGGCGCTGATGCGCAAGCGCGGCTGGGACACCGACCAGATGTGCATCAGCTACGTCTGCTTCGAGGGGTCCGCCGAGGACGTCGCCCGCCGCCGCAAGGCGGTGGACAAGATCGCGAAGACGCACGGCGCCCTGGTGCTGGGGACCGGCCCCGGCGCGCTCTACGACCAGAAGAAGTTCGACACCCCCTACCTGCGGGACTTCCTGCTGGAGCAGGACGTCATGGGCGACGTGTCCGAGACGGCCGCGCCCTGGTCGAAGCTCAACGGCATCCACCGCGCCGTGTACGCGGCCGCCGAGAAGGCCTACCAGCAGCTGGGACGCAAGGGCTGGGTGATGTGCCACCTGTCGCACTCCTACCACGTGGGCGCCTGCCTGTACTTCACCTTCGCGTTCAAGGTCGGCGACAACCCCGACGCCGAGTACGCGCTGCTGAAGACCTCGATCCAGCAGGCCTTCGTCGACAACGGCGGGACGCTGTCGCACCACCACGGCGTCGGGATGGAGCACGCCCCCTGGATGGAGCAGGTGGTCTCCGCCGAGGGCGTGGCGATCATGCGCTCGCTGTTCGACGCGACCGACCCGGGCCGCAACCTCAACCCGGGCAAGATCATCGACCCCGCGATCTCGCTGTTCGACGCGCTCGACTGACGTGATCCCCGCCACCCCGCTCGGACGCCCCGGTGCCCCCGGGCGGGGCGGCGCTGACGGTGCGGACCGATCCCGGGCTGCCCGCGCGGTTCGGGCTCGTCTTCGTCGGCGGCGCCGTGGGCACCCTGGCGCGGTATCTGCTGAGCCTGGCGCTCCCCTACGACGCGGCCCACCCGCCCGGCTACGCGGTCCTCGTCGCGAACGTGCTGGGGTCGTTCCTGATCGGCGTGCTGGCGGCCGCGCCGCCGCGCTCGGACCGGCTGGGCGCCGCCGAGTGGCGCCTGCTGCTGGGCACCGGCGTGCTGGGCGGCTTCACCACCTACAGCGCGTTCACGCTGGACGCCTTCTCCGCGGCCGTCGGCTACGGGGACTCCGCGACCGGCTGGCTCGTCTGGTTCGTCCTGGGGCAGATCGTCGCGGGCGTCGCGGCGGCCCTGGCGGGGCTGGCCGTGGGGCACGCGCTGGGGAGGTCCCGCGGATGACCTGGCTGTGGGTCGCCCTGGCCGGCGGGGTGGGCGCGGTGCTGCGCTACTCCCTCACGCTGCTGCACGTGCGCGCCGGGAAGACGTCGCGGGTCGCGACCTTCGTCACCAACGTGATCGGCGCGTTCGCGATGGCGCTGGTCGTGAGCATCCCGGGCGGCATCGAGCAGCATCCCGTCCTGGCCGCGGGCCTGCTGGGCGGCTTCACCACGTTCTCCGCGGCGTCCCTGGACACCGCCGAGGACCTCCGCGAGGGCCGCCTCGTCCAGGGGGTGGTGCTGCCGCTGGCGATGGTCGCGTCCGCGGTGGTCGCGTTCTTCCTGGGCCTGATGGTCTACGGCGTCCTGGACGCGCTCCTCTGAGCCGGGGGGCTAGGAGCCGAGCAGGTGGGCGGCCAGGGCGTCCTGGTCGGCGTCGGTCCAGCCGAGCCCGCGCAGCAGCGGCGCCACGCCCCCGTGCTCGGCGTCCAGGTAGCCCAGCACGGCGCGCATCGACTCGGGCCGGGCGGCGAGGTGCTCGGCGGTGACCGCGTTGGTGCGGTGCGCGTAGGTCGGGTCCTGCCACAGCCGCTGCGCCACCTCCCAGATGACGGCGGTGGTCCGGGCGTAGTCCTCGACGATCAGGTCGTCGGCCACCCCGACGGCGCCCAGCGCCAGCGCCACGGTGAACCCGGTGCGGTCCTTGCCGACGGCGCAGTGCACCAGCGCGGCGCCGGGCGCGTGGGCGATCGCGCGGACCGCGGCGAGCACCGAGTCGGGCCGCTCGTGGACGTAGTCGAGGTAGGTGTCGGCATTCTCGTCCCCGGTGCGGATCTGCTGCTGTTTGCCCTCCCACGGCAGCGCCTTGGCCAGCACCGCGGCATCGGAGTCGCCGGCGAAGTAGCTGTGGTGGTGGTAGGTCACCCCGGGACGCCGCACGAACGGCGACGGCGAGTTCTGCGCCTCGAAGTTGCTGCGCAGGTCGATCACGTCGCTCAGCCCGGCCTCCTGCAGGGCCGCCAGGGCGGACGGCTCCAGCAGCGTCTGGTTCTCCGAGCGCCACAGCCGCCCGGGCAACACGACCGCCCCGTCCCGGGTCGGGGTCCCGCCGAGGTCGCGCAGGTTGAGCAGGCCGTCCACGTTCAGCATGCCCCCGACGCTACCCGGGACGGCGTTCGGGCGGCGCCTCGCCCACGCTCCGGCCCCGCCGCCGTGGAAGGATGGACGCCGTGTCCACGCCCGCCTCGCCGCCGGCGCCCGGCCGGGATCCGGGATCCCCGCTGCGCCACCCCGGCTTCCGACTGCTGCTCGCCGGCCAGGCGCTGAGCCAGTTCGGCTTCCAGTTCGAACTGCTCGCCATGCCGGTCATCGCCGTGACGCTTCTGCACGCCACCGAGGCCGAGATGGGCTACCTCAACGCCGCCAACACCGCGGCCTTCCTCCTGGTGGGCCTGCTCGCGGGCGGCTGGGTCGACCGGATGCGCAAGCGGCGGGTGATGATCGTGGCGGACTGGGTGCGCGCGCTCGCCATCTGCGCCATCCCCGTGCTGTGGGCGACCGGCGTCCTGCACATCTGGCACCTCTACGTCATCGCCGGCGTGGTCGGGGTCGCCACGGTGTTCTTCGACGTCGGCTACCAGAGCTACCTGCCGATCCTGGTGCCCAGCGCGCAGGTGGGGCGCGCCAACGGCGTCCTGGAGGGCGTCGCGCAGGTCGCGCGGCTGGGCGGCCCCGGCGTCGCCGGCGGGCTGCTCGCCGTGATCGCCGCCCCCTTCCTCATGCTGGCCAACGCGATCGGGTTCGCGCTGTCAGCGTTCCTGCTGGGGTTCATCCGGGACGACGAGGTCCCGGCTCCGGCGTCCGAGCGGCAGAACCTGTTCGTGGAGATCCGGGAGGGCATCGCGTTCGTGGCGTCCCAGCCGTTGCTGCGGCTGCTCGTCACGACGACCGGGTTGTCCAACCTCGGCTCGACGATCGTCTTCACCCTGCTGACGCTGGTCGTGCTCCGGGACGTCGGCGCGCCCCCGGCGATGCTCGGCGTCCTGTTCACCGCGGGTGCGGTGGGCGGAATCATCGGGTCGCTGCTCGCGGCGCGCCTGGCCGAGCGTCTCGGCGAGGGCGTCATGCTGCGGCTGTCGATGGCGCTGGCGGCCGTCGCGACGGCGCTGTTCCCGGTCGCCGCGGGGCTGGACGTCACCCGTGCGATCGTCGTCCTCTCCGTCGCGGAGGTGGTGCTGAGCTTCTGCGTCGTCAGCTACAACATGGTGCAGGTCACGGCGCGGCAGCGGCTGTGCCCGCCGCGCCTGCTGGGGCGGATGAACGCGTCGATCCGGTTCGTGGTGTGGGGCATCATGCCGCTCGGGGCGCTGCTGGCCGGGGGCCTGGGCTCGCTGATCGGCGCCCGCGAGACGCTGTGGGTCGGCGCGCTGGTGCAGGCCCTCTCCGCGCTGCCGTTCCTGCTGAGCGCCTACGGATCGCGTCGCGAGCTTCCCCGCGCCCCGGAATGACCACCGGCATCGGCTCGCCGGGGCGATAGCCTCTGCGGTGCCACCGCCCCCTCCCGAGGAGTCCCGTCATGCCTTCAGGCCCGAGCCGCGTGCGGCTCACCGTCGCCTCGGTCGTCCAGTTCCTGATCCCGGTGCTGATCGCCGGCGGGATCGCCGCGCTGGGGCTGTGGCTCGAGCTGGGCCTCGGCTGGGGGCCGTTCGTGCGCACCGTCTGCCTGGTCCTGGCGCTCATCGTGCTCGGGCTCGCGTTCCCCCGCCGCGGCGAGGGGGACGGGCCACCGCCCGTCCAGATCGACACCCCGCTCGACCCGACGCCGCACCCCCGGCTCCGCGACACCCTGACCGAGGCGGCGCGCGCCGCCCGCGTCGCACCGCCCGAGCGCCTGGCGCTCGACGGCGAACCGGCGCTGCGCGTCGATCACGACCGCGGCCTGCTCCGGGTCGGCGTGCCGACGCTGGCCCTGCTGACCACCGACCAGTTCCGGGCGCTGCTGACCGCCGAACTCAGCGCGGCCGGCGGCGGGACCGACCCGTTCGGCGAGCGGCTCACCCAGCGCGCCGCCCGGGCGGATCTCGGCTGGATCCTGAAGCTGCGGGCCGCGGTGTACCGCGCCATCGCCGGCACCGGCGAGCACGCCCGCGAGGAGCGCGCCACCCGCGCGGCCGGCCGGATCGCGCCCCGCACCGCCCTGACGGACGCCCGCGCCGTCCTGGCCCGCGCCGCCGAGCACGGGGCGGAGACCCGGATGCGGCTCGACCTGTTCGACCACGGCCGGGCGCGGGCGTCCATGGCGGAGGCGCACCAGCGGATCCTGGCCGCGAGCCCGGGCGGCTTCGCGCCCCGCGGCGAACTCGCCGTCGACCTGCTCGACCGCGGCCTCGCGTCCCTGACCGACCTGGAGGACGGCCTGCTGGTCGCCCCGTACCCGGCGGTCGGCTGGGACGAGGTCGCACAGCGGGCGGGGGACCAGCTGAAGTGGCTGAGCATGGAGGAGATCCTGGACGGCGGCCAGGAGCCCACGCCGCGCTCGGTGCTGACCGACCCGGCGTTCGTCGGCGCCGACTTCGAGTGGGAACTGCTGACCGCGAGCCGGGTCGCGCTCGGCGTGCGGGCGCTGCGGATCGACTGGTCCCTCGGCGGCGACGACCACGTGGTGTGGGACGACCCGCCCGGGCTGGCCGAGGCGTTGCGGGACGCGGTCTCCGGTTCCAGCAACGAGCCGCTGAGGGCGTTCATCGCCGCGCACCACGGCGACGAGGACCTGCGGCTCCCCCGCGACCCGGACGAACGCTTCCTGGCCGCCTCGGCCGGGCTGAACCCCGTCGAGGACGGCCGGATCGACCGCGGGGTCGTCCTGGACGCGTTCGTCCACGGCGACGGGGTGCTGGTGCTGCCGGCCGCTGCGGGTCCGAGCCCGTTCGAGCGGGTCCGCGCGGTGGTCCGCGCCCCGCGCGCCGAGGCGATGGCGGCGCCGGGGGCCCGGTGGTTTCCGGCCTCGCAGATCTGGCACGCGGACGGCTTCGACGGCCTGCGGCTCGAACTCGGCGACGGGACGGTGACCTTCGACACCGGCGTCCACCTCGAGTTCCCGGCGTACTGGCTCTCCACGGCGCTGGCCGAGATGCTGATCGCGGCCGGCCGCGACCGGTCCACCGCGTGGAGCACCGCCTGATCGGCGCCGCCCGGGCGCGACGCGTCCGGGGTCAGGCCGGGGCCGAGCGGATCGGTGGGCGCGCCCGCTCGGCGTCCGGCCCCGGCCTCACTCCACCGAGGACGGCCCCGCCCACAGGTTGAGGCCGCCCTCCCGGGCGTGGTCGTCGATCGCGGACAGCTCGGCGTCGGTGAAGGTGAGGTTCTGGACCGCGGCGGCCGAGTCCTCCAACTGCTTGACCGACGACGCGCCGATCAGCGCCGAGGTGACCGCCGGCTGGCGGAGCACCCAGGCGATCGCCATCTGCGCCAGCGACTGGCCGCGCGCCGCGGCGATGTCGTTCAGGGCGCTGATGTGCGCGAGGTTCTCCTCGGTGAGCAGGCCCTCCGACAGCGACTTGCCCTGCGCGGCGCGGGAGTCCCCCGGGATCCCGCCGAGGTACTTGTTCGTCAGCATGCCCTGGGCGAGCGGCGAGAACGCGATCGCCCCGACGCCGTCGGCCTGCAGCACCTCCAGCAGCCCCTCCTCGACCCAGCGGTTCAGCATCGAGTAGGACGGCTGGTGGATCAGCAGCGGCGTGCCCATCTCCTTGAGGATCTGGACGGCCCGCTGCGTCCGGCTGGGCGAGTAGGAGGAGATGCCGACGTAGCGCGCGCGTCCGGAGCGGACGGCGTGGTCGAGCGCCCCCATCGTCTCCTCCAGCGGCGTGTCCGGGTCGGCGCGGTGGTGGTAGAAGATGTCGACGTGGTCCAGCCCCATGCGCTGCAGCGAGGCGTCGAGGGAGTCCAGGAGGTACTTGCGCGAGCCGAGGTTGCCGTACGGGCCGGGCCAGAAGTCCCACCCGGCCTTGGTGGAGATGACCAGTTGCTCGCGGTAGGGGGCGAAGTCGGTGCGCAGGTGTCGCCCGAAGTTCTCCTCCGCGGCGCCGTAGGGCGGGCCGTAGTTGTTGGCCAGGTCGAAGTGGGTGATGCCCAGGTCGAACGCGCGGCGCAGGATGTCCCGCTGGCGGGCGAACGGGACGTCGTCGCCGAAGTTGTGCCACAACCCCAGCGAGACGGCGGGCAGCATCAGGCCGCTGTCGCCGGTCCGGCGGTAGGGCATCCGGCCGTCGTAGCGGTCGGTATCGGCGGCGTAGGGGTCGAGAACAGGCATCGTCGCTCCTTCTAGGTGTCGGGGCAACGCTAGCGCCCCGCGGGCACGCCGGAGGGGGCGTCCTCAGGGCTGGAGGTCGATGACCACCTTCACGTCGTCGGGCTGGGGCACGAAGGCCTCCGGCGCGCGCGAGAGGGGGACGGTGCGGTTGAGGAGCCGCAGCAGCCAGGAGCAGTCGGCCTCCCCGAGGGCCTGCGCGGCGGCGCGCCAGTGGGCTACGTTGGCGTTGACCGATCCCACCACGACGGTGTTGCCCAGCACCGCGTCCCTGCCGACGGTCGCCAGATCGAGGGCGACGGGCGGCTCGGGGTCGTGCATGCCGAGCAGGCACGTGAGCGCGTAGGGCGTCGCATTCCGCAGGGCCGCCGCGAGGACGGCCGGGACGCCCGTCGTCTCGATCACCACGTCCACGCGGACCTCGTCCAGCAGGGTGTCCAGACCGGCCGTGTGGTAGGTGGCGCCCAGGTCCGCGACCAGCCCTGGCTTGGGCCCCGCCGTCACCACGTCGAGGACGTGGACGTCGAGCCCCCGCTGGACGCCCAGCAGCGCGGCGAGCAGCCCCACGGGCCCCGCGCCGCAGACGACGGCCGTCCGGGGTTCGAACCAGGCGCGGCCGCCGATCCGGTCGACCTGGTCCCACGCCTTGGCCACCACGGAGCAGGGCTCCATCAGGACGCCCGCCCGCCCGAGCGCCGGATCGAGCTTCACCAGGTACTCCGGGGCGGACGTCCAGCGCTGGACGCCGAAGCCGTCCAGTTCCTTGATGCCGCGCTCGGTGTAGCGCCCGTTGCGGCAGAAGTCGAACTCACCGTGGGCGCACGCGCCGCACGGCACCGGGTCTGGCCGGCGGACCACGCCGGCCACGAGGTCACCGGGCTCGAACCCGGAGCCGGGCGGCGCCTGGGCGACCCGGCCGAGGGACTCGTGGCCGATGATGAGCCGGTCCCGACCCGGCGGCGCCCACCCGTACTCGCCGTCGGCGAGTTCCCGGTCGGTACCGCAGACGCCCAGGAGCAGGCCGTCGACGAGCACCTCGCCGTCGGGGACCGGGGGTGCGTCGATCTCGTCGAGCCGGAGCGACTGGGCGGTTCCGGGGCTGATCGTCAGTGCCTGCATGCCCCCACGCTAGGTCGGCGTCCGCGCTCTGGATACCCCCACAACGCCGTCCTAGGATGCTGGGCAGGCAGCACCGATCTCCCCCACCCCAGGAGTTCAACCATGGCCCAGGACCCGAATCGAGGCCGCGTCGTGCGTCCGCTCTACGCGCTGGCGGGCGTGGTGATCCTCGGCCTGGGCGCCGCGATCCTGCGCGTGGGCGGGGTCGGCGTCGACCCCTACACCGCCTTCAACGCCGGCGTCGGAGCGCTGCTGGGCTGGGGGTTGGGGCCGTTCCAGCTCCTGGCGAACGCGGCGCTCTTCCTCCCGGTGCTGATCTGGGGCCGCTCGTTCATCGGGATCGGGACGATCATCAACATGGTGCTGACGGGGTTCTTCATCGACTTCTTCACGGGCGTCCTGCAGCCGATCCTGCCCCACGACGGGCGGCCGCTGACCGCCATCGTGTACTTCCTCGTCGGCATCATGATCTTCGACTTCGGCGCCTCCGCCTACATGAGCGCCGACGTGGGGATCGCCCCGTACGACGCCCTCGCCCCGATGGTCGTCGAACGCACCGGTTGGTCGTACAAGGCCGTCCGCGTCCCGCAGGACCTGGCGTTCCTCGTCGCGGCCGCCGTCGCCGGGGGGCCCGTCGGGCTGGGCACCGTGATGACCGCGTTCTTCAACGGCCCGCTCATCGAGTTCTTCACGCGCCGGGTCAACGACCCGCTCGTGGCGCGCCTGACCGGCGACCCCGCCGGCCCCGCGGGCCCGCGCGCCACGGCGGAGGGCGGAGGCTCGCGTTAGCGTGGCGGGATGGACTTCACCGAGTACGACACCCGGGTCGCCGGCTACGCCGTCATCGTCGATCCGGCGGACCGCGTCCTGCTGAGCTGGTGGAACGGCGAGGCTCGCCCCGAACTCGCCGCCTGGTCGCTGCCCGGCGGCGGCATCGAGTTCGCCGAGGCGGTCGAGGACGGCGTCGTCCGGGAGGTCCACGAGGAGAGCGGCTACCACGTCGAGCTGAACGGCTTCCTGGGCACCTCGACCTGGATCGACACCGAGCGGCCCCGCCCCCGCAAGGGCGTCCGGCTGTTCTACACCGCCCGCATCGTGGGCGGCGCGCTGGGCACCACCGAGGTGGCCGGCTCCACCGACCGGGCCGAGTGGCTCCCGCGCGCCGAGGTGGACGCCCTGCCGTCGGTCGCCGACGTGGTCACCATCGGCCTGGACCTGCTGGCCGCCCGGGCGACCCCACCGGCCTGACGGGTCAGCGCAGGGCGGCGATCACGTCCGCGACCAGGGCGTCGGTGCGCAGGTCGTCGGCCGACGGGCTGAAGCCCATCCGCACCACCACGAGGCCCTCGGAGGGCACCACGTAGACGCGCTGGCCGTCGTGGCCGACGGCGCGGTAGGCGTCCGCGGGGAGCCCGGGCGCGACGGGCGAGCCGTCGGGGCGGGTGTTGAGCCACCAGCCGGCCCCGTAGCCCTCGTCCTCCTGGGTCTGCTCGACCGGCTCGGCGGTGGTGGAGCGCGCCATCCAGCCCTCGGGCAGCATCCGCCGCCCGTTCCACACCCCGTCGTTCAGGGCGAACCACCCGATCGTCGCCCACTCCCGGGGCGTGGCCCACAGGTAGGAACCGCACACCGGCGTCCCGGACGCGTCGGGCTCCCAGGTGGCGCGGCTCAGCCCCAGCGGCGCCAGCAGCTCGCGGCGCGGCAGGTCGGCCTTCGCGCCGGCCTTCTCCCCGAGCACGTCGCACAGCAGCGTGGTGCTGCCGCTGGAGTACTGCTGGTAGGCCCCGGGCGCGTGGGCGACGGGGAGCGAGGCGACGTAGGAGCCCATGTCGGGCTCCATGAACAGCATCCGGGTGATCGGGGTGCCCAGGTCGTAGGTCTCGTCCCACGACAGGCCGCTGGTCATCCGCATCAGGTCGTCGACGGTGATGGCGGCCTTGTCGCCGGGGAGTTGCGGCAGGTCGTGGTCCTGCGGGGCGACGGTCCCCTCCAGCGCGAGGCGTCCGGCGAGCAGGTTGGTGACGCTCTTGCTCATCGACCAGCCGAGCTGCGGCGTGTCGGCGGTGAAGCCGTCGGCGTACCGCTCGCCCACCACCCGGCCGTCCTTGAGGACGACGACGCCGCGGGTGCCCAGCCCGGCCCGCGCCGCGGCGTCCAGGTCGTCGCCGAACGCCCGCCCGATCGCCGCGTCCACGGCCGCCACGGATGCCCCGCCGGGCAGCCCCGCCCCGCGGACGCCGGCGTGGCACTCCCCAGGTCGGGGCGCTGCGCGGCCAGCGTGCAGCCGAAGCCGGGCGTGAACCACGCCTTCTGCGTCGCCAGGACGCCCAGCACGCTCGCGGACGCTCCGTCGTCGGTCACCGTCACCGACAGGTAGGGCACCAGCGGGTTCGGCGGCAGGTCGGACGCCGGGTCGTCGCGTCCCGCCAGGTGCGTCACGGCGCAGGCGTTGTGGGCGGCGTAGCCGGTGCCGGTCAGCAGCAGCGGCCGGGCGTACCAGTACGCGCCGACCACGGCGATCACGAGCAGGAGCAGCACCCCGAGCAGGATGCGCGGCAACCATCGACGCATGCGCGGAACCTACCGCCCGCCCCGTCGATCGGGAAGCATCGCCACCCGCGCGGCTCAGGACGCCGGCTCGGGACTCTCAGCTGCCCGCCGGCGGGCCCGCGGCGAGGGACGGGTCCAGGTCGCCGGGTTCGGCCTAGCGGGGCTGGACGGGCATGTGGCCGAACGCGTTGCGGGACCGGAACGCGCACGGCGGGCACAGCTCGCCCTCGGCGGCCGGGTGGCGCGCGCCGCAGCGCTTGCAGCCGGCGGTCGCGACCACGGCCAGCTCCGCCGTCGGGGTGCGGGCCAGGTCGAACAGGCTGAACGCGCCGGCGACGCTGAGCGCGTCGTGCGGGCACAGCCGGACGCACGCCTGCTCGCCCGAGCAGCGCTCGGGGATCTGCGTGAGGACGCTGCGGTCGGCCTCGTGGGCCAGGTCCAGCGCGTCGTGCGGACACGCCCGCACGCACACTCCGCACGCCACGCACCCGGACGCCGCCAGCGCGACCGCGCTGCTGCCGGGCTCGGCGCGCCGGCCGGTCGCCCCTGGCGCGTCCGGATGGGAACCGGGCTGGTCGACGGCCGCGCAAGGCTGGTCCGCGGGAGTCGCGGGGTGGTCGTCCACCGGGGGAAGCGGGTCGACGGTTTCGATCCGGTCCTCGCCGGTCAACTGCCGGTCGGCGGCGGTCGCGGCCAGGACCTCGCCGGACGCCGACGGGTCGACGGGAACGGCAGCGGCCGGGGTCGCGGGACGCGCGAACCGGGCGCGCCCCTGCTCCTCCAGCAGACGCAGGGAGGCCACCACCCGCTGGGGCTCCTCGTCGGCGAGCGCGAACGGGAGCCCGTGCGCGGCGCCCAGGCCGAACGCGAACCGCCGCGACACCTGCGGGCGGCCCAACTCGTAGACCGGGCCGCTGGCCGGCCGCCGGATGCGGCGACGCGGCGTCGGGACGGGATCCGCGGCGGCGACGTCGGGCAGCACCTCCGCCCAGCTCGCCACCTGCGCGGCGCCGCGGGCGGGGTCCTCGACGCACGGCAGGACGCCGACGCGCGCCACCCCGCAGGCCAGCAGTTGGGCGGGCAGGCCGATGCCGGCGTCCGCGACGCAGCCGTCGAGGCGGACGAGCGCCTCGGTCGCCGGCACGAAGCCGGCCCCGCCGTGGGCGCACACCACGAGGACGCGGGCCGGGAGGTCGATGGACGTCAGCCATCGCAGCATCGGACGCGTGAGGTCCGGCTCTGCGGTCATCGCGGCGTCGCTAGGCCGTCTGCTCGGCGACGGCGTCGAGGTAGCCGGCGATCCAGAGCGGGACGGCGCGGTAGAAGGTGGAGTCGGCTCCGGCGCCCACGGCGTCGGCGGCCGCGGTGACGCCGTTCCGCACCCGCAGCAGCAGGTCCGCGGTCAGGCCGCGCAGCCGCTCGGCCTCCGCGACGTCGCCCTCGATCTCGACCTGGGCGCGCCGGGCCACCCCGTGCGCCAGCCCCATCAGGGCCAGCCCGACGTGGCCGTCCGGGACGCCCGCGCGCTGCTCGGCCGGGACGCCGAGCGCGTCGTAGAGCTCCACCAGCGCGGCGGCGTCCGGGAGCAGGGCGTCCACCTCGGCGCCGGGGCCGAGCAGCCGGCCCCAGTCCTCGCGGACGCCCTGGGCCTCGAACCCCTGGCCGACCAGGGCGAGCCCCGCCTCGGACGCCGCGTCGTGCAGCGGCCAGGAGCGCCGGGCGCGCGAGTCGCGCATCCGGAGCAGGAAGCCGCGTTCGGGCGGGGCCAGCACGACCTGCGACAGGGCGAACCCCGCCGCGGCGACACCCATCGCCGTCACGTCCGTCACGCGAGCCTCCAATTGGTCGGTCACAGGCCGATCCGCACCATGATCGCGTAGTGCAGGAAGCGGCCGAGCAGTTCGCTGGTCAGCGCGAGCGCGAAGGCCCCGATCACCAGCACGACCAGCGTACGGGCGGTCGCCAGTTTCGCCGAGGCGGCCATCCGGTACACGAAGAACCCGAGCGCGACCGCGACCAGGGCCAACAGGGCCAGCCGGACGACGAGCGTGCCGCCCATCAGGATCCCCAGCGACGCCTGCGCGGCGGGGCCGCCCTGGGCCAGTTGGCCGATGAAGACCGGGTAGGCCACGAGCAGCGCCACGGCGACGGCCGCGGACACGAACGCGATCCACCGCACGACCCCCACCGACAGCGTCCACTCCTCGAGGTTGGTGGGCGCGTTGATCTGCTGGACGCGGCGCCGGATCTGCAGCGCCAGGCCGCCTCCGGTCGAGCCCTCGGGCTTGAGGTCCTCCGCGATCGTGGCGGGCGAATCCGGACGCGCGGCGTCGGCGCGGCGCGACCGCACCCACGCGGTGACCATCAGCGCGGCGCCCACGGCGAGGGCGCCCAGCATGATCGTGGTCGCGAAGAACGAGAACGGCACCATCCAGGAGTGCCAGGCGGGCACGGTGACCAGCGAGTAGTAGATCATCGACTCGGCGAGCACGAGGCCGACGCCGAGGGCGGCCGCGACCGCGGCCACGGTGTTCCGCATGATCGGGCTGCCCCAGTTGAACCACTCCATCAGGGCGAACAGGAAGCCGAAGGCCGCGAACGAGACGCCGAACAGGATCTCGCGCGACAGCCAGGACGAATCCCAGTGCCGGATCACGTTGAACGTGTTGGTGATGTCGTTCATGTGGAGCATCGACACCGCCAGGCCGAACACCATGGCGGGGCCGATGGCGTACAGGACGGGCTGCACGACGCGCTCGACCACGGGGCCGAGTGGCGTCCGGCCGCCACGATCTTGATCACGCCGAGCGTGAGGAAGGTCCCCACGCACAGCTGCGAGATGACGGTGAAAAGCACCATCGGGAGGTCATGAGCGTTCATCACAGTTCTCCGGGATTCGCGATGTGACCCGTGGCGTTGTCCCACGGCTGGGCGTTGCGGTGCGGGGTGATCACCAGGTGCGGCTCGGTGATCGCCGGGTTGGGCAGCGGGGCGATGCCCGCCTCGGTGCCGTGCGCGCGGCGCAGTTCCTCGATCGGGCCGAAGTCGAGGGCGCGGGAGGGGCAGCCTGAGACGCAGGCGGGGGCCTTGCCCTCGGAGCGGTAGTCGTGACACAGGTCGCACTTGGTCATGTGCCCGGTGTCCGCGTTGAACTGGGGCGCGCCGTAGGGGCAGGCCCACTCGCAGTAGCGGCAGCCGACGCACTTGGAGTCGTCGACGTACACCGTGCCGTCGTCGCGCCGGGTCATCGCCGTCGTCGGGCACACCTGCATGCAGATCGGGTTCTCGCAGTGGTTGCAGGCCACCGACGAGTAGTACGTGAAGATGCTCGGGGTCGCGGTGGTGCCGTCCACGCGCCACGTGCCTCCGGAGTACTCGGCGACCCGCCGCCACAGGACGCCGGTGGGCAGGTCGTGCTTGTCCACGCAGCTGACCTGGCACGCCTTGCAGCCGGTGCACAGCGTCTGGTCGAAGTAGAAGCCGTACTGGGCGCCGGCCTGGGTGAAGTTCTCTGCCATCTGTCCTGAATCCTCTTAGCTCTTCACCACTTGGGCGAGGGTCGTGTGCACCGCGTTGCCCTTGGCCAGCGGCGAGGGGTGCAGCGACGTCAGCGAGTTGACGCTGCCCGCGACGTCGACGGGCTTGTCCTTGTTCGCGCCGGGCGGCGGGGCGACCGCCGAGGCCGGCTTCGGGTCGTACCAGGCGCCCTGGGGGATCGACACCACGCCGGGCATGATCCGCTCGGTCACGCGGGCCTGCAGCTTCACGGTGCCGCGGTCGTTGAACACGAACACCTCGTCGCCGTTGGCGATGCCGCGCGCGGCGGCGTCCAGGTTGTTGAGCCACGCGGTCTGCGGGTGCGCCTCCTGCAGCCAGTCGACGTTGCCGTAGGTGGAGTGCGTCCGCCCCTTGTAGTGGTGGCCGATGACCTGCAGCGGATGCTGGTCGGAGTCGCGGGCCGCCTCGCCGCTCTCCCACGAGTCGACGTACTCGGGCAGCGCCGTGAGCTGGTCGCCGGGGAGCTTGGGCCGGAACACCCCGAACTCCCACGCCTTCGCCATCGCCGCGAGCCGTCCGGAGTAGATCTCGATCTTCCCCGACGGGGTGGGCAGCGGGTTGGCGTCCGGGTCGCTGCGGTACTTCGCCATCGCGATGGACGGACCGGCGTTGCGCCGGTACATGCCCTGGCTCTTCCAGGTGTCGTAGTCGGGCAGCTTGGGATCCTTGACCCGGCTCGCCGCGATGGTGTCGCGCAGCCACTGCTCGCGGCTCTTGCCCTCGGTGAAGGCGGCCTCGGTGCCCAGCCGCTTGGCCAGGTCGGTGCAGATGTCGTAGATGTTGCGGCACTCGTACAGCGGCTCGATCGCCTGCGACGACACGATGCCGTACGCCATCGGCCCGCCGTTCTCGCCCGGGTGGATGTCGTCCTCCTCGGCGGCCGAGGTGCCCGGCAGGATGTAGTCGGCGTAGCGCGCGGAGACCGTGTACTGGATGTCGCACACGACGATCAGCTCGGCCAGCGTGTCGTCCTGCAGCATCTCCACCGACAGGTTGTTGTCGCCTGTCTGGTTGACCACCGAGTTGCCCGAGTACTGCCACACCATCTTGATCGGGGTCTCGAGCCTGGTGTTGGTGGGGTTGCCCTCCGCGTCGACCGGGACCTTCGCCGCGCGGACGCCGGGGGCCGGCTTCTCGCAGACACCGGCGTTGAACGTGTCCATCTTCTCGCCGTGCTCGACTGCGTCGAGCCACGAGAACACCGAGATGATCTTGTTGGAGGGGTTCTTCAGGCCGTCGTTGAACGGGGTGACGATCGACAGGCCGGCCGACCCCTCGCGGCCGCCGGTGCCGCCGCCGGGGATGCCGATGTTGCCGGTCACGCAGGCGAGCATGAAGATCGCGCGGGCGGTGTTCTCGCCGTTGGCGTGGCGTTGCGGGCCCCAGCCCTGCGTGATCGCGCACGGCTTGGCGCCGGCGATGTCGCGGGCCAGCTGCACGATCCGCGCGGCGGGGATGCCGGTGATCGCGGAGGCCCACTCCGGCGTCTTCGCGATGCCGTCGGGGCCCGCGCCCTCCACGTAGGAGCGGTAGGAACCGTGCGCGGGTGCCCCCTCGGGCAGCGTGTGCTCGTCGAAGCCGACGCAGTAGCGGTCGAGGAAGGCCTGGTCGTGCAGGTTCTCGGCCAGCATCACGTGGATCATGCCCGCGATCAGGGCGGCGTCGGTACCCGGACGCAGCGGCACCCACTCGTCGCCGATCACCGCGGCCGTCTCGGAGTAGCGCGGGTCGATGATGATCGTGCGGACGCCGTGATCGCGCTTGATCTGCTGGCTCACGAACGTGTGCCCGCCGCCGGACATCCGGGTCTCGAGCGGGTTGTTGCCGAACATGACCTGCAGCCGGGCGTTCCGGGCGTCGTCGAAGGAGTTGGACGACTGCCAGCCGCCGTAGAAGTACGGGTAGGCCGCGGTGATCTGCGTGGTCGAGTAGTCGGAGTAGTGGTCCAGGTAGCCGCCCCACGTGTTCATGAGGCGGGCGAAGGCGGTGCGCTCCGGCGGCCAGGAGCGGGCCATGGTCGAGCCGAGCGTGCCGGTGCCGTAGTTGATGTAGATGGACTCATTGCCGTGCTTGGCCTTGATGTCCTTCATCTTGTCGGCGATCTCGTCCAGCGCCTGGTCCCAGGAGATGGTCTCCCACTGCTCCTCGCCGCGCTTGGTGCCGGGCTTGCGCTTCATCGGCTTCTTGAGGCGGTCGGGGTTGTAGATCCGGTGGCGGATGGCGCGGCCGCGGACGCACGCGCGCACCTGCTGGTCGCCGAGTTCGTCCGAGCCGGTGTCGTCGGGCAGGACGCGCAGGATGGTGCCGTCCTTCACCTCCAGGCGCAGGGGGCACCGCGAACCGCAGTTCACGGTGCACGCGGACCAGACGAACTCCGAACCGGCCTCGGCCCCGGCGCCCGGTCCGGCGGCGTTCGCGGTGTTCTTCGGCATCAGCGTCACCAGGGCGGTCGTCCCGCCCACGGCTGCCGACCACTGCACGAGCGAGCGGCGGCTCAGGCCCCGCGCCTGCTCGTGCGGCGCCCCCTCGGCGTGGATCACGGCCTCGTCGGTCATGCGGTCCGTCCCCCTCCGGGCCGTCGGATCGCGGCCCTATTCGACAACTGTCCACTATAGTGCAGGTGTCGAATAGCCGTGTCGCAAAACCGCATTTTCCGTCCCGACGACCGTGACGGATGGCCGACCGGGACGCCGTGCGCCGACGCACCGGCAACGGTGTCGTTGGCGGTTCAACCACCCGGCTACTGTCGGCCCGTACACGAGAGGACAACGCCGTGAGCCGGACCCCCGCCGACGACCCGCGCTACCGGCGCGTGCGCCAGCAGTTGATCGCCGCGCTCCTGGACCTGGCCGCCACCCGACCCGCCGAGACCATCACCGTCGCGGAGCTCGCCACGGCGGCCGGGGTGTCGCGCGCCACCTTCTACGCCCACGGCGCGTCGCCGGCCGCCCTGCTCGCCGAGACCCTGGTGGCCGAGCTCCGGCCCCGGCTGGACGCGCTGGCCGAGCAGATGAGCCACGCCGGCGCCGACTACGTCGGCCTGTGGCGCCAGATCTACCAGGGGCTGCTCGAGCACGTGCGCGACCACCGCGCCGTCTACGAGGTCATCACGTCGCAGGAGTCGACCGTGTCGGGCGCCCTGACGAACTACTTCGAGGAGGCGTCCAGCCGCTACGTCCACGCCATGACGGCACTGCTGACCGGCCCACCGGTGCCGCCGCTGTGGACGGCGATGGCGATCAGCCAGCAGGCCCACAGCATGGTCGCGGTGATCCACGCGTGGATCGTCACCGGCATGACCGACCCACCCGAGGACGTCGTCGAGGTCTACCTGACGCTGGCGCCGCCGTGGCAGCTGGCGCGTCCGGACGCGGACGGGTCGATCACGCTGCGCCGCTCCCGCTCGGCGACCGGACGACGCAAGGCCCTGCCGGCCGCCCCGGAGCGGGCAGGACCCGAGCCGGACTGATCGAAGCGGACTGACCTGAGCCGCGGCCCCTCGATCTGGGCCGACCCAAGGGCCGACGCACCCGAGCCGGCGCGCCCACCGGGCGGTGCGCCGGCGGCCTCAATCGCGCGCCGGCAGCGAGCGATCGGCGGCGTCCAACACCGCGCGCGTCAGCAGCGCCAGGCCCCGCATGAACGCGGTGTCGGCCTCGTCCCGCACCGTGGCCATCACGTCCGGCACCCAGGCGCGCGGATGCTCGCGCAGGAAGTCCGCCGCCGCGTCGAGGATGCGGGCCGAGGCGGCGGCGTCCCCCGCGTCGGCGGCGTCGCGGGCCAGCAGCAGAGCCTGGGACAGGAAGTCGAGCTCCAGCCCGACGTGGTCGTCGGGCTCGCGGTTGAGCTCGGGCGCCTGCAGCCCCAGCCGCGCGTAGGCGTCCCGCACCTGGTGGGTGGCCTGGCCGAACACCAGCCGGTCCTTCTCGCGCTGCACCGATTCGAAGGGGGCGACCACAGCCTTGGCGGCGACGCCGTAGAGCCGGTCGTGGTCGGCGCGGATCTGCGCGGCGTCCTCCCCCGCGTCCGCGGAGGCGCGCCACAGCTCCAGGCCGGCGTCGGAGTCGGGGGCCGCGTCGAGCGGCCACTGGTCGACGAGCGCGCGCAGCAGGCCGAGTTCGGTGTCGCCCGGGGGCTCGCGGTGCAGGCGCCCCACCACCCCGAGCATCGCGGCGATCGATTCGAGCTGCTGCGGGTCCACGCGCTTCCTCCTGGTGTCGGCGTCGGCGTCCACCCTAACGACGCGCCCCGCCCGCCACCGGCGATCCGCCGCGCAGCCGGTAGCGTGCCGGTGTGTTCACGCGACGCATCGGATACCAGGACCTCCCCGGGCCGGTCCACGCCTGGGTGGAGTCCGCCCTGGGCGGCGCGGTCGTCGAACACCTGCCCCAGACCGGGGGCTTCTCACCGGGAGCGGCCGAGCGGCTGCGGCTCGCCGACGGCCGTCGGGCGTTCTGCAAGGCCGTTCACCCGAGCCAGAACGAGGTTCGGCGGCGCTCTACCGCACCGAGGCGCGGGTGAACGCGCTGCTGCCCGCGGGCGTCCCGGCGCCGCGCATGCTCGCGACGACCGAACTGGACGGCTGGGTGGTGCTGCTCTTCGAGGACGTGGACGGCCGGCAGCCGGAGATCCCCTGGCTGCTCCCCGACTTCGAAGCGACCCTGGACGCCCTCGGAGCGGTCGGCGCCGTCGACGCGTCCGCTCTCGACCTGCCAGCCGCCTCGGAGATGCTGGGATCCGACTACGCGGGGTTCACCCGGCTGATCCACGATCCCGATCCCGACCTCGATCCGTGGATCGCCGCGCACCTTCCGGAGCTCGACCGACTCGCGCTCGATGCCCTGCCCCGCAGCGACGGGGACCGGCTCTGCGTCGTGGACGCCCGCTCCGACAACACCCTGCTGGCCGACGGGCGGGCCTGGATCCTGGACTGGCCGTGGGCGGCCCGCGGCACGGCGCACCTGGACGCCTGCCTGCTCACGGCGACCGCGTACGGCCAGGGCGCGACCTTCGACCCCGGCGAGGTCACCGACGCCTGGCTGGCCGCACGGGGCGTATCGCCGCAGGTCCTCACGGACGCGCTGCTGGGGGCCATGGCGTTCCTCGCCGACGCGGGGCGGCGTCCGGCTCCGCCCGGCCTGGAGGAGTTGGGAACGTTCCGGCGCCGGTTCCGCGACGCGCTGATCCCGGTGATGGCGCGGCGCCTCGCGCTGGACTGAACGCCTCCTGACCGACGTCGGCGCCCTCAGGCGGCCACCCGCAGCAGATCGCGCGCCGCGGCGGCGATCCCGGCCGGCGTGAGGCCGGCCTGGGCGAGCAGCCAGTCCACCGAGCCGGTCGCGGCGAAGGCGTCGCCGAAGCCGAGCACCCGCACCGGGGCGGACGCCTCGCGGGCCACCAGTTCGCTGACGGCGCCGCCCAGCCCGCCGGCGGCGTAACCCTCCTCGACGGTGACGATGGCGCCGGTCTCGCGCGCGGCGGCGAGGATCGCCGCGTCGTCCAGCGGTTTGACCGACGCGGCGGCCAGCACCCGCGCCTCGACACCCTCCGCGGCCAGCGCCTCGGCGGCGGCCAGGGTGCGGTGCAGCACGATGCCGTTGGCCACGAGGGTCACGTCGCTCCCCTCGCGCACCACGTCGACCCGGCCGGGACGGAAGACGTGGTCGGTGTCGAAGATCGCCGGCACGGGCTCCCGCGCGATCCGGACGTAGACCGGGCCGTCGTGGCCGTGGGCCCAGCGCAGCACCGCGGCGGTCTGCGCCGGATCGGCGGGCACGACCACCGTCATGTTGGGCAGGCGCTGGTCGGCATCGGCAGCGTCGAGCCCTCGCCGCTGCTGCGCGACAGCGGCACGATCCTGGACGGCGTCGCCGACCGGGTGCAGCGGCTGGGCGGCGTGGGCGACATCTGCTTCCGGTACTTCGACGGGCAGGGGCGCGCCCTGAACGCCGACGTGGACGCCCAGATCGCAGGGATCACCGAGGCCCAACTGCGCCGCGTCCCCCGCCGCGTGGCCGCCGCCGGGGGCCCGCGCAAGGTCGAAGCGATCCGGGCCGCGCTGCTGGGCGGCTGGGTCACCACGCTGATCACCGACGTCGACACCGCGTCCGCGCTCGTCGCCGACTGATCGGGCCCGCGCCCGCGCCGGATGACCGACCCGGCGCACCGACCCGGCGGGGGAACCGGGCGCAGGGCGTCTGCTCGCCGCCGGATGCCCTCGGGCCGGCGCCGGAGCCCGGCCGGGCGTGGCCCGGTGCGGACGCGTCCCCCACGCGCGGGACTGGCGCGGCAATCCGGCGGAACCCGCTGGAACCGGGGGCGTCGCCCCGCAAGAGTGGTGCCATGACCGCGCACCACACGTCCGTCCTGCTGCGCGGCGACGACGTCGCCGTCCTCCTCGATCTCACGGCCGGACGCCTGCCCGCGATCCTGCACTGGGGAGCCGACCTGGGCGATCTGAGCCCCGCGGACGCGGCGGCCGTCGCGGCCGCGGCGGTTCCGCCGCCCGGCCCCAACCTGCCCGACACGCCACCGCGGCTGGCCCTGCTGCCCGAGGCGCACACCGGCTGGGTCGGACGCCCCGGGATCAGCGGGTCGCGCGCGGGGCGCGACTGGTCGCCGCGCTTCGCGGTCACCGGCCTCACCCTCGACGGCGCTCCCCTCGCGGCGGACGGATCCGATGCGCCGACCTTGGCCACCGGACGCCACCTGGAGGTGGAGGCCGGCGACGAGGCGTCCGGGCTGGGGCTGTCGCTCACCGTCGAGCTGGCGGCCGGCGGCCTGCTGCGCAGCCGCGCCATTCTGACCAACACCGGGACGGACGCCTACCAGCTCGACGACCTCACCCTGGCCTACCCGGTGCCCGCGGAGGCGGACGAACTGCTCGACTACGGCGGACGCTGGGGCAAGGAGCGGGTCCCGCAGCGGCGGGCGTTCACCCTCGGCACCCACCTGCGCGAGGGACGCCACGGCCGCACCGGCGCGGACGCGGCGACCGTCCTGCACGCCGGCAGCCCAGGCTTCGGATTCGCCGGCGGCGACGTGTGGGGCGTCCACGTCGGCTGGAGCGGGAACCACACCCACTACGCCGAACGCGTCCTGACGGGCGAGCGCGTCCTGGGCGGCGGCGAGCTGCTGCTGCCCGGCGAGGTCGTCCTCGAACCGGGCGCGAGCTACACCTCGCCCTGGCTGCACGGCTCCCACGGCCGGGGGCTGGACGCCGTGGCGCGCCGGTTCCACCGGTTCATGCGCGCCCGCCCCGGGCACCCGGACGCCGCGCGTCCGGTGACGCTCAACGTGTGGGAGGCGGTCTACTTCGACCACGCCCTGGAGCCGCTGCTGGAGCTGGCCGACATCGCGGCCTCGGTCGGGGTCGAGCGCTACGTGCTGGACGACGGCTGGTTCGGGGCGCGGCGCGACGACACGGCCGGGCTCGGGGACTGGTTCGTGTCCCCGGACGTCTGGCCCCAGGGCCTGCACCCGCTCGTGGATCACGTCCGCGGGCTGGGGATGCAGTTCGGGCTGTGGTTCGAGCCGGAGATGGTGAACCTCGACTCCGACGTCGCGCGGGCGCATCCCGAGTGGGTGATGGCCACCGGCGGACGCACGCCGATCCCGTCGCGGCAGCAGCAGGTGCTGAACCTGGGCATCGCGGAGTGCTACGCCCACGTCCGGGACGCGATGAGCGCCGTGATCGCCGAGTACGACCTCGACTACATCAAGTGGGACCACAACCGCGACCTGATCGACGCGGGCACCCAGCCGTCCGGACGCCCGGGCGTGCACGCGCAGACCCTGGCGGCCTACCGGCTGATGGACGACCTGCGGGCGGCCCACCCGCGCCTGGAGATCGAGTCGTGCTCCTCCGGGGGCGCCCGCGTCGACCTGGGGGTGCTCGCGCGCACCGATCGGGTCTGGGTGTCGGACTGCATCGACCCGCTCGACCGCCAGCGGATGCTGCGCGGCACGACCCAGCTCGTCCCCCCGGAGATGATGGGCTCCCACATCGCCAGCGGCACCTCGCACACGACGGGCCGCTCGCACACCCTAAACTTCCGCGCGGCCACGGCCGTGTTCGGCCACCTGGGCATCGAGTGGGACCTGCGCACGGCCGGCCCCGAGGATCGGGCCGAGCTCGCCGAGTGGATCGCCTTCTACAAGCGCGAACGCGGGCTGCTGCTCCGCGGCGACCTGATCCGGATCGACCACCCCGACCCCGCGATCCTGGCCGGCGGGGTCGTCGCGCCGGACCGCTCCCGGGCGGTGTTCAGCCACGCGCTGGTCGCCTCCCCCGACACCGCCCTGCCCGGACGCCTGCGCCTGCCCGGGCTGGACGCCGACCGCCGCTACCGGGTGCGTCCGCTGCTGGCCGGCCGGCCGCCCGCACTCCGCCCGCCCGCGTGGTGGGGCGACGGCGAGGGCGTCGTCCTGACCGGCGCCGCGCTCGCCGGCGCGGGCGTGGCGGCCCCCCTGATGTTCCCCGAGAACGCCGTGCTGCACCTGGTGGAGGCGGTCGACTGAGCGACGCCGGGAAGGAAACCCGACTCGCCTCGGCATTACTACAGCCTGTAGTGTAGGAATCATGGGTTCCGTCCTGATCGCCTACGCCACCCGCAGCGGTGCCGCCCACGACATCGCCCGCGCGCTGGAGGCGCCGCTCCGCCAGGGCGGCCACCGCGTCCGGCTCGCCTCGCTCGCCGACGCCCCGACGATCGACGGCGCCGACCTCGTGGTGGTGGGTTCGGGCATCAACGCGACGGTGTGGTACCCCGAGGCGTCCGCCTGGCTGGACGCCCACCAGGCCGCCCTGCTGGCCACGAAGGTCGCGGTGTTCAACACGTGCCTGAACGCCGCCGATCCCAGCAAGCGCGAGGAGGCGCTGGGCTACAACCGGCCGGCCGTCGAGTCCGTCGACGCCGCGGCGTCGGAGAGTTTCGCGGGCCGCTACGTCAAGGAGGAGGTCGGCTTCTTCCAGCGCCTGCTTCTGGCGGTGCTGGGCAAGGGCAGCCAGGACCACGTCGACACGGCCAAGGCCGCCGCCTGGGCCCGCGAGTTGCTGACGCTGATGCGGCCCTGAGATCCGTCCGCCACTAAACTGGACGGACGACGCGCAGCGCAACGGGGCGAACAGGCGCGCCGACGACGAGACCGGGAGGGCCTCATGACCATCCGTACATTCTGGGTCGCGCTGTGCGCGCTGCCGCTGCTGCTGACGGGGTGCGCGTACGACGCGGTCCCCGCGGGCACGCCGCGGCCGGACGCCGCCAACAGCGACCCCCGAGGCACCTCCTGGGTGCTGGAGGACCTGCGCGGCGCCGCCCCCGTCGCCGGGTCCACCGTCACCGCGCTGTTCGGCGCGGACGGCCGCGTGAGCGGCAGCGCCGGGTGCAACCGCTACCAGGCGTCGTTCACGCTGCACGGCGACACCCTCACGGTCGGGGACGCCACCTCCACGATGATGGCGTGCGCGCCCGACGTGATGACCCAGGAGACCGCCTTCCTCAGCGCGCTGAAGGAGGTCCGCACCTACGCCGCCCGCTTCGACCGCCTCGAACTGCGTGACGCGTCCGGCAAGGCGATCCTCGCGTTCGCCGTGACCTCCCAGGACCTCGACGGAACCAAATGGGTCGTCACCGGGTTCAACAACGGCGCGGGTGGGGTGACCAGCCCGATCGTCGACACCGAGGTGACGGTGGCCTTCACCGGCGACTCCGTCTCGGCCAACGCCGGCTGCAACGCCATCAACGGCGCGGCGACGTTCTCCGACGGCACGATCAAGCTCGGGCCGCTCGCCACGACGCGCAAGATGTGCCCCGCCCCCGAGGGCGTCATGCAGCAGGAGCAGCAGTTCGCCGCGGCCCTGGAGAAGGCGACCTCGTACCAGATCGAGGGCGACACCCTGCGGCTCGCCGAGGGCGGCGCGACCATGGTGACGGCCCGCCGCGGCTGACCTCGCCGGCGCGCCCCGGCTCGCCCGGGGCGTCGAACAGGCGGGGCGTCCGGACGCCGAACAGACAGCGCGTCCGGACGCCCGCCCTGCTCAGGGCCGGTTCGGCACCCCTGACGTGGCGCACCGGACGTGGTTATAGTGGCCGCACCCCCGCCGGGAAGCGGCCTGGACACCCGGGTCGCCCGGCATCCGAGCGAGCAGCAAGGAGAGACCCCATGAGCGACCCGGACCGCACGCAGGACGACGAGGACCTCCGCAAGAAGCAGGAGGACCTCGCGGTCGAGGAACTCGAGGAGACCGAGGTCATCGAGGAGGAGCAGGACGGCACCGGCGCGATCCCGCTCGGCCCCGGCCCCTCGGACGACGACAAGTCCTGATCACACCGACAGCGGTGCCCGCCTCCCCGGGGGAGGCGGGCACCGCTGCGTGGAGGGGTCTCAGCCGCGCGGGGTGAGGTCCCGCGCCTGGAGCTGGGCCTGGACCGACAGCTCGGCGGCCTTGAGCGCGTGCTCCTGCGTCATCGCGTTCTCGGTGCGGTTCAGCGAGTCGAGGACGAGCTGACCGAAGAACGGGTAGCCCACCTTGCCGGTGGCGTTGAAGTGGTGCTCGCCCTTGCCGTCGACCAGGAAGACGTGGCCGGGGCCCTCGCCGGTGGTGATGTTGGCGTACTTGCGCAGCTCGATGTAGCCCTCGGTGCCGAGGATGAAGGTGCGCCCGTCGCCCCAGGTGCTGAGGCCGTCCGGGGTGAACCAGTCGACGCGGACGTAGCCCGAGGCGCCGTTGTCCATCACGATGTGGGCGTCGCCGAAGTCGTCCAGACCCGGGTACTCCGGGTGCGCGTAGTTGGCGATGTTGGAGTCGGTGACCGTCGCGTCCTTCGCGCCGGTGAAGTACAGCATCTGCTCGAAGTTGTGCGAGCCGATGTCGCACAGGATGCCGCCGTAGCGCTCCTTGTCGAAGAACCAGTCCGGACGCGACGGCGCGTTGAGGCGATGCGGGCCCATGCCCATCACCTGGATGACGCGGCCGATGGCGTCCTGCTCGATGAGCTGGCCGGCCATGACGGCGGCCTCGACGTGGATGCGCTCGCTGTAGTAGACGGCGTACTTCTGGCCGGTGCGGGCGGTGGTCTCGCGGACCGCGGCCAACTGCTCCAGGGTGGTCAGCGGCGCCTTGTCGGTGAAGTAGTCCTTGCCGGCCTCCATGACGCGCAGGCCCAGCGGCGCCCGGTCGGCGGTGACCGCGGCGCCCGCGACGAGCTGCACGGCATCGTCGCCCAGGATCTCCTCCTCGGCGCGGGCCACCTCGACGTCGGGGAACAGGCCCTTGAAGGCCTCGAGCTTGGCCGGGTCGGGATCGTAGACCGACTTCAGGGTGGCGCCGGCGCCCAGCAGCCCCTCGGTCATCCCGAAGATGTGGCCGTGGTCCAGGCCGACCACCGAGAAGGTGAAGTCGCCGGGCTCGACGACGGGCTTGGGCATGGGTGCGGGCGCGTAGTTCATCCCGTCAGAGGCCATGGAGATCGCTCCTTGTGCGTTGTTGTTGTTCATGACTGCGTTGCTCCCACCGTGATCTCGCCGTCCAGGTCGCTGACCGAGGCGGACTTCTCATAGAAGTGTGGCGCACGTTCGACGAGCGTGCCGGAGCAGTAGTAGGGATCCTCGGGCGGGATCGGAAGATCGACGGTGCGGCGCTCGATGCCGGACTCGTAGATCGCGGTGACGAGCTCGATCGAGTTGCGGCCGTCGGCGGCGGTGATGGCCGGCTCGCGGCCCTCGGCCAGCGCGGCCAGGACGTCCCCGATCTGGCCGGCGTGCCGGGTGTGCGGCAGCGGCTCGTGGGCCTCGGCGAGGGCGTCCAGCTTCTCGACCAGGTCGGTGTTGGGGCCGGACGGGAAGCCGTTGGGCCGGTGCGCGTCGGCGGCCGCGTGCCACGGCTGCGCCACCCGGGCATGCTGGCCCTGGATGATGATGGACTGCTGGTCCTCGCCGTGGTGGACGACCGAGGAGGTGACCTCGGCCAGCGCGCGGTCGTAGGCGAGGATCGCCACCGACAGGTCCTCGACCTCGGCGTTGTCGTGCTGGGCGTTGGACAGCACCGCGGTGACCGCGTTCGGGCGGCCGAGCAGCCACAGCGTCAGGTCGAGGTGGTGGATGGCGTGGTTGAGGGTGCAGCCGCCGCCCTCGGACGCCCACGTGCCGCGCCACCACAGGTCGTAGTACGGCAGCGAGCGCGACCACACCGAGTTGATCTGGGCGTGCGACAGGGTGCCGAGCAGCCCCGACTCGAGCGCCTCCTTGAGGGTGGCCATATCGTCGCGGAACCGGTTCTGGGCGACCACGCTGAGCAGCTTCCCGGACGCCTCCGCGGCGGCCAGCATGGCGTCGCACTCCTCCAGCGAGGGCGCCATCGGCTTCTCCACCAGCGCGTTGACGCCGGCCTGCAGCGCCTGGATCGCCAGCGGCGCGTGCGTGTTGGGCGGGGTGGCGATGCTGACCAGGTCGAGGTCCTCGGCGGCGAGCATGGCGCCGGCGTCGTCGTAGACGCGCGCCCCCGTCAGGCCGAACTCCTCCTTGCGGGCCTCGGCCTTGGCCGGGACGATGTCGCACAGCCCGACGATCTCGCACCGATCGCCGAACTCAAGGTAGCCGTTGATGTGGGCGGCCGAGATGCCGCCGGTCCCGATGATGCCGACGCGCAGCATGATGATCGCCTTCCGATCGCGGATGTTGGTCCTGATCTGCGACGTTAGTGATCGATCACCTTGGGGTCAACGGATTGCCGCGCTTGGCCGCGACAACGCCGTCCGCACCCCGAGCGAGGGCCACCCGGCGGTGCGCGGGTGCCCGCCCTCCCGGTCCGGACGCCCCGCGCGGCGGACCGATTCAGGCCTCCATGTGCGGGTAGCCGGTGCTGGTCGGCGGCACCAGCGCCTCCTTGATGGCGCGCGGGCTGGCCCACCGGATGAGGTTCCACAGCGAGCCGGCCTTGTCGTTGGTGCCGGACGCGCGGGCGCCGCCGAAGGGCTGCTGCCCGACGACCGCGCCGGTCGGCTTGTCGTTGACGTAGAAGTTCCCCGCCGTGAAGCGAAGCCGGCGGGACGCCTCGAGCACCGCCGCCCGGTCGGTCGCGAAGACGGCCCCGGTCAGCGCGTAGGGCGACGCCTCGTCGACGAGGTCGAGCACCGCTTCGAAGTCGGCGTCCTCGTAGACGTGGACGCCGAGGATGGGGCCGAAGAACTCGGTCGTGAACAGGTCGGAGGCGGGGTCGGTCCCCACGACGACCGTGGGACGCACGAACCAGCCGACGCTGTCGTCGTAGGTGCCGCCGGCGACGACGTCCATGCCCGGGTCGGCGTGGCAGGCGTCGATGACGGCGGCCAGCTTGCGGAACGAGCGCTCGTCGATGACCGCCGAGGTGAAGTTCGTCAGGTCGCGCACGTCGCCGACGGCCAGGGCGTCGGTGCGCGCCACGAGGTCGTCGCGGATGTCGTCCCAGACCGAGCGGGCGATGTAGGCCCGCGACGCGGCCGAGCACTTCTGCCCGGAGTACTCGAAGGCCCCGCGCACGAGCGCGGTGACGAGCGCGGCCCGGTCGGCGGTCGGGTGGGCGACCACGAAGTCCTTGCCGCCGGTCTCGCCGACCAGGCGCGGGTAGGAGCGGTAGCCGGCGATGTTGTCGGCGACCTGGCGCCACAGCGACTGGAAGACGGGCGTCGAGCCGGTGAAGTGGATGCCGGCCAGGTCGCGGTGGCCCAGCAGGACGTCGGAGATCTCGCGGCCATGCCCGGGCAGCATGTTGATGACGCCGCCGGGCAGGCCCGCCTGCGCCAGCACGCGGGCGAACACCGACGCCGCGAGGGTCTGCGTGACGGCGGGCTTCCACACCACGGGGTTGCCCAGGAGCGCGGCCGAGGTCGGGAGGTTGCCCGCGATCGCGGTGAAGTTGAACGGCGTGATCGCGTAGACGAAACCCTCCAGGGGGCGGTACTCCATCCGGTTCCACACCCCGGGCGCGCTCTCGGGCTGCTCGGCCATGATCCGCTGCGCGTAGGCAACGTTGAACCGCAGGAAGTCGACGAGCTCGCAGGCGGAGTCGATCTCGGCCTGCTGGGCCGTCTTGCCCTGGCCCAGCATGGTGGCGGCGTTGATCTCGGCGCGGTAGGGCCCGGCGATCAGGTCGGCGGCGCGCAGGAAGACCGCGGCGCGCTCGTCGAAGGGAAGGTCCGCCCACGCGGGCCCGGCGGCCAGCGCGGCGTCGACCGCCGCGCGGGCGTCCTCGGCGCCCGCCGCCCGGATCCAGCCGAGGACGTGACCGTGGTCCGACGGCATCGTCACGTCGATCCGCTCCCCAGACCCTGGGACGAAGCGGCCGCCGATCCAGGCGGGCAGCAGCGCGGGCTCGCGGGTCGCGAGCGCGTCCAGGCTGGCCTCCAGGGCCGCGCGCTCGGGGGAGCCCGGGGCGTAACCCAGGACCGGCTCGTTGACGGGCAGGGGCACGCGGGTCACTCCATCCATGCCGACATCATGACCGGCGGACCCTTTGCATGTAAAGTTGCATACATGATTGCTCCCAGCGGTGCGGCTCCGTGCAATAGGGTCGGCGTCGTGGACGAGTCTGGACCCGAAACCGGCGAGAGCGGCCCCGGCCTGCTCGCCAGCTCCAAGGTGTACGCGGCGCTGAAGAAGGCGATCGTCGCCGGGGAGCTGATGCCCGGGGAGGCGCTGGCCGAGGCCGAGCTCTCCGAGCGGCTCGGCGTCAGCCGGACGCCGGTGCGCGAGGCCGTCCAGCGGCTGGCCCGCGACGGCCTGGTGGTCTCGCAGCGGCGGCGCTGGGTCGTCCGGCGGCACTCGGTGACGGAGATCGAGGACATCTACCAGGTCCGCGCGGCGCTGGAGGCGCACGCCGCCTACCTGGCCGCGGTCCGCGGCACCCCCGAGGAGAAGGCCGCGATCCTGGCGCTGGCCCACCGGTACGAGGAGTCGGACCAGCTCCGCGGCGACGAGCGCGTGCACATCAACGCGTCCTTCCACGGGCGGATCCTCGAGGCGGCCCACTCGCCCCGGCTCGCCGAGGACACCGACCGCAACACGATCCTGGCCTTCAACCGCCAGGTGGAGGCCGGCTACAGCCCCGCCGAGCTGGCCCGCTCGTGGGCCCAGCACGTCCGGATCGCCGAGGCCATCCACGCCGGGGACGCCGAGGCGGCCGCCGTCGCGGCCCGCGACCACGTGCTGATGGCCACCAAGCTGCTGCAGGGGCACTGAGCCGCCGCGGGGCGCCGAGGAGGTGCCGAGCCGCCGCAGCGGCACCGCGCGCCGCGACCGGCGCGCTGAGCGCTACAGCGCCCGCAGGAGCAGGATGACCGCCGCGACCGCGCTCACCGCGGTGATGGCGGTGCGGAACCGGCCGCCCGCGACGTGGCGCCGCAGCCGGAGCGCCACGAGGAACCCGAAGACGGCCGCCGGGGTCCCCAGCGCCCCGATCGCCAGGCTGGAGGGCTCGATGCTGCCCGTCAGCGTCAGGCCGGTCAGCGACAGCACCGCCCCCACGAGGAAGTAGACCGCCATCGTGGCCCGCGCCTGCGCCGGCTCGTCGTTGCGCAGGACGATCGCCAGCGGCGGGCCGCCGATGGCCGAGGTGGTGCCGGTGATGCCGGCCACCGCGCCCGCGCCGGCCAGCGTGCCGCGGTTGCGCGGGACCTCGAGCCGGAACAGCGACAACCCCAGCGCCAGCAGCACTGACGCCGCGACGATGAGCTGGAGTGCCCGCACCGGGATGACCGCGACGAGGGCCACCCCGACCGCGGTCGCGGGCAGCCGCCCGACCATGAGCCAGCCCAGGGCGCGCCAGTCGATCGAGCGCCACTCCCCTCCCAGGGTGAGCAGCGGCAGCGGCATCGACGCGACGATGAGGGCGCCCGGCATGAGCTCGGGCGCGACCCCGGCGACGATGGGCGCCGCCACGATCCCGAGCCCGAAGCCGACGACGCCCTGGACGACGGCGCCGATGAGCACCATCGCCAGGACGACGAGCCAGACGCCGGCGTCCACCCCGAGCCAGGTGGCGCCGATCACAGGCGCACCTCGGGGCGGGCCTCCGCGAGCGCCCGCTGCCGCAGCGCGGCCAGGTCGACCTTGCCCGCGGCACCCACCGGCAGGGCGTCCAGCAGCCACACCTGCCGCGGCAGCGCGACGGGGTCCAGCTGTTGCGACGCCCAGGCCCGCAGTTCCTCCTCGCCCGGGGCCGCGTCGCCCCGCGGGACGACGAAGACCACCGGCTTGTTGGCCTTGGTGGCCGACGGCACGGCGACCGCCTGGGCGTTGAGGACGCCGGGGTGGCTGCGCACGGCCTGCGCCACCTCCTCCAGGGAGATGAGCTGGCCGCCGCAGTCGACCATGTCGTCGGCGCGTCCGAGCCAGGCCCACCGGCCGTCGGGTCCGACCCGGAACCGGTCCCCGGTGTCGACGAAGCCGTCGGCCTCCAGGGGGAACGGCGCCGACGTGCCCAGGTAACCCAGGGCCCGCAGCGGCGAGCGCACCTGCAGGACGCCCTCGCTGCCGCCCTCGACGTCGGCCGCGTCGCGCAGCCGGACCTCGACGCGCGGGTCGGGCCGCCCCAGCGACGTCAACGGCGCGTCGGAGTCGAACTGGAAGACGATGAAGCCCGCCTCGGTCGTGCCGTACCGGTTCGTGACCACCGCCTCGGGGAAGGCCGCCGCGATCAAGCCGGCGAGTTCCTCCGACGGCGCAGCGGAGCCCAGCGACACGTGCTGCACGAGCGGGAACGTGACGCCGGCGCGGCCCTCGGTGAGCAGCTTGGCGAACAGCGCCGGGACGGCGAGCACCTCCTCCACGCGCCCGTGGACGAGCGCGTCCTCGACGCCGCGTCCGGACAGGTCGGCCGGGTAGACGACCGTGCCGCCACCCGCCAGCGTGCGCAGGGAGTTGGTCAGCCCGTTCATGTGGCTGAGCGGCCCGGTGACGAGCCGGGGGCGGCCCACGAACCGGTTCGCGGGCGCCTCGGCGCGGATCCCCCAGGCCAACCCCTCGGCGCCCAGGCAGATGCCCTTGGGCTCCCCCGTCGTGCCCGAGGAGAGCAGCACAACCGCCGTGCCCGCGGGCGGTGGCGGCGCGTCGGCGGCGTGCGGCAGCCGGGTCGGCGCGAAGTCGTGGGCGGCGTCCAGCATCGCGGTGACCCCCAGCCGCTCGGCCAGCGCGCGAACCTTGGGCTCGGGCGTGCTGACGGGCAGGGGGACGACCACCGCGCCGGCGTCCGTCGCCGCCAGGAAGCTCGCCAGCCACGCCGAGGAGTTGTTCCCGCGCAGGAAGACCAGCTGGCCGGGGCGCAGCGTCCGGGCCAGCCCCTCCCGGCGCAGCGCCGCCGCGCGCAGCAGTTCGTCGTAGCTGACGCGGCGCCAGCCGCTCTGGCCCGCCTCCAGGATCGCGGTCGCGCCGCCGCGGCGCCGATCCACCAGCCCGGTGAACATCACGGTTCCTCCGGGGCCGCCGCGGGCACGTACACGCCCTCGCCGAAGCACAGCAGCGTGCCGTCCTCGGCCAGGATGCTCGCCCGGCAGAAGGCGTGACGCCGTCCCAGCCGCAGCACCTCGCCCACGCAGCGCACCGCCCCGGCGGGAACCGGGCGCAGGTAGTTCACGGTCAGGGTCACGGTCGGGCCGGGCGCCATGCCGGCCCCGAACAGTGCCCAGTCGCCGGTCAGGTCGAGCAGGGTCGCCAGGATGCCGCCGTGGACGAACCCCTGCTCGCCGCCGACGATGTACGGCGCGCCGAGCGTGGCCCGCAGTTCCAGGCGGTCCGGCGCGAGGTCGGTCGCGACCAGCCCCATGCTCGCGTAGAACTCCGACGCGGCCAGCCGCCCGTTGATGTGCTCCAGCGTGCTCATGCCGTCGCCCCGCCCGGGAGGATGGCGACCTTGCCGATCGCGGTGCGGTCCTCGAGCATCGCCAGGCCCTCGACCGCGTCGTCGAGCCGAAGGCGCGTCGAGACCAGGGGGCGCAGGCGCCCCGCCTCGGTGAGCCGAATGACCTCCTCGACCTCGGGCCGGGTGAAGCCCGTCGAGCCGACGATCGACAGCTCGAACGTCCACACGAAGCGCAGGTCCTCCTTCGGGTCGAACCCGGCGGTGGCCCCGCAGACGGCCACCCGGCCGCCGCGGCGCAGGCACTTCAGCCCGTCGACCCAGGTGTCGCCGCCGGTGGAGTTCACCACGACGTCCAGGCCGGTGCCCGGGTCGCGGCGCGACGGCTTGCCGTAGTGCTCGAAGACCCACTTGCGGAAGTCGTGCTCGCGGTAGTTCACGACCGCGTCGGCGCCGATGGCCCGCATCACCTCGGCCTTGTCCTCGCTGCCGACGGCCGCGATCACCTCCGCGCCCAGGTCCTTGCAGAGCTGGACGGCCGCCACGCCGACGCCGCCGGCGGCGCCCAACACGAGGACGCGGTCGCCGGGGTTCACCGTCTTCTTGGTGATCAGCATCCGGTAGGCGGTGCCGTACGCGACGCCCAGCGACGCGGCCTCCGCGGCGTCCATCTCCTCGGAGATGGGCAGCACCTGGTCGGCGTGCGCGACGAGGTACTCGGCCATCCCGCCGTCGAGCATCTCGCCCATCAGCCCCTTGGTCGGGTGCAGCGGGAACACGACGCAGCGCGTCCCGACCAGGGCCGGGTCCACGCCCTCGCCGGCGGCGATGACCCGCCCGGCGGCGTCCAGGCCGGGGACGCGCGGGTACCCGATCGTGATGCCCGGCATCCCGCGCACGGTGAACACGTCGTGGTAGTTGAACGTGGACGCCTCCACCTGCACCAGGACCTCCCCGGGCCCGGGGGCCGGACGGTCGATCTCCTGGATCACGCAGGACTCCCGGATGGGCCCCGACTGCTGGATGACGAGCGCTTTCATGGACGAACCTTTCCTGGTGGGAACGCGCGCGGCCCCTGTGCCGCGGCGTGGTCGAGTGAGGGGGCGGGTCGCGGCGCCGGGCGGCGCCGCGGGGTGGGGTCAGGGCGTGGGCCGCAGCGCGCCCCGCTCGGCGACGACGACGCCGCCCTGCCGGACCTGCGTCTGCCGGCGCGGGTCGCCGAGGACGGCCGGGTCGGCGATCGGGGAGGCGTCCCAGGCGATCAGATCGGCCGGGGCGCCCACGTCGAGGCTCCCCTCGCCACCGGAGAATCCGGCGGCGGCCGCAGCGTCGGTCGTGACGGCGCGCAGCACGGCGTCGGGCGCCAGCCCCGCCTCCGCCAGAAGGACGCACTCCTGCAGCGTCCCGCTGCCGTAGGGCACCGAGCCCGCGTCCGAACCGACCGCGATCCGGACGCCGCGGGCCAGCGCGAGCGCCAGGCTGACGCGGTGGTCGTCGGCGACGGCACGCGCCTTGGCCAGCGTCGCGGCGGGGACGGCCGGGTCGCCCGCCTCCCCGCGCCGGATCAGGCTGAGGGGCGCGACGAGCGTGGGCACCAGGAAGGTGCCGCGCGCGACCATGTCCGCGGCCAGGTCGTCGTCGAGGTACATGCCGTGCTCGAGGGTGTGGACGCCGGCGCGGACGCTGAGGCGGGCCCCCTCCAGCGAGGTGGCGTGCGAGGCGACCGCGCGGCCACCCTCGGCCGCGGTGCGCACCGCCGCGTCGAGTTCCTCGGCGTCCAGGCCGGCCGCCTGCGCCGACTCGGTGCTGCTGGTGACGCCGCCGGACGCGTAGACCTTCACGCAGTCCACGCCCAGGCGCATCAGCACGCGGATGAGCTTCTTGACCTCGAGCGGGCCGTCGACGAGCCCCGAGGGCACCTCGGGCTGCTCGGGCATCGCGTCGACGCCGCTGCGCGTCCAGCGGTCGCCGTGGCCGCCGGTGCGTCCCAGCGGCGTCACCGCGACGCGGAGCCGTGGCCCCGGCGCGAGGCCCGCCGCGAGGGCGTCCCGGAAGCCGGTCGGCACCCCGCTGAGGTCGCGCGCGGCTGTGACGCCGTGGCGCAGCAGCTCGCGCCCGTTGGCGACGGCCTGGAACAGTTCCAGGCTGTACGGGGTCGCGAGGCACTGCGCCAGCGAGCGGCCGCCCTGGGAGTTGAGGTGGACGTGGGCGTCCACCAGCCCGGGCGTGACGTAGTGGTCGGTCAGGTCGACCACCTCGCCGCCGGCCAGCGTCCCGGCGGCGCCGCGCTCGACGATCCGACCGTCGCGCACGCGCAGGTCGAGGCCGTCCACCTCCCGGTGGCCGTCGAAGCCCGCACCGATCCGGATCGTCGCGTCGCGCATGTCGCTCCTCACGTCGTCACCCACTCCACACCGCCGCGCGGCGTGAACGTCACGGCACCGGTGCTCGGCCGGCCCAGCAGCCAGGCCACGTCGTCGGGCCCCACGTCGGCCGGGGCCGCGTCCGGACGCCGCAGCGCCGCCCCGACCACGCCCGCGGCCCGGCCGTCCGCGACCGTGATCAGCGTCGGGCCGCCGTCCAGGTCCCAGAACGCGGCGCCGCCCGCCTCGGAGCGCGGCGCGTGCCCGCAGCGTCGCAGGATCTCCGGCAGCCGCCCCTCGGGGCTGTTGACGACGACGGCGACCAGGTCGCCGGCCGTCGCGTCGAGCGACGGGGAGCCGTCGGGCCAGGTGATGAGGAACGGCGCGTCGGTGCCGAACTCCCACTCCTGCCCCATCGCCGACGTCCAGCGCAGCAGGTCCCCGCTCGGCGTCCGGCGGTCGGCGTCCCGCCCGGCGATCGCCCCGATCCCGGGGGCGCCCGCCAGCAGCGACGTGGCGTGCGCCATGTCGTCGGCGTGCAGGACGAAGCCGACCCACGCCTCGGCGCCGGTGACGAGCTCGGCGACGCGCGAGTTCCGCACGGCGCCGGGGCCGGTCTCCTCGGGCCGGGCGTAGGCGATCAGCTCGAGGTACCC
Organism: Propioniciclava coleopterorum; assembly: GCF_011393335.1. Classification (NCBI taxonomy): domain Bacteria; kingdom Bacillati; phylum Actinomycetota; class Actinomycetes; order Propionibacteriales; family Propionibacteriaceae; genus Propioniciclava; species Propioniciclava coleopterorum. The sequence continues at coordinate 2,188,678 of NZ_CP049865.1, read as the reverse complement.
GTTGGCGAGTCCGATCAGCGCGTTGGACGTGCCGCGTCCGGGGTGGTCGCCGCCGGGGACGACCCGCAGTCCGGCCGCCTCGAGGCGCGCCGAGGACGCCGCGAGGTCGCGGCAGCCGATGATCGCGTGATCGACCCGGATCCGGGCGGGGGCGCCCATGTCAGAACCCCCGCACCGGCTGGGGAGCCCGCCGGGACGCCACGTAGCGCCAGACCATGAGCGCGGCCACCAGCACCGCGCCCGCCGTGGTCGGGGTGTCGCCGGGCACGATCAGCACCAGCACCGCCCCGATCAGCGCGACGGCCCGCTCCACGATGGTCAGCCGGCCGCGCATCCAGCCCTCGAAGGCCAGCGCGAAGCCGAACACACCCAGCACGCAGATCGCCAGCGTGAGCGCGATCCCCGGGGCGTCGCCCTGCAGCAGGAGTTCGGGGTCCTTCACGAACATGAACGGCAGCACGAAGCCGACGATCCCCAGCCGGACCGATGTGATCGACGTCGCCAGTGGACTGGCCCCCGAGATGCCGGCCGCCGCGAAGCTGCCCAGCGCCACGGGCGGGGTGATGTAGCTGAGCATCGCGTAGTAGAGGCAGAACAGGTGCGCGGCCATCAGGTCGATGCCCGACTTCACCAGCACGGGCGCGACGATCATCGCGGGGATCAGGTAGGCCACCGTCGCGACCCCGCCCATGCCCAGCAGCGTGGCGCCCAGGGCGACGTAGAACAGCAGCAGGTACTCGTTGCCGGCGGCGAGCTTGACCGCCATGTTGGCGAACGTGAGCCCGATGCCGGTCTGCGTGACGACGCCCATGATGACGCCGGCCAGCGCGCAGCCCGCGGTCGCGGAGACCGTCATCTTGCCGGCGTCCACCATGGCGTCGACGTAGACCCGCCAGTTGAGCCGGGTGCCGCGGCGCAGCTGCGCCAGGACGACCAGCGCGCCGATGGCGTACAGGACGCTGCGGGCGGGCGTGGCCCGGTCGATGACCAGGAAGTACACCAGGACGCCGAGCGCGGCGAACAGGTGCCAGCGCCCCTTCAGCCCCGCGCGCCAGTCCGGGATCTCGGACGCCGGCAGCCCGGTCATGCCCTTCGCCTGGGCGTAGTAGTGCACCTGGAGGTACAGGCACAGGTAGTACAGCAGCGCCGGGATGGTCGCGGCCATGACGACGGCACCGTAGCCGCGTCCGGTCATGTCGGCCATCAGGAACGCCGCCGTGCCCATGACGGGCGGCAGGAACGACCCGCCCGTGGACGCGACCGACTCCACGGCGCCGGCGAACCGCGGCGTCATGCCGGTGCGGCGCATCAGCGGGATCGTGATGGACCCCGTCGAGACGACGTTCGCGACCACCGAGCCGGTGATGGTGCCCGTGGCGGCGCTGGAGATCACCGCGACCTTGGCCGGCCCGCCCGAGCTGCGGCCGGCCAGGCCGAGCGCCAGGTCCATGACCAGGTTGCCCAGCCCGCTGACCTTCAGCAGGGATGCGAACAGCAGGAACAGGTACACGAAGCTCGCCATGACGCCCAGCGGGATGCCGAACAGGCCCTCGGAGGTGAGGTACTGGTAGGACACCACGCGCGACAGGTCGAACCGGGCGAGCCGGAACGGGCCCATCAGCCAGAACCCGAAGAACTGGTAGGCGAGGAACAGCGACGCGATGATGCTCAGCGCCGGCCCCATGGCGACCCAGCCCAGCGCGAGCGTGGCGAGGATGCACAGGACGCCCATGGTGAGGTCGAGCGGCGTGCCGCGGCCCATCCGGGACGCGAGGTCGCCGCTGATCGTCACGAGGTAGACGGTGCTGACCACGCCGGCCGTGGCCGCGAGCAGCCGCAGCGGCAGCGGCAGCCGGCCGCGGGCGACGATGAACCCGATGACGAAGACGAACGCCAGGTGGATGGGACGCTGCGACAGCGCCTCCAGTTCGCCGAAGACGGCGGTGGCGAGCTGGAACAGCGCCAGGCCGACGCTGGCGGCGACGACGAGCGCGTTCACCCAGGGCTTGCGCGCGGCGGCGGCCTCCTGCGGGGTCTCCTCGACCAGGTCGGCGCCGCGCACCTCCGCCGGGGACTGGGTGCCCGACATCAGCTGACCGCCCCGATCTCCTTGAGGTAGCGCGCCGCCCCCGGGTGCAGGTCGATCGGGACGTTGCCGGCGGTCTCCTTGGTGGTCTCCTTCGCGGCCGGGACGGCCTCGGCGATCGCGTCGTGCTTCTCCAGCACCAGGCGGGTGATGTCGTAGGCGGCCTGCTCGGGCAGGTCCTCCCGGGCGAACAGGACGCCGAAGCCGAACAGGGCCGGGACGTCGGCGTCCACGCCCTTGTAGGTGCCGGCCGGGATGGTGCCCGCGGTGAAGGCGGGCTGCGCGGCGTTGACCTTGGCCAGGATGTCGGCCGGGATCGGGATGTAGGAGATCTCGGCGGTCGCGGCGAGCTCCTGGATCGACGCGGCCTGCGCGCCGCCGAGCGCCACGATGGCGTCCACGTTGCCGTCGCGCAGCGCGCCGACGCGGGCGCTCAGGTCGAACTGGCGGGTCTGCAGGTCCGCCAGCGGGATGCCCGCGGCGTCCAGGATCGCCTGGAAGTACTCGATGTCGACGCTGCCGCCCGGGCCGGCGCCGAGGCGCTTGCCGCGCAGGCCCTCCAGGGTCGTGATGCCGCTCTTCTTGAGGGTGACGACGTGCAGCGCGAACGGGTAGGTCGCCACCAGCGAGCGCAGGTTGGTGACCGGCGCGCTGAACTGGCCCTTGCCCGCGGCGGCGTCGGCGAGGACGTTCGGGTGGCCGAACGCCATCGTCACGCTGCCCTCCCCGACGGTGCGGATGTTCTCCACGACGCCGGTCGACGGCGTCGGGGTGCAGGCGGCCCCCAGTTCGGTCGTGACCTGCTGGCAGATCGCGGCGCCGTACTGGTACCAGGTGCTGGTGGGGCCCGCCCCGGCGACCGAGATGGCGTCGAGCTGGCCCGGGGCGCCGGGCTCGCCGTCCGCGAGGGCGCTGCAGCCGGCCAGTGCGAGCGCGAGGGCTGTGAACAGGGCGATGATCCACGCGGGTGCGCCGTGGCGCCGGCGGTTCACCTGAGCGGGTGTGGATGCGGTGGTCGTCATCGGAGGATTCCTCTCATCGTCGAGGGTCGGCAAAGCCTGGTCGGCGTCGCGGAAGGGCGCCGGGACCGCCGCGCGGGAACCTCCCCGCGCGCCGGCCATCCGCGGTGGGACAGCGTTTTCCGCCGCCCCACCGGGTGAACCTAGTAGACGGGGCGCTCGGAGTCGCCCGCCAAGGCGGCGTGCCAGGCCGGAACCTGCGGCACGCGGTCGATCATGTGCGGCACCCGGACCGCGATGTACGTCGGGAGCCGGTCGGCGGCGAACGCCTCCACGGCGGCGCGCAGATCCTCGACCGTGGCCGCGTGGACGCCGCGCATCCCGCACGCCCGCGCCAGGGCCGGGCCGTCGATCGGGCCGGGATCGACGCCGAAGTAGCGCTCGCCCTCGTACAGGTGCTGCAGCATCTTGATCCAGCCCAGCGAGCGGTTGTCGAGCTCCACGAACAGGATGGGGAGCGCGTAGCGCACGGCCGTCTCCAGTTCGCCGCACGCCATGGCCAGGCTGCCGTCGGCGGTGAACGCGACGATCGGGTCGCCCGGACGCGCGAAGGAGGCGCCGACGGCGGCCGGGATGGCGTACCCCATCGGCCCGTGCCCGCGCGGGATCAGGACGTCGCGGCCCGCCCGCTCGTTGGGCCAGTAGATCGTGACCGCGGGCGTCGGGGTGCCCGGGTCCGCGACCGCCACGGCCGGGGTGCCGACCAGCGCCTCGGCGACGGCGGTGACCACGTCGGGGGCGTCGATCATGCCGGCGGGCAGACTGCCGGGGCGCGTGCCGGAGTCCTCGTGGCGCCACGCGTCGCGCACCTGGGCCGCGGCGCGGGCCCGCGCCGCGCGGACGTCGGGGGCCGCCTCGGCGACCGCCGCGGCCAGCTGGGCGAGCACGGTCGCCGCGTCGCCGGGCAGGCCGATGGTGTCGGGGTAGTTGCGGTCGACGCGCGCGTCCTCGATCTCGATGGTGGCGGTCGGGATGGCGCGCGGCGGCGTCGTCCAGCCGTTGGTGTCGGTCGCGTTGGCGCGGGTCCCGACGAACAGCGCGAAGTCGGCGTCGGCCAGGTGCGCGTTGACGGCGCTGAGGCCCGAGTTGTTGCCGCAGGTGCCCAGGAGCCACGGGTGCGCGTCCGGCAGGACGCCGACGCCGTGGATGGTGGTGGCGACGGGCGCGGCCGCCCGCTCGGCCAGGTCGGCGAGCGCCTCCCAGCCGCCGGAGGCGTGCACGCCCGAGCCGGCGAAGATCACGGGACGCTGCGCAGCGGCGAGCGCGGCGGCGGCCCGCTCGACGGCGTCCTGCGGGGCGGGCGTCCGCTCCGCCGGGGTGGTGCGGGCGGCCGCGGCGGGCGCGGCGAGGTCGGCGGCGGCCAGGTCGACTGGCTGCTCGTAGACGTCCTCGGGGACGATCAGCACGACGGGGCCGGGGCGGCCCGCGACGGCGACCGCGGCGAGCTCGGCGACGGCGGCGGGGATGTCCGCGGCGGCGTCCACCGAGATGACGCGCTTGCTGACGGCCTTGAACAGGTCGGGCTGGTGGATCTCGGTCAGCGCGCCGGTGCCGCGGCTGGCGCGGTGGATGTCGGAGGTGAGCACGAGCACCGGGATGCCGGACGCGCGCGCCTCCCCCAGGCCGCCGACCGCGAACGTCGCCCCGCCGCCCGAGGAGACCTCGACGACGCCGATGCGTCCGGTGGCGCGGGCGAAGGCGTCCGCCATGAACGCCGCGTGCCGCTCGTCGCGTGCCAGCACGTGCCGGACCCCGGCGGTGTTGGACTCGAGCGCGTCGTAGAACGCGACCCCCGTATCGCCGGGGACCCCGAAGATGGTGGTCAGCCCGGCTGCCCCCAGGGATGCCACCAGCAGCTCCGCGCCCGTCTCGCTCATGTTGTTCTCGTCCTCCAGAGGTGTCACGCCGTTGTTTGCATGCAAGTATGCATACGAGTTGTTCGGCGGTCAATGGTCCGTCTTGCCGGGATCGGCACCGCCCCCGAGGCGGGTCGGCGGGGTTCCGCCTGCGCGGGATCGGGCCTAGCCTCGAGGCACGACCCGAGGAGCGACCATGGCGACCACGTTCGAACCGGACCTCATCAGCTGCGCCACCTGCGGGGTGGAGGCGACGACGCCGCTCCCCGCGGTCTGCCCGATCTGCGCCGACGAGCGGCAGTGGGTGCCCGCGTCCGGGCAGGCGTGGACGACCCAGGCGGATCTCGCGGCGCGCTCGGTCGTGACGGTCGGCCAGGTGGACGAGCGACAGTGGAGCGTGACCGCGTCCGACGTCGGCATCGGTCAAACGATGCAGGTGATCCGGACGGCGGACGGGGTCGTGCTGTGGGACCCGATCGGCCTGGTCGACCGCGGCGCGGTCGGGTTCATCGAAAGCCTGGGCCCGGTGATCGCGGTGGTCGCGAGCCACCCGCACATGTACGGCGCCCAGGTCGCCTGGTCGCGGGCGCTGGACGACGCGCCGGTGCTGATTTCGCGTCCGGACGCGGGCTGGGTGCAGCGGCGCGACGAGCGCCTGGTGGAGATCGAGGGCGCCCACCGCCTGGCCGAGGACGCCGAGATCGTCACGCTCGGCGGCCACTTCGCGGGCAGCCTCGTCCTGCACTGGACGTCCGGCGCGGACGGCCGCGGCGTCCTGCTGGCCGGCGACACGATCATGGCCAACCCCGACCGCAGCAGCGTGAGCTTCATGCGCAGCTACCCCAATCGGATCCCGCTGTCGGGCTCGACGGTCGAGCGGATGCTCGCCACGCTGGGCGAGCGCAGCTACTCCCGGCTCTGGTCCAACTTCGCCAACGCCATCACCGAGGACGCCGACCGGGTGGTCGCGGCGTCCGCTGCCCGCCACATCGGCTGGGTGACGGGCGCCTTCGACGACGCCACCTGAGCCCCCGCCCACTAGATGTGGGGGTTACAGCCGTGTGATTTTCCGTATATAGTGGCGGACGCAGCGGTTCGGCCCACCAGCCAGGTGGGTCGTCGCAAGAGGGAATCCGGTGAGAGTCCGGAACTGCCCCGCAGCGGTGAGTGGGAACGACCGCCGTCAACAGCACTGGGACGCCACGTCCTGGGAAGCGACGGCCAGTAGGACCGACCGGCACGTACAGCCGGTCCCAGCCCACGAGTCCGAAGACCTGCCTCTGCCGCCCGACGCGTCCCCGGACGCCCGGGCGCCCGTTTGCTCGGCCTCGCGGGAGGGCTGCGCCGCGGCGGACCCTCCGGTCCGCGTCGGTCCCACCCCTTTTCGTCGGCTGCGCAGGCACACCCACTTCGCGACGGATCGGACGGAAGGGACTCCCTCACGTGAGCATCACCATCTACAGCAAGCCCGCCTGCGTGCAGTGCACGGCCACCTACCGGGCGCTGGACAAGCTCGGCCTGGCCTACGAGGTCGTCGACCTGGCCGCGGACGAGGCCGCGCTCCTCGAGGTGTTGGCCCTGGGCTACCAGCAGGCGCCGGTCGTGGTCGCCGACGACGAGCACTGGTCCGGGTTCCGTCCGGATCGGATCCAGGCGGCGGCCGCACGCGTCGCCGCGGCCTGACGTGGCGGCCGCCCAGGCCGCTGTCCGGCTGGTGTACTTCTCCTCCACCTCGGAGAACACCCATCGCTTCGTGTCCAAGCTGGGCCTGCCCGCGTCCCGGATCCCGCTGCGCGGCTCGGACGAACCGCTGCGGGCGGCCGCACCCTACGTGCTGGTCGTCCCCACCTACGGCGGCGGCAACCAGGGCGGCGCGGTCCCCAAGCAGGTCATCCGCTTCCTCAACGACGTCGACAACCGCGCCCTGATCAGGGGCGTCATCACCGCCGGCAACACCAACTTCGGCGAGGCCTACTGCCTCGCCGGCACGATCATCGCCGCCAAGTGCGGCGTCCCCCACCTCTACCAGTTCGAACTGATGGGCACGCCCGACGACGTCGAGGCTGTCCGCGAAGGGCTCCACTCATGGCTTCCACCGTTCTCACCGACCCCGGCACCGACCAAGCCGACGTCCACCGCCTCGACCACCACGCGCTGAACGCGCTGCTGAACCTCTACGACGCGGACGGCCGCATCCAGTTCGACGCCGATCGGCTCGCCGCCCGGCAGTACTTCCTGCAGCACGTCAACCAGAACACCGTCTTCTTCCACTCGCTGAAGGAGAAGCTCGACTACCTGGTGGAGGAGGGCTACTACGAGGCCGGCGTCCTGGACGCCTACGGGTTCGACTTCGTGAAGTCGCTGTTCAAGCGGGCCTACGCGGTGAAGTTCCGGTTCCCGACCTTCATGGGCGCGTTCAAGTACTACACCTCCTACACGCTGAAGACCTTCGACGGCAGCCGCTACCTCGAGCGGTTCGAGGACCGCGTCTGCATGGTCGCCCTGACCCTCGCCGCGGGCGACCGCGCGCTGGCCGAGCAGATCACCGACGAGATCATGGCGGGACGCTTCCAGCCGGCGACCCCGACCTTCCTGAACGCCGGCAAGGCGCAGCGCGGCGAACTCGTCTCCTGCTTCCTGCTGCGCGTGGAGGACAACATGGAGTCGATCGCCCGGGCGATCAACTCCTCGCTGCAGCTGTCCAAACGGGGCGGCGGCGTGGCGCTGTCGCTGAGCAACATCCGCGAGTCGGGCGCCCCGATCAAGAAGATCCAGAACCAGTCCTCGGGCGTGATCCCGGTGATGAAGCTGCTGGAGGACTCCTTCTCCTACGCCAACCAGCTCGGCGCGCGCCAGGGCGCGGGCGCGGTGTACCTGCACGCCCACCACCCCGACATCCTGAGCTTCCTGGACACCAAGCGCGAGAACGCCGACGAGAAGATCCGGATCAAGACGCTGTCGCTGGGCGTCGTCATCCCCGACATCACCTTCGAGCTGGCGCGCGCCGGCGAGGACATGTACCTGTTCAGCCCCTACGACATCGAGCGGGTCCACGGCGTCCCGTTCACCGAGATCTCGATCAGCGAGAAGTACCACGAGCTCGTCGACGACGGCCGCATCGGCAAGAAGAAGATCAACGCGCGCAAGTTCTTCCAGACGCTCGCCGAGATCCAGTTCGAGTCGGGCTACCCCTACATCGTCTTCGAGGACACGGTGAACCGCGCCAACCCGATCGACGGGCGCGTGACGATGTCGAACCTGTGCTCGGAGATCCTGCAGGTCTCCACGCCGTCGACCTATCACGACGACCTGTCCTACGACGTCGTCGGCAAGGACATCTCCTGCAACCTCGGCTCGCTCAACATCGCCCGGGCGATGGACTCAGGCGACCTCGGCCGCACCGTGGAGGTGGCCGTCCGCGCCCTGACCGCCGTCTCGGACCAGTCCGACATCGCGTGCGTGCCCAGCATCGAGCGCGGCAACGCCATGAGCCACGCGATCGGACTGGGGCAGATGAACCTGCACGGGTACCTGGCGCGCGAGGCGATCCACTACGGCTCGCCGGAGGGGCTGGACTTCACCAACCTGTACTTCTACACCGTCGCCTTCCACGCGGTGCGGGCGTCCTGCGCGATCGCGCGCGAACGGGGCGAGACGTTCGACGGCTTCGAGCGGTCGACCTACGCGTCCGGGGAGTACTTCCGCCGCTACGTCGGGGGCGACTGGACGCCGGCCACGCCGCGGGTCGCGCAGCTCTTCGCGGACGCCGGCGTGCACCTCCCCACGCCGCACGACTGGGCCGAACTCGCCGCGGACGTCGCCCAGCACGGGCTGTACAACCAGAACCTGCAGGCGATCCCGCCGACCGGGTCGATCAGCTACATCAACCACTCCACGAGCTCGATCCACCCCATCGTGGCGAAGATCGAGATCCGCAAGGAGGGCAAGATCGGGCGCGTCTACTACCCGGCGCCCTACATGACCAACGACAACCTCGAGTACTACGCCGACGCCTACGAGATCGGGCCCGAGAAGATCATCGACACCTACGCGGCGGCCACCCAGCACGTCGACCAGGGCCTGTCGCTGACGCTGTTCTTCCCCGACAACGTGACGACCCGCGACCTCAACCGGGCGCAGATCCACGCGTGGCGCAAGGGCATCAAGACCCTCTACTACATCCGGCTGCGCCAGCTCGCGCTGGCGGGCACCGAGATCGACGGCTGCGTCAGCTGCATGCTGTGACGCCTCCCACCACCACGACGAGCGACGACCAAGGAACGAACGTGACCGACAAGCCGACCCTGCTGCGCGGCGTCCAGGCGATCAACTGGAACCGGATCCAGGACGACAAGGACCTCGAGGTGTGGGACCGCCTCACCTCCAACTTCTGGCTGCCCGAGAAGGTGCCTCTGTCCAACGACATCCCGTCGTGGCGGACGCTGCGGCCGGCCGAGCAGCTCATGACGACGCGGGTGTTCACCGGCCTGACCATGCTGGACACCATCCAGGGCACCGTGGGCGCGGTGTCGCTCATCCCCGACGCCCGGACGCCGCACGAGGAGGCCGTGTACACCAACATCGCCTTCATGGAGTCGGTGCACGCCAAGAGCTACTCCTCCATCTTCTCCACCCTCATCTCGACCGCGGAGATCGACGACGCGTTCCGGTGGAGCGAGGACAACGAGCACCTGCAGCGCAAGGCCAGGATCGTGCTGGAGTACTACTACGGCGAGGACCCCGAGAAGCGGAAGGTCGCCTCCACGATGCTGGAGTCGTTCCTGTTCTACTCGGGCTTCTACGCGCCGATGTACTGGTCGAGCCGCGCCAAGCTGACCAACACCGCCGACCTGATCCGGCTGATCATCCGCGACGAGGCCGTCCACGGCTACTACATCGGATACAAGTACCAGCAGGCCCTGAAGGACGCGTCGCCCCAGCGGCGCGAGGAACTGAAGGACTACACGTTCTCGCTGCTGTACGAGTTGTACGACAACGAGGAGGACTACACCCAGGACCTCTACGACCCGCTCGGCCTGACCGAGGACGTCAAGGCGTTCCTGCGCTACAACGCCAACAAGGCCCTGATGAACCTGGGGTACGAGGCGCTGTTCCCCAAGGACGCCACAGCCGTCTCCCCGGCGATCCTGGCCGCCCTGTCGCCCAACGCGGACGAGAACCACGACTTCTTCTCCGGATCGGGCTCCAGCTACGTGATGGGCAAGGCGGTGAACACCGAGGACGAGGACTGGGACTTCTGACCCGGCGCACGTCCGGGGCGTTGAGGCCGGCGACTTCCCCGCCACCCGGCCCATCGCGAACTACAGCGACGCGCCCCCTGCGTTGAGCTGCACATTGCGCGCCGCCTCGGAAGCCGCGCTCTGGCTGGAGAAGGACTCCCCAGACGCCGCGACCTTGTCCGAGGCCCGCCATGCACGCCACCGGTAGGAACCGCCCGCATCCGGGTAGACCTCGTAGCGAGCCGTCGCAGCGCCCGCCTTGAACGACGCGGCAGCACGGTGCGCGTTGTAGGTCGACGGGAACGTCTCGCCCGCCCACGCCACCATCCTGTGGTTGCCGGCATACAGCCACCAGCTCGGTTGTCCGCCACTGGTGTTAGCGACAGAGAAGTACCAGTTCATGATGTTGCTCCTTCAGCAATTTGTAGGTGAAGAGCCGGGGCCAGGACGACCCCGGCTCCGAATCAGCGGCCCTTCGAGGGCTTCTGGGACAGCGCCGAGCCGGCCGCCGTCTTGGCGGCCTTGCTCGACTTCGGGTTCGACAGCACCTTGCTCGCCGCCTTCGCGGCCTTGGTGCTCGTCACTTTGGACTTGCCCATCTGATCCTCACCTCCTTCCCGTGCCTCGCTTGCGTTGGGGCACGGGAGGTGATGTGCTGCAGGAACGCAACCCCGCGCGGTTCACCCCGTGCCCCGAGCGCTCGGCCTGCCAGGGCCGGGCGCTCGTTCTGTTGATGGGCGAGTTCCCTCGTCCGCATCAGTGGGAGCACACGACAACTCCTCACGTTGGACATCGCCCTGTGCGATGACCCAGGTCAATGATGATCCGCGTCGCTCGGCATGACTACCCGCTTGTCTGATAACCCCCCTTATCATGTTTGAGACAGCCACTTCGCACGGCGTCGAATAGTGTGTGTGCATCCGCGTCAACTACCCCCGGGAGGAGGGGGCATGACCACCGACGAAGCCGCCACGGCGCTCTCGCTCGCCGACGTCGCGCGCCTGGCTGGGGTGCGGCGGCCGGTGGTCTCCATGTGGCGCAAGCGTGTGGTCGCTGGGGCTCCTTTCCCGGCGCCGATGACCGACGGACGCTTTCGGGCCGACGAGGTGCTCGATTGGCTCGAGACCACCCGGCGCGGCAACAACCCCGAAGCGCGCCGAGATGCAGCCCTCACCCTTGCTCGTTCCCATCACGACGCTCCCACCCTGGACCGCCTCCTGACTCTCCTCACCGTCCGGGCGGTGACCGGGGTCGCCCTGGCCGCCACGGACCCCGAGGACCTCCTCGACCTCGTCGATGAGATCGACCCCGACGACGCGTGGCTGTTCAGCGAGGCCGAGGACGCCGACAGCCAACTTCTCCGAGCCGAGGCCGACACCCTCGCGGACGCGGCCTGGACAACGGCGGACGCCTACGAAGAACTCCTGGTGGCCTCGCGCGCTCGGGGTGCGGCCCGCCCCTCCGCCGCGAAGCCCATCGAGATGGGCGACGCCCTAGCGCGCTTCCTCAGCACGGCGGCTCGTGCTCTGGTCACCGATCATGGGACGTTGATCGATGTGTCCGGCACGGCCGCCGACGCTCTCGTCCGGAACGATCCTGACCTCCCCGAGTCGACGATCGTGCTCGCGGCCCACGACCCCGATTCCAGCCTCCGCGGGATCCGTCGCCGGTACGCCGCCCACGGGCAACGGCCCAGGGTCACCGCCTTCGAGGAGGACTGGGGTACACCCGACGGCGCGGTCGTCCTCGTGACGCTCCCGCGCGATCCCAAGGCCGCCTTCGACATCGCCGATGAGGTGGCCCTCCAGCTCAGCGGCCGGACGATGGCGCTCCTGGTCGGTCCGGCGTCCGTGCTCACCGACCCTCTACCCCGCGATGTTGAGGGGCGCCGGGACACCTTCCTGCGGCCAGCGGCGCGGACGCTGATCGCCGCGGTTCGCCTCCCGCAGGGCCTGGACCGGGCCGCCGGTCGCGAGCACCTGGCCTTGTGGCTGCTCGGCTCAGACGCACCCGAGATCATCCGCGTGGGCGACCTCTCCGGCCACCAGCCGAGCGAGGTGTGGTGGCAGCAATTGCTGGACGACATCGTCGCCGCATCCCGCCAGGCCAGCGAGCGAGCGTTCGCGCTGCTGCAGCCCGCCTCCGCCACAACGCTGCTGGCCGCGGCCGGCTCGTTGGCCTCGCTTCGGCTCCCCACCACGGAGCAAGTAGCCGCACCGGCTGATGACGCCGCCCGCATCCAACAACTGCTGGAGTCGCTCAGCGCGCCCACGACCGCTCTGGACGGCCTCGCTCCGACCCTGCAGGTGGACGGGATGCGTCGCCACATCACGCTCGCGGAGGCGGTCCGCACGCGCCAGATCGCCATGCTGGCCGGCGCACGCCTGGCCGCCTTGCCGTCGGGCAGCACCCGAGTATGGACGGCGGGCGCCCTCGCCACTGGCCTCCCCGAGGTCGTCGATCTCCTCGCTCTCACGGCGGCATATCCGGACGTGAAGCTGACCGAGCCCGGCGACGTCATCTTCGCGACCTCCGGGAGGCCTCGGGCCATGGTGGACGCCGCGGGCGGTGCCGCCGTCGCTTACCCGGCACGCGCCCTCCGGGTCGCCCCGGGGACACCGTTCTCCGCCCGGGCGCTCGCCGCGACGATCAATGCCCTGCCTCCCGGGAACAGCAAGTGGCGGACCTGGGCGATCCCTCTCGCCCAGGACGCCGACCAGGCCGACCTCGTGCTGGCCCGCCTCGACGACGTCGACGCCGAGCTTCGCGCTCGGCAAGCCCACGTGGACGAACTCCGCACGCTCGTGGTTCGCTCGGTGCTTCCGGGCTCCGTGGCGTTCCACAACCTCCGACCCGACCCGATGAAAGGCGAATGATGGCGCGATCCAAGACGCCGGCGGCTGCGCCGGTGCCCACCTCGGCCAAAGAGCTGAAGGACACGCTCTGGAAGGCCGCGGACAAGCTGCGCGGCTCCATGGACGCGTCCCAGTACAAGGACGTGGTGCTCGGGCTGATCTTCCTCAAGTACGTCTCCGACGCCTTCACCGAGCGCCGCGCCGAGATCGAGGCGGAGTTGGCCGAGGAGGGTTATGACGCCGAGCAGATCGAGGACACCCTGGAGGACCCCGACGAGTACACCGGCCATGGCGTGTTCTGGGTCGACCTCGACGCCCGGTGGGCGACGCTGCTCGACCTGGCCAAGGTGCAGGGCGACAAGACGATCGGGCAGCGGATCAACGAGGCCATGGACCTCATGATGAGCGCCAACCCGTCCCTCGACGGCACGCTCCCCCGCCTGTTCAACCGGCCCAACGTCGACCAGCGTCGGCTCGCCGAGTTGCTCGACCTGCTCAACTCGATGCAGTTCGCCGGGCAGGGCGCCACCAAGGCCCGCGACCTCCTCGGCGAGGTGTATGAGTACTTCCTGGCGAAGTTCGCCTCCGCCGAGGGACGCCGCGGCGGGGAGTACTACACGCCCGCCAGCGTCGTTCGCGTGATCGTGGAGATGCTGCAGCCCCGCAAGGGCCGCGTCTACGACCCCTGCTGCGGGTCGGGCGGCATGTTCGTGCAGGCCGAGAAGTTCCTGGCCGCGCACCACGAGGACCCGTCCAACCTGTCGGTGTTCGGCCAGGAACTCAACGAGAGCACCTGGCGGATGGCGAAGATGAACCTCGCGATCCACGGCCTCAACGGCAACCTCGGCCCGCGCTGGGGCGACACCTTCGCGCTGGACTACCACGCGGGCACCCCCATGGACTACGTCATGGCGAACCCGCCGTTCAACATCTCCGACTGGAACCGCCGCGAGTCCGATGCCCGCTGGGCCTACGGCGTCCCGCCCGCCGGCAACGCCAACTACGCCTGGCTGCAGCACATCATCAGCCACCTGGGCCCCAAGGGCACCGCGGGCGTGGTGCTGGCGAACGGCTCGATGACCAGCAACTCCGGCGGCGAGGGCGAGATCCGCGCCCAACTGGTGGAGAACGACCTCGTCTCGTGCATGGTCGCCCTGCCCGAGAAGCTGTTCCGCTCCACCGGCATTCCCGTGTGCCTGTGGTTCTTCGACAAGGACAAGTCCGACCGGGGCGTCGGGTCGATCGACCGCCGCGGCGAGGTGCTGTTCATCGACGCCCGCTCGCTGGGGCACATGGTGACCCGAGCCGAGCGCGCCTTCTCGGACGCCGACATCCAGAAGATCGCCGACACCTACCACACGTGGCGGGGGATGCCGGCAGTCGCGTCGAGCACAGATGGAGGGGGGAGTGACCAGACGCGTGACCGCATCTACGAAGACGTCCCGGGATTCTGCCGATCAGCTTCGGCGTTCGACATCAAGCAGGCGGAGTACGCGCTAACTCCGGGACGTTTCGTCGGTGCCCACCTCGCCGTTGCTGGGAAAAAAGTGCACGAGCGAATACAAGAACTTTCATCGGCTCTAGAACAGGGTTTCAACCAGTCAACGCGCCTGCAGGCCTCCGTCCGACAGCAACTGGAGAGGCTTGAGAAGTGAAGGTCGACCTGAGCCTGGGGGAAATTCTCGACAACTTCGATTCAAAGCGAGTCCCGGTCACTGCTTCACAGCGCATCGCTGGCCCCTACCCGTATTACGGGGCTTCCGGCATCGTCGATTGGGTGGATGGCTTCCTCTTCGAGGGAGATTACCTACTCATCGCCGAGGATGGCGAGAACCTGAGGAGTCGATCAACACCGGTGGCCTTTCTCGCGAAAGGACAGTTTTGGGTGAACAACCACGCGCATGTGGTCCGCGGCAAGCCAGGGGTCGCCGACACGCGTTTCCTCGCCTACCTGCTCGCCGTAACTGATATCAGCGGATACTTGACCGGTTCGACCCAGCCCAAACTATCGCAGGCTTCCATGAACTCCATCCGCGTGAGATTGCCGTCATTTGCGGAGCAGCAGGCGATCTCGGAGGTGCTTGGGGCCCTGGACGACAAGATCGCCGCCAACACCGAACTCATCGCTACCTGCCTGGGCCTCAGTCGCGCCCTGCACGCACGTGTCCTCCAACAGGAGGCGACCAGCGACACGCTGTACACCGAGGTGGCATCTGTGGGAGGCGGGGCAACGCCAAGTACCAAGCGACCGGAGTACTGGGACGGCGACGTCCCATGGGCTGTGCCGAGCGACATTACGGCGCTCGGCGCTCCCTACCTGGACGACACTCCTCGGCACATCACGGCTGAGGGTTTCGCCGCCTGCTCGTCTCCCCTCTACCCCGTCGGAAGCATCCTCATGACTTCCCGAGCGACCATCGGCGCTTTTGCCGTGAACCAAGTTCCGACGGCTGTGAACCAGGGCTTCATCGTCGTGACGCCGCATGAGGACACCCACCGCTGGTGGCTTCTGCACGAGATGGAGCGCCGTGTTCCCGAGTACCTCAACCGAGCCAACGGAGCCACATTCCTCGAGCTTCCGCGCGGGGTCTTCAAGACGATGCACTTCGATCTACCCGACACACAGGTACTCGAACAGTTTCACCAACAGGTTGACCCCATCCACGCTCGTGCGCTCGCCGCTTCTCGCGAGTCGCGCACCCTGGCTGAGCTGCGGGACACGCTGCTGCCCGCGCTCATGGACGGAACCATCAAGGTCAAGGACGCCGTGGCGTCCGCGGAGGAAGTGTTGTGATGCTCGAGTCGGAGTGGGAAGCGACCATGCTCGACTGGCTGGCCGACCTGGATTGGCGTCCGGGGAAGGGCCAGGAGTTCGAGGCGCAGCGGTCCTCGCTCGGGGATCTCGCGCACCGCGACGACTTCCTCGCCGCGCTGCGCAAGCTCAACCCGGAGGTGCCCGACCAGTACCTGGCGCAGGCGGCGTCCGACGTGCTGGTGCCGGCGTCCCAGGACGCGCCCGCGGAGAACAAGACGTTCCACGACTACCTGGTGCACGGGTACCGCGGGGTCACGTTCGTGGACGCGACCGGGAGCGAGCAGAACCCGACGCTGCGGCTGCTGTCCGCCTCCGCGGACGAGAACGACCTGCTCGCCGTTCAGCAGGTGCGGCTGATCGACAAGGGGTTCAGCCGTCGCTTCGACGTCGTGCTCTACGTGAACGGGCTGCCGCTCGTGGTGGTCGAGCTGAAGCAGGCGGGTTCGAAGCAGGCGACCGTGGCCAAGGCGCACAGCCAGCTCTGCACCTACCTGCACGAGTTCCCGCTCGCGTTCCGGACAGTGGTCGCCACCGTGATCAGCGACGGCCTCACCGCCCAGTACGGCACCCCCTTCACCCCGCTCAACCACTACTCGCCCTGGAAGGTCGACGAACACGGCGTCCCGCTGGAGACCGGTCCGAACCTGCCCGAGCTGGAGGCTCTGACCTTCGGCCTGCTGGCGCCCGACCGGTTCCTCGACATCGCGCTGCACTACACGGCCTTCGACGAGAAGGACGGGGCACTGACCAAGCGGATCGCCAAGCCGCACCAGTACTTCGCGGTCCGCAAGGCCGTCGCCTCGACCGTGCGCGCGGTCGACAGCAACGGCAAGGCGGGCGTTGTGTGGCACACCCAGGGGTCGGGCAAGTCGATGGAGATGGAGCTCTACGCCAACCTCGTCATGACGCACCCGCGGCTGCTCAACCCCACGCTGGTGGTCATCACCGACCGCACCGAGCTGGACGGGCAGCTGTACGAGACGTTCGCCCGCTCCACGCTGCTCGCCGACACCCCGCAGCAGGTCAAGACCCGCAGCGGGCTCCGCGCCGAACTCACCAACCGCAACAGCGGTGGCATCCTGTTCACCACGCTGCAGAAGTTCGGGCGCAACGCGGCCGAGCGCGACGCCGGCGACGAGCATCCCCTGCTCACCGAGCGGCGCAACGTCATCGTCATCGTCGACGAGGCGCACCGGAGCCACTACGACGACCTGGATGGCTACGCCCGCCACCTCAAGGACGCGCTCCCCAACGCCACCCTCATTGCGTTCACCGGCACCCCGATCAGCCAGACCGACCGCAACACCCGCGAGGTGTTCGGCGACTACATCGACATCTACGATCTGAGCCGCGCGGTCGACGACGGCGCCACGGTGCCCGTCACGTTCGAGCCGCGGCTCATCCAGGTGAAGCTCGCCGACGACGTGTCCGCCGACGACCTCGACCGGATCGCCGACGAGCAGGGCCGGGGCCTCGACCTGGCCGAGCGTGAGCGGATCGAAAAGTCGGTGGCCGTCATCAACGCCATCTACGGCGCACCGGAGCGGATCGAGGCACTCGCCCGCGACATCGTGACTCACTGGGAAGCCCGGCGGCTGCGGATGGCCGAGGCGCTCGCCAACG
Organism: Propioniciclava coleopterorum; assembly: GCF_011393335.1. NCBI lineage: Bacteria > Bacillati > Actinomycetota > Actinomycetes > Propionibacteriales > Propionibacteriaceae > Propioniciclava > Propioniciclava coleopterorum. The sequence continues at coordinate 2,171,184 of NZ_CP049865.1, read as the reverse complement.
CGGACGCGACCGATGGGGCCGACGCGGCCGCGGATGCGGGGGGCGTGGCCTCCGGTTCCGAGGTGGTGCCTCACGGCAAGGCCATGATCGTCGGCGCGACCCGCGAGATCTGCGCCCGGCTCTACACCGAGATCGTCGCGCTTCGGCCCGAGTGGCACTCCGACGACCTCGACAAGGGGCGGATCAAGGTCGTCTACTCCGGCAATGCGTCCGACGTGCCGCCGATCCGCGACCACGTCCGGCGCGACTCCGAGAACGCGGTCGTGAAGGAACGCCTCAAGAACATCGAGGACGAGCTGGAGTTGGTCATCGTCAAGGACATGATGCTGACCGGCTACGACTCCCCGCCGCTGCACACCCTGTACCTGGACCGCCCGCTCAAGGGCGCCCTCCTGATGCAGACCCTGGCCCGCGTCAACCGCACCTACCGGGGCAAGCAGGACGGCCTCCTGGTCGCCTACGCACCGCTCGCGGACAACCTGCGCGCGGCGCTCGCCGAGTACACCGACACCGACCAGGCGTCCCGGCCGGTCGGCAAGACCGTCGACGAGGCGGCGGCCGCCGGCATCCAGCTCATCGAGGCACTCCGTGGCCTCCTGGCCGGGTTCGGCTGGAAGACAATTCTGGGGTCCAACGATCCCCACCGCGGGCGGAAGGCCGTCGCGGGGGCCGTGGAGTACCTGCGCTCCCCCTTGACGCCGGGCAACCAGGTCGCCGGGGGCGAACTGACGCTCGGCGAGCGCTACCGAATCCTGTCGGCCCAACTGGGCCGCATCTGGGCGCTGGCGTCCGGGGCCGAGTCGTGGTCGCACCTCAAGAGCGAAGTGCGCTTCTACGAAGAAGTACGCGTCTGGATGGCCAAGTACGACGCCAAGGAGCGCGAGGCGAGCGGCGAGCCGATCCCCGAGGAGATCCTGCGCGTCCTGCGCGGCGTCGTCGCCGACGCCACCGCCACCGGCGATATCACCGACATCTACTCCGCGGCCGGCATCCCCCGCCCCACCCTCGGCGCGCTCACGCCCGCCATGCTCGACCAGGTCCAGCGCGCCGACCACCCCCACCTGGCCATCGAGGCGCTGCGCGACCTGCTCATGCAGGAGGCCCGCCACGCCACGGCCGGCAACGTGGTGCGGACCAAGGCGTTCAGCGAGCGGATCACCGAGCTCATGAACCGCTACACCAATCAGCAGCTCACCGCCGCCGAGGTGCTCGCGGAACTGGCCAACCTGATCGCGGAGGTCTCCGACGAGGGACGCCGTGGCGACGCGTTCGACCCGCCGCTGTCCCACGACGAACTCGCCTTCTACGACGCCGTCAGCCAGAACGATTCCGCCGTGCTCCTCCAGGGTGAGGACGTCCTCGCGCAGATCGCCCGCGAACTCGTGGCCGTGATGCGGCGCGACACGCGCACCGACTGGACCCGTCGCCCCGACGTCCAGGCCAAGCTGCGCTCAGAGATCAAGCGGCTGCTCCGCCGGTACAAGTACCCGCCGGACAAGCAGCAGGGCGCGGTGACCATGGTCCTGGAGCAGATGGAGTTGATGGCACACCACGGCCCCGCCGAAGGACGGTAACCCCTCCCGGGTGACCCGCGGCGCGAACCGCTTCCCATGCAATCGATTGCATGCCATAGTCCGCCGAAATGGCTCGGCACTGGCGCAGGGCCTTCTAGGAGGGGACACCCATGGGAACGCTTGACTGGATCGTGGTCGGCGCGTATTTCCTCGTGATGGTCGCGATCGGCTGGTGGTCGAAGCGACGGATCAAGAACGCTGCTGACTTCTTCGTCGCCGGCGGCAAGGTGCCGTGGTGGCTGGTCGGCATCTCGCACCACATGTCGGGCTACTCGGCGGCCGTGTTCGTCGGCTACGCCGCGCTCGCCTACACCACCGGCTTCGCCGTGTACGTGTGGTGGGCGATCTCGATCACCATCGCCTGCGTGATCGGCGCGATCTTCTTCGCGCCGCGCTGGCCGCGCCTGCGGCAGCGGCTGGGGATCATCTCCCCGCTGGAGTACCTGGCCGTCCGCTTCAACGTGGCGACCGAGCAGGTCCTGGCGTGGTCGGGCGCCCTGCTGAAGATCTTCGACGTGGCCGCCAAGTGGACCGCCTCGGCGATCCTGCTCAACGTCTTCGCCGGCGTCCCGATGGTGTGGGGCGTCCTGCTCGTGGGCGGCGTCACGATGATCTACTCCACGATCGGCGGCATCTGGGCCGACGTGCTCACCGACTTCGGCCAGTTCGTCATCCAGTTCGTGGCCGCGATCGCGCTGGCCGTCGCCGTGATGATGCGCCTCGACGGCGCCGCGACGCCGATCACCATGTGGAAGCAGCTCCCCCCGGAGAACTCGCTGCCGTTCAACGGCACGCTCACGCTCGGCTTCTTCCTCGCGTACATCATCATCTCGACGCTGTCCTACAACGGCGGCACGTGGAACCTCGCGATGCGCATGATCGCCACCGAGAACGGCAAGGAGGCCAAGCGCTCCCTGCTGCTGTCGGCCGGGCTGTACCTGATCTGGCCGCTCGTGCTGTTCTTCCCGATGTGGGCCGCCCCGATCCTGCTGCCGAACCTGGCCAAGCCGGATCAGTCCTACGCGCTGCTGGCCACCGAACTGCTGCCGCAGGGCCTCATCGGCCTGGTGCTCGCCGGCATGTTCGCCCACACCATGGCGATGACGTCCTCGGACTCCAACGCCATCGCGTCGGTCGTCGTGCGCGACATCATCCCGCAGTTCCGCAAGGGCAAGTCGTTCCTGCCGGAGAAGACCGAGCTGTTCTTCTCCCGCCTGATCACGTTCCTGTTCATCACCTTCTCGATGATCATCGCGCTGACCTCCGACAGCTTCGGCGGCGTGCTCGGCCTGCTCATCCTGTGGTTCGGCGCGCTGGTCGGCCCGGTCGCGGTGCCGATGCTGTTCGGCATGCTGCCCTACTTCCGCCGTTCCGGTTCGTCGGCGGCGCTCATCTCGACGGCGGGCGGCCTCCTGATGTTCGCCCTCAACCGTTGGGTGCTGGCCGACTGGATCAAGACCTTCGGCAACAACGCACAGGCCTGGACGGTCGCCACGCCGGTGCTCGTCTCGATCATCCTGTTCGTCGCCATCGGCTTCATCAAGCCCGAGAACACCCCCGAGACCGACGCGCTCATCGACTCCCTCAACGAGGACATGGTCGCCGGCGAGGCGGATGTGGAGGGCAGCCGGGCATGACGCACGCGACTCGGTGGTCCTCCCACCTGACTCAGGAGATCCTGCCGTGGTGGGAGGACCACGGAGTCGACGACGAGCGCGGCGGCGTCCGGACGGGGTTCGACAACGCCGGCGCGCTCACCACCCCCGACCGGTTCACTTGGTCCCAGGGCCGCTGGGCCTGGATGTCGGGTGAGCTGGCCGACGAGGCGGACGCCGGCCGCCTCGACCTGGACGCCGGGCTGTGGCGCCGCCGCTGCCTGGCCACGTGCGAGCGGATGCTCGCCGAGGCGGTCCGCGACGACGGCCGCACCCACTTCCGGGTCACCGAGGACGGCGTCCCGGTCCCCGACGCCGCCGGCGAGACCGCGACCAGCGTGTTCGCCGACCTTTTCCTCGTCCTGGGCGTCTCCGCCGGGCTGCGTCAGCTGCCCGCCGGGGACCCCCGGGCGGAGGCCTGGCTCGCCGCCGCGGTGCGCATCCTCGACACCGCCCGCGCGGCGATCGAGGGGCGCACGGCCACGTCCGAGCCCTACCCGGTGCCCGACGGGTTCACCGACCTGGCAGGGCCCATGACCCTGCTGCACGTCTCGGCCGAGCTGTACCGCACCCCCGGCCGTCCGGACGCCGCCCGCGCGGTCCGCGACTGGGCCGGGCGGCAGCTGGAGGACGTACACTTCCCCGGAGGCGAGTGGCGCGAGTTCGCCCCCACCCGCCCCGGCCAGGAGGACACGCTGCTCGCCCGGCACGTCACCCCTGGCCATCTGCTCGAGCTGTTGTGGATGATGGAGCATGCCATCGCCGACGACCCGGGCTTCGCCGTCCTGACGCCGCAACTCCGCGCCGACTACGCCCGTCGCGCGATCGCCGTCGGGTGGGACGACCGCGACGGCGGCGTCCTGCGCTACGTCGACCGCGACGGCGGCGTCCCGCGCGGCGAGGCCGTCCCCGGCTCGCCGTACGAGGCCCTGGTGGCCGACACCTGGGACACCAAGCTGTGGTGGGTGCACGCCGAGGCCCTGTACGGGCTCGCCTTCTACGCGCACGTCTCCCCCGACCTGGCCGCCGACGCGGCCCGGGTCGAGGAGTGGACCATGCGCGTCTTCCCCGCCGCGGGGCAGGAGTGGATCCAGATCCGCGACCGCGCCGGCGACCCGCTCAACCGGGTCGTCGCGCTGCCGGTCAAGGACCCGTTCCACATCGCCCGCGCCCTGATCTTCCTCAACCGCATCGAAAGGAACACCATGTCCACGCATCCCCTGAGCTACACCGTGCACCCCTCCCTCGCCGACCTCGGCGCGGTGACCGCCGAGCACGCGGCGCAGGCGATCAACGCCGCCATCGCCGAGCGCGGCGCGGCCCGCGTCATGCTGGCGGCCGCCCCGAGCCAGGCGCCGACGCTCACGGCGCTCGCGGCCCAGGACATCGACTTCGACAAGGTGACGTTCTTCCACATGGACGACTACCTCGGCCTGTCCGAGGACGCGCCGCAGGGCTTCGGCAACTGGCTGCACACGAACTTCTTCGACCACGTCGCCGGGACGCCGACCTTCCACCGCATCGATCCGACCAAGCCGGGCGAGCAGGCCGTCGCCCAGTACGCCGCCGCGATGGGCGACGAGCCGTTCGACGTCACGCTGTGCGGGCTGGGCGTCAACGCGCACCTGGCCTTCAACGACCCGCCCGCCGACTTCGACGAGCCCGCGGCCGTCCGGCTGGTGGAACTGGACGTCACCTCCCGGCAGCAGCAGGTCGACGAGGGCCACTTCCCGTCCCTGGACGCCGTGCCCGCCCAGGCGCTCACCGTGACGATCCCCCGCCTGCTGAACGCCGGACTCGTCGTGTGCTCGGTGCTCGGCGAGGCCAAGAAGAACGCCGTGACGCAGACCCTGGCGCTCGACCCGACCCCCGACGTCCCCGGGACCGCGCTGAAGCTGCACCCCAACGTCGAACTGCACGTGGACGAGGAGGCGGCCGCCGATGAGTGACGTGCAGCCCGAGAGCCTCGGCGCGCAGTACTACGGCGCCGTCACCGGCCTGATGCAGCAGATCCTCGCCACCGAGCCGGACGCCGTCGCGGCGGTCGCGGACGTGCTGGCCGACCAGATCGAGGCCGACCGGCTCGTCCACGTGTACGGGCCCGGCGGGCACTCGAACCTCGCCAGCCAGGAGGTGTTCTTCCGCGCCGGCGGCCTGATGCACGTCTCCGCGATCCTCGACGAGGGCACGCTCATGTCCTCGGGCGCCCTGCGCTCGATGGCGATCGAGCGGACGCCCGGCTACGGCCGCATCGTCATCGACGACGCCTCGCTGGGCGCCGACGACGTGCTCATCCTCGTGAACGCCTACGGCATCAACGCGGCGCTGATCGACGCCGCGCTCCGGGCCCGCGAACTCGGTGCGACGGTCATCGGCGTCAGCTCGCGCGAGCACGCCGACAACACCGCGCCCGACCATCCGGCGCGGCATCCCTCCAAGCAGAACCTGCACGACGTGGTGGACCTGCACGTCAACACGCACGTCCCGGTCGGGGACGCGCTGATCCAGGTCGAGGGGGCCCTGGAACGCTCGGGCGCGAGCTCCACGTTCGCCAACGCGTTCGCGCTGAACTGGATCATGCTGGAGACGCTGCAGCGGCTCGCGGGCCGGGGCGTCGAGGTGCCGATGTGGCGCAGCGGCAACGCGCCGGGCGGCGACGAGGCGAACCAGCGGTTCATCTCCCGGTTCAAGGGGCGCGTGCGATGCCTGTGATCGAGGGCCGCAGCCCCGACACCGGGGAGGTCCTGGAGGTCGAGACCCGCGGCGACCGGATCGTCGGCGTCCGCCGGACCGACTCCCGCGACGCCACGCTGCCCTGGGTGATCCCGGGCCTGATCGACCTGCAGGTCAACGGCTACGCCGGCCTGGACGTCAACGGCGCCGGCGCCACCCCCGAGGCGGTCGCCGGCATCACCCAGGTGCTGGCCGGCAAGGGCGTCACCACGTGGGTGCCGACGATCATCACCGCCTCCCACGAGGCGATCGTGGCGTCGATGCGCGCCATCACCGCCGCCCGGGACGCCGACCCGGTCGTCGCGGCCGCGATCCCGTTCGTGCACGTCGAGGGCCCGTTCCTCTCCGAGCAGGACGGCCCGCGCGGGGCGCACGACCTGGCCCAGATCCGCCCGGTGGACGCCGCCGAGGTGGCCCGCTGGGCCGAGCACGGGCCGCTCGGCTACGTGACGGTCTCCCCGCACGTGGCCGGCGCCCCCGAACAGATCGCGGCGATCGTGGCGTCCGGGGTGCGGGTCGCCGTCGGGCACACCCACGCGACCCCGGAACAGATCCGAGCCGCAGTGGACGCGGGCGCGACCCTGTCGACGCACCTGGGCAACGGCATCTTCGGGACGCTGCCCCGCCACCCCAACCCGATCTGGACCCAGCTCGCCGACGACCGGCTCACCGCCGGCCTGATCGGCGACGGCCACCACCTGCCCGCCGACACGCTCACCACCATGGTGCGCGCCAAGGGGCCGGGACGCTCGTTCCTGGTCTCGGACTCGGTCGCGCTGGCCGGGGCGGCGCCGGGCCGCTACCGCCAGCCGGTCGGCGGGGACGTCGAACTGCACGCCGACGGCCGCCTCACCCTCGCCGACAGCCAGATGCTGGCGGGGTCGGGGGTCAACCTGGCCCAGGTCGTCGCGTGGACGCTCACCCACACCCCGCTGGGCCTGCCGACCGTCGTCGAGATGGCCTCCGCAACGCCCGCGCGGGTGATCGGCGATCGCACCATCGGCCGCGTCCAGGCCGGCGCCCGCGCCGATCTGGTCCTGCTGGACGCCGCGGGCGCGGTGGTCGACGTGCTGCGCCAGGGGGTGCGCCCGTGATCGACGTCGGCGCCGCGGTGCGCGAGGTCGACGTCCCGGCCGGGACGCCGATGGGCGGGTTCGCCGGTCGGCGCTCGCCCAGCACCGGCGTCCACGACCCGACCACGGTGCGCGCGCTCGTCCTGGGCGGGGTCGGTGTCGTCGCGGTGGACGCCTGCGTCCTGCACGAGGACACCTGCGCGGCCATCGAGGCCGCCGCGACCGGCGCCGACCGGCCCGACAGCGTCGACGCGGCCGTGGTGTCGGCGCTGCACACCCACAGCGGGCCCTCCATCGGGTGCGGACGCGCCGGCGGGCACGCCGCCGCGGTGCACGACGCCGTGGTGGCGGCCGCGATCGAGGCCCTGGACGCGGCCCGGGCGTCGGCGCGGCCGGCGACCGCGGCCTGGGCGTCGGTGCGCGGCACCGGCGTCGCGAAGGACCGCCGCCACCCCGAGCGGGCCATCGACCCGCCGCTGACCGCGCTGCGGTTCGCCGACGCCGACGGCGCCGTGATCGCGACGCTGGCGTCCTACCCCTGCCACCCGGTCGTGCTGGACGGCACGAACACCCTCATCACCGCCGACTACGCCCACCCGCTGCGCGCCGGCGTCGAGGACGACAGCGGCGCGCCGTGCGTCTTCCTCACCGGCGCGGCCGGCGACGTGAACACCGGGCACGCCGCGACGGCGTCCTTCAGCTCGCAGCAGGCCTCGGGGCGGACGTTCGAGCGGGCCGCCGAGCTGGGCGGACGCCTCGCGTCCGGGCTGGCGTCGGCGTCCTGGGAGCCGCTCGCCGTGGACACCGCGCGGTTCGCGTCCACCCCGATCGAGCTCGGCTACGAGGACCTCGACCCCGAGCAGGTGGCCGCGCGGCGCGCCGGCTGGGAGGCCGAGCGGGAGGCGGCCGACCCCGGGCAGCGGGCCGTCCTCGACATCTGGATCGCGTGGGCGGGCGCCTGGCGTCCCGAGGACCAGGCCGAGCCGTGGCGCGGGCGGGTCGGCGTCATCGACCTGGGCGCCGCCGCGATCGTGACCCTGCCGGGCGAGCCGTTCCTGCGGGTGGCCGAGGACCTCGAGGCCGTGCGGCCGCGGGTGATGGTCGCCGGGTACACCGACGGGGTCGCGGGCTACCTGCCCACCGCGGACGCCTACCCCGAGGGCGGCTACGAGGTGGAGGATGCCTGCATGTACTACGCCATGCCGGGACCCTTCCGCCGCGGCTCCGCCGAACTGCTGACGCGGGCCGGGCGGGGCCTCCTCGGGGCCTGAGGTGCCGGGCCGGTCCACCATCCACGAGGTGGCGCGGGTCGTCGGGGTGTCCGCCTCGACGGTCTCGCGCGCCTTCAACGCGCCGAACCTGCTCCGGCCGGAGACGGTCGCGCGGATCGTCGCGACCGCCGAGTCGATGGGGTACGTGCCCAACCGGCACGCGCGCGCCCTGGTGACCGGCAAGACCGGCCTGCTCGGGCTGATCGTCCCCGACGTCACCAACCCGTTCTTCCCGCCGCTGATCCGGGCGGCGCAGCGCACCGCCGAGGCCGCGGGCCTGGCCCTGCTGACCGTCGAGAGCAACTCGGTGCCCGACCGGGAGCGGGCGCACATCGCCTCGCTGGTGCCGCACTGCGAGGGGCTCATCATCGCCTCGTCGCGGCTCACGCCCGAGGAACTGCGGCAGGTCGGGGCGGCGACCCGGCTCGTCCTGGTCAACAACGACACCACCGAGGTCGCGCGCGTCCTCGTCTCGTCCGCGGACGCCCTGGCCGAGGGGATCCGCCACCTGGTCGACCAGGGTGCGCGCTCGTTCTGCTACGTCGGCGGCCCGCACCGCTCGTGGTCGGAGTTCGAGCGCCGCTCCACCCTGGAGCGGCTCGCCGACGAGCTCGGCCTGTCGACGACGTACCTGCGCGACGAGTCCGGCACCTACCACGAGGCCCGCAGCATGGCCGCCGGCTTCCCCTCCGAGGTGGACGCCTTCATCGCCTTCGACGACGTCATCGCCTGCGGCGTCCTGGACGGCCTGTCCGATCGCGGCGTCTCCATCCCCGCCGACACCTCCCTGCTGGGCTGCGACGACGCGCTGCCGATCCAGACGCGGCCGCGCCTGTCGACGATCCGGCTCCCCGCCGCCGAGGCGATCGCCGAGGCCGTGTCGATGATCACCTCCACCACGGGCGACACCGTGCCCGAGCGGCGCGTCCTGCTGCCCGGGACGCTGATGCTGCGCGAGACCACCTGAGCCTGCCGCCGGTATGCGCCGGCCCGCTCGGTCGCGGCCTGGCGCGCCACACGGGCGAACGTCCTTGCCGTTCCGGGGTACGGGGTTAGCCTGAGAGGCAACGCCCGCTGAACGGAACGCCATGACCGCGGATCGACCCACACGACTCGACCGACGAGCCTTCCTCGCCCTGGCCGCGGGCGTCGGCGTGTCCGGCTGCGCCGTCGTCCGCCCCGGACCCGCGGGTGCCCCGACCGCATCGCCGCCGCCCGCGGCCTCGCCGGGCACCCCGTCGCCGGGCAGCCCCTCGCCCACCTCGCCGGGCACCGCGTCGCCCTCGCCCTCCCCCACCGGGACGCCCCGGGTGCGGCTCGGCGCCCCCATCGGGGACGGCTCGCAGGCCCCGTCGCCGGACCCGCAGCCCTTCCAGCGGCCGATCACGCGGCTGCGGCCCGGCGAACGCCCGCCGCAGTTCGTGGTGTTCAGCTGGGACGGCGCCTCCGGCAACCAGGACGCGATCCTCGACTACGTGCGCGCCGCCCGCGCCGTCGACGGCACCCAGACCATGTTCCTCTCGGCGCTGTACTTCCTGCCCAAGTCGAAGCGGACCCAGTACCAGCCGCCGCGGCGCCCGGCCGGGGACTCCCAGATCTCCTTCATGTCGGACGCGACCGTGCGCCGCACGATCATCGACATCTCCGCGGCGTGGGCCGCCGGCAACGAGATCGGGACGCACTTCTGCGGGCACTTCTCCGACCCGAACGGCGTGCCGTCGTGGACGTCGGCCGACTGGGAGCAGGAACTCAGCCAGGTCGACAAGCTCGTCACGACGTGGCGCACGATCACCGGCTGGACCGACATCGACCCGCTCCCGTTCGACCACCGCCGCGAACTCGTCGGCGGCCGCACCCCCGAGCTCGCCGGCCGCGCGACGCTGCTGCCCGTGATCGCGAAGCGCGGCTGGCGCTACGACTCCTCCGGCGTCCGACCGCGGCAGGCCTGGCCCGCCAAGGACCGCTACGGCCTCTACGACATGTCGATGTTCCAGATCCCGTTCCGGGGCGGGCGCATCATCCCGATGGACTACAACTTCCTCGTGGTCCAGGCGGGCGGGAAGACCAACGGCGGGTCGGCGTCCCAGCGGCGGACGTGGAAGGCCGAGCACGCCGACGCGCTGCGCAACGCGCTCCAGCTGTGCCTGCGCGGCAACCGGGCCCCGCTGATCCTGGGCAACCACATGACCCCGTGGGTCGGTGGCGTCTACCAGGAGAACCTGCTCGCCCTGATGACCGAGTTCGGTAGGACCCCCGAGGTCCAGCTCGTGAGCCACCGCTGGCTGTGCGACTGGCTGGACGCCCAGGACCCGGCCGTGCTGCAGGCGCTGCAGAAGGCGTGACGCGCGGGCGTCAGTCCTGGGGCGGCAGCACCCGGACGTCCCGCTCGGCGGCGCCCAGGTCGAGCGGGTCCCCCGCGGCGTCGGCGTACCCGCCGTCCGGACGCACGGTCAGCATCGAACCCGGGCGGACGCCGAGCGCCTCCAGCCGCGCCAGCACGGCCGGGTCGGCGTCCGAGACGCGCACGACGCGGTGGGGGCCCGGGGCGGCGTCCGGCAGGGCGATCGCGCCGGGCGGAGCCGGGCGCCGGCCGTCCGGGGTGGGGATCGGGTCGCCGTGCGGGTCGGCGGTCGGGTGGCCGAGCAGCGCGTCGATGCGGTCGAGGAACCGGTCGGACGCGGCGTGCTCGAGCCGCTCGGCGTCGTCGTGGACCTCGTCCCAGCTGTAGCCCAGGACGTCGGCCAGGAAGCACTCGATGAGCCGGTGGCGCCGCACCATCGCCAGCGCCAGCCGCTCCCCCAGCGCGGTCAGGGTGACGGGCCGGTACGGCTCGTAGTCGACCAGCCCGTGGCCGTGGAGGCGGCGCATGACGTCGGACACGTTGGCGCGGCTCGTCCCGAACCGGTCGGCCAGCCCGGTCGTCGTGATGGGCGGGTCGCCCCACTCGACGGCCGACCAGATCACCTTGAGGTAGTCCTGCATGACCGGCGTCAGCTCGTCGGCCTCCATCAACCACCTCCGGTCAGCGTCAATCCGATCAGGGCCACGTTCAGCGCGACGACGAGCCCGACGACCACCCAGGCCACGACCTGCAGCCCGCGCGGGTTGGTGAAGTCTCCCATGAGCGCCCGGTCGCTGCTCAGCCGGACCAGCGGCGCCAGCGCGAAGGGGATGCCCAGACTCAGCACCACCTGGCTCATCACCAGCGCCCACGTGGGGTTGACCCCCGTGGCCAGGATCACCAGCGCGGGGATCAGGGTGAGCGCGCGCCGGGCGAGCATCGGGACGCGCACGTGCAGCAGGCCGGCCATGATCGTCGCGCCGGCGAAGCAGCCCACCGAGGTGGAGGCGAGCCCCGAGGCCAGCAGCCCGACGGCGAACAGGGTGCCGATGACGGACCCGAGCGTCCCGCTGATGGCCGCGTGCGCGCCCTCGATCGAGTCGGTGCCGCCCACGCCCTGCAGGCTGGCGGCGGCCAGCAGCAGCATGGCGATGTTCACGGCCCCGGCGACGATCATGGACGCCAGCACGTCCCAGCGGGTCGCGCGCAGCAGCCGCGGCAGTTCGTGCGGCTGGTGGCCGTGCCGGTCGCGCGCGAGCGCCGAGTGGACGTAGATGGCGTGCGGCATCACCGTCGCGCCGAGCATGCCGGCCGCCAGCAGCACCGACTCGGTCCCCGCGAAGCGCGGCACCAGGCCGGACGCCGCCGCGGGCCACGACACGTCGCTGACGAACAGCCCGGCCATGAAGCCCACGGTGATGATGAGCAGCAGGCCCATCACGACGAACTCGAACGGGCGCTGCCCCCGGCGGGTCTGGATCGCGAGCACCAGCATCGACACGACGCCGACGATCAGGCCGCCCCACACCAGCGGCAGCCCGAACAGGATGTTCAGCGCGATCGCCCCGCCGAGCACCTCGGCCAGGTCGGTCGCCGCGGCGACGAGCTCGGCCTGGGCCCAGTAGGCGAGGCGGGGGCCCCGGCGCAGGCGGCGTCCGAGCAGTTCGGGCAGGCTCGAACCGGTGACGAGCCCCGTCTTGGCCGACAGGTACTGCACCAGCAGCGCCATGACGTTGGCGCCGACCAGCACCCAGACCAGCAGGTAGCCGTACCGGGCGCCCGCCGTCAGGTTGGCCGCGACGTTGCCGGGGTCGACGTAGGCGATGGCGGCCACGAAGGCCGGCCCCCACAGCCAGGTGCGCACGCCGGGACGCCGGGGCGCGGCCGCCGGCTGAAGCCCCGCGTCGCGGGAGAGAACACCATCCTGCACAAGAGTTAAGGTACCTTAACTCCGCCCGTGCGGCTGCCGTTCCGCGACGGACGCGCCCGGCGCCTCGTCCCCGGTCGGGCCTTGACCGGGGCGCGGCGCGCCGCCTAGCGTCGAGCAACGGCGGGGAGGGACGCATGGCCGCGGAGCCCACACTGATCAACTCGGTCATCCGCGCCCTGACGCTGCTCGAAACCGTGGGGGACGCCGGGCGTCCGGTCACCGCCAAGCAGCTGTCGCGGCTCACCGACATCCCGCTGCCGACGGCCTACCACCTGCTGCGCACCCTGGTGCACGAGGGCTACCTCGTCCGCAGCGACGGCGGCTACGTCATGGGCGACCAGGTCGGCCACCTGGCCCGCGCGCAGCGCGCCAACGCCATCCCGCAGCGGGCCCGCCACGTGCTGCGGACGCTGCAACAGCAACTCGGCGCCGCCGCCTACCTGGCGTTCCTCGACGACGGCGAGATCGACATCGTCGACATCGTGGACGCCCCGGGCGCGCCGCGGACGGACCTGTGGGTCGGCCTGCACGAGGCCGCCCACGCCACCGCGCTGGGCAAGGCGATCCTCGGGGCGCTCCCCGACGAGCGGCGCGCGGACTACCTGGCGCGGCACCCGCTGCTCGACCTGACCCCGCACACCCACACCAACCGGCGCGCCCTGCTGGCCGAACTCGACGCCGAGCCGGGCATCGCCGTCGACATCCAGGAGTACGCGCTGGGCACCACCTGCATCGCGGCGGCGGTCCCCGGGTCGCACGCCGTGGGGGCCGTGGCGGTGTCGCTGCCGACCACCAACCTGGACACCGCGCTGGCGCACCGCTCGACGCTCCGGCGGGCCGCCAGCCTGCTCTCACTCGCCCTCGAGGCGGACCGCCTCGGCTGACCGGCACCGGGGCGACGGCGTTCTATCACCATGTGAAACAACCGGTCTGGCTGGGGCGGACGCCGCGGGAGACAGTGGGGTGAACCACCAACGAAGGAGGTTCACCATGACCGAGCCAACCGGCGCCTCGGCCACGCTCGACTCGCCCACCACACTCACGCAGCAGGACCGGCTCGCGCTGTACGAGCAGATGGTGCTGATCCGCACCTACGAGCTCGCCATCCAGCGCGAGTACCACGCCGACAAGGGCCCCGGCTTCGACATCGGCAAGGGCCTGATCCCCGGCGAGATGCACCTGGCCGCCGGGCAGGAGCCGGTGGCCGTCGGCGTGTGCGCCCACCTGACGGGTGACGACGCCGTCACCGCGACGCACCGCCCGCACCACTTCGCGATCGCCCACGGCGTCGACCTGGACGCCATGACCGCCGAGATCTTCGGGCGCGAGACCGGCCTGGGCAAGGGCCGCGGCGGGCACATGCACCTCTTCGACCCGGCCGTGCACTTCTCGTGCTCGGGGATCATCGCCGAGGGCTACCCGCCGGCGCTAGGTCAGGCGTTCGCGTTCCAGCGGCGCGGCACCGACCGGATCGCCGTCGCGGCGACCGGCGAGGGCGCCGCCAACCAGGGCGCGTTCCACGAGTCGCTGAACCTGGCGGCCCTGTGGAAGCTGCCGGTGGTGTTCGTCGTCGAGGACAACGCGTGGGGCATCTCGGTGCCGCGCTCGGCGTCCACCGCGATCCCCTCGAACGCCGACCGGGCGGCCGCCTACGGCATCCCCGGCGTCCGGGTGGAGGACAACGACGTCGAGGCCGTGCACGCGGCCGCCGCGGAGATGGTGCAGCGCGCGCGCAGCGGCGGCGGCCCGTCCCTGCTGGAGGTCTCGACGCTGCGCATGCTGGGGCACTTCGAGGGCGACGCGCAGGGCTACCGTCCGGAGCTGGCCGACGTGGCCGAGCACGACCCGATCCCCCGCTACGAGGCGGCGCTCGTCGCCGACGGCGTCCTGGACGACGCGGCCAAGCAGCGGATCGCCGCGGCGGCGTCCGAGCGCGTCGAGGCGGCGATCAGCCACGCCAAGGACAGCCCACTCCCCGACCCGGCCGAGGCGACGCGGTACGCGTTCGCGAAGGAGGCATGACATGACCACGACGACAGCGGCCCCCACCCGGCGGCTCAACACCAGCAAGGCGATGGCCGAAGCGATCGCCCAGGAGATGCGGGCCAACCCCGAGGTGCTCTACCTGGGCGAGGACGTCGGCAGCTACGGCGGCATCTTCGGCTCCACCGGCGGCCTGCTGGAGGAGTTCGGACCGACCCGCGTCATCGACACGCCCATCTCCGAGACGGCGTTCATCGGCCTGGGCATCGGCGCGGCCGTGGAGGGCATGCGTCCGATCGTGGAGCTGATGTTCGCCGACTTCATGGGGGTGTGTCTGGACCAGATCTACAACCACATGGCGAAGATCCACTTCGAGTCCGGTGGCAACGTGAAGGTGCCGATGGTGCTCACCACCGCCGTGGGCGGCGGCTACTCCGACGGCGCGCAGCACAGCCAGTGCCTGTGGGGGACGTTCGCGCACCTGCCCGGCATGAAGGTCGTCGTGCCGTCGAACCCGGCGGACGCCAAGGGCCTGATGGCGTCGGCGATCCGCGACGACGACCCGGTGGTGTTCATGTTCCACAAGGGCGTCATGGGGCTGCCCTGGATGGCGAAGAACCCGCGGTCGATCGGCGTCGTACCCGAGGGCGAATACCTGGTCCCGATCGGGAAGGCGGCCGTGGCCCGCGAGGGCACCGACGTCACCGTCGTGACGCTGTCGCTGTCGGTGCACCACGCCCTCGACGTGGCCGAGAAGCTCGCCCAGGACGGGATCTCGGTCGAGGTCATCGACCTGCGCACCGTCGTCCCGCTGGACCGCGCGGCCATCCTCGCCTCGGTGGGCAAGACCGGACGCCTCGTGGTCGTCGACGAGGATTACCAGTCGTTCGGGCTGTCGGGCGAGATCGTCACCACCGTGGTGGAGTCCGATCCCGGGCTGCTGAAGGCGCCGCCGAAGCGGATCACCATGGCGGACGCCCCGATCCCCTACGCCCACGTCCTGGAGTACGCGGTGCTGCCGCGCCAGGAGCGGATCGAGGCCGGCATCCGGGAGGTGCTCGCATGACGGAACTGACGTTCCCGCAGATGAGCCCGGAGCGTCCGGACGCGACCGGCGTCCTGGCCACCTGGTACGCCGCGGACGGCGAGGCCGTCGGCGAGGGCCAGTTGGTCGGCGAGGTCCAGATGGACAAGGTGGACGCCGAGGTGTTCGCCCCCGTCGCGGGGACCATCACCCTGCTGGTCGCCGAGGGCGACGAGGTCGCCCAGGGCGCCCCGATCGCCCGGATCGCCTGAACCGTCTCCGTGCCCGCCGCGTCCGCGCGGCGGGCACGGTCGCGTCCGTGGGCGGCGTCCTGTCGGCCGCACGTCGCGGATCGGCAGTGGGTCGGGGTGGACGGTGCCAGACACCCCCAGCACCACTACCGCGACGACATCCTGAACCACTGGCGCACGGCGGCTTCTGCCCGTGAGTAACCCTCACTCCCGAGGAGTGTCAGTGGTGCCGTCCATGCTGGAGAAAAGACAAGCGTAGGAGGGAGGTGAATCATGGCCAAGGGCGACATCGAGACCTACCACGAGGACGGTCAGTGGAAGAACCGCGCGCAGGGGAACAGCCGGGCGAGCAACGTCCACGACACCAAGGCGTCAGCGCAGGCTGCTGGGCGCGAGATGGCCAAGGATCGGGGAGTGGAGCACTTCATCAAGAAGATGGACGGCACCATCGGTGAGAAGAACTCCTACGGGAAGGACTCCCACCCGCCGAAGGGCTGACCCACAACAGGAGCCCCGCGACTCACTCAGGTCGCGGGGCTCCTGTAGGTCTTCATGGAGGAGAGGGCAAGAGCACTTGGCCAGTAAGGATGAGGCTGTCCGACATCCGGGCTACAGTCCAGGCACATGATCGACACCGTGGCACAGCAGTCCCTCATCACAACCGTCTTCGAGGCGAGCAACGCAGCGCTCGACCGGCTCACCCACCTCATCCCCGACCTCGACCGGGACCGCACCGAGTACGCGCTGGCTTCGGTGCTGCTGGAGGAGGCATGGGTCGCGGGCGGCTAGGCCGATCTCAGGATCGGGGAGCCGCGCCGCCGCCTGCGAAGCCCTTATACGCACGGATGTCCCGCTTGGACTCCGGAAGCCCCTGTCGGCGGCGTTGGGCCTCAGCGCAGCGGTCCTCGCGCTCCTCAGCCTCGAACTCGGCATTGAGGGCCTCCAGTTCGGCCCGGAGGGTGTCGCCGGGCGTGTGGTGCTGGTTCATGACGGTCCCTCTCGGATCGGCCTTGCGTGGCTAGGTGCTATCGAGAGTAGGCACACAGGTGTACGACTGCTGTGCGCCCCGGCGTCAGCCTTGCTCCGGGCGCACAGCGTTGGCGATCTTCACCGCGACCTGCTCCAGCGTGTCCTCCCCAGTGCTCAGCCCCGAGCGGGATGCCAGCAACGGGCTCTCATCGCGCAGGTCCTCGTAAGAGATGCCGTGGACGACCGGAATCACTCGGTCCGTAGCCAGCAGTGCGGACAACTCCTTGCTTTGGAACCCCTCAGCCATCTTCAGAACGATCAGGGGCGAGCCGTCCGGATGGGTTCCTTCGGGGTCGGGCTCTTCATACGCACCGGCTCCCGCATATCCGTCGATGACCCAGACGGGTCGAGCGCGGTCCTGAGAGCCAACGGTGCTTGCGAATACTTTCGTGTACTCCCGCAGAAGCGCGTGCTTCAGAACGGCTGCGGGTTGACGCTGCTGGAAGAAGCCCTCATGCCTCGTCATTCGTCCATCCCTACTCCGGCTTCGTGCTCGTCAGCAGGGCGTTCCAGGAGCCTCCCGCCTGCTTGATGTCGGACTCGGTGGCGAACATGTACCGCCACGTGCCGAAGTCATCCTCGTCCCGCACAGCCCGTGCCCAGTCCTCGGCAGCCTTCTTCTTGCGCAGAACCGAGTCATCCTTGGCGTGATCGTTGGCCTTGCCCTCGATCAGCCAGCAGGTCCCATCCTTGTCGAGTGCGATGAAGTCGGGGAAGTAGTAGCCGTCCGTGGTGCGGATGAACGCCTGACCGTTGGTGTAGATGCGCACCCACCACTGGATGTTCGGATCGCGGTCCATGAGCAGGGCCAACTGCCACTCCGTGGTCCCGGCGTCGAAGGTGGCCATCGGCATGACGTTCTTCTTCCAGCCGACGTACTGGAGGCCCTTCTTGAACTTGGTCACGTTGTGGGCCATGGGGGCGTCCGGCTCCACCGTGACGGGCTCCAGTGGCAGCGTGATGCCGACGAACTCGAACGACTCCTGCCGGGGCCGGTTGGTGATCTTGTCCCGGATCATCGACCGCATGCCCTCCACGGCCTGCTGGCGGCGCTTGGTGCCCCACTCAGCGGTCTCGTCGTCGCTGGTGACGCCTGCGCCCTTCAGGAACGCCTTCACCAGGCGCTTCGCGGCGTTCTTGGACGCCTTCTCCGCCGGAACTTCCGGCTGCTGCATGATCGCGGCTGTCAGTTCCTCGTGCACCACGTCCAGGCCGGCCAAGGTCTGTTGGGCCTCCGCCGTTCCCTGCGGGGTGCTGATGATCTGCACCTGATCACCCGTCCGCTTGGCCTCCAGTGCGTCCCGGAAGATGAAGGTGGGCACCTCCTTGATGAAGGCCACCCCTGCTTTCTCGGCGTCACCGTCCGGGATGTCGGACAGTGAGAAGGGCGAGTGCACCAGTCGAGACTCGCGTCGGGGGAAGATGATCTGCGGAGCACCCTCGACGCGGTACTGCGGCTCGGGGACCTTGGTCTCCACCCGCTGCTCGGTCTCCTCGAAGATAAGACCAGGATTCGGCTGGTAGTCCTCGTCCTGGGCGGACTCGTCCTCCTCCAGTTCGAAGAGGGTCCACTGGCCCGGGGCAGGAGTCAGGCTGCTGCTGCCTCCGGCACCACCGACCTGCCCGGGCTCGGGTGAACCCGTACCGGGGTCTACGGGGACGGGCTGGTTCGGGTCGACCTCGGCGCTGGTGGCGAAGCCCTGATCGTCCACCTCCACCGCCGTCGATGGGAGTTGGATTCGCTGTCGGAGCACGTCCTTCTGGGAGAGCAACTGCTGGTAGGAGTCGTGTGCCACGAGGTCGACCTGGTCGACATCCGCGATACCAGTGCGTTGCCCGAAGGGCAGCCGCAGGCCACGGCCAAGAATCTGCTCCGTCAGGGTCTGGGAGGCCAGCCTCCGCAAGGCCACGATGACCGCGATGTTCTTGACGTCCCAGCCCTCGCGGAGCATGTTCACGCTGACGATGGCGCGGATCGGAGAGTCCGGCTCCTCGACCTTCGCCAGCGCCTCCAGAGCCTCGTCGGAGGACTGAGAGGTGATCTCCAGCACCTGCGAGCCGTCCCCGATCATGCCCGGCTGTGCGAGCAACTGACCGACCTCGGTGGCGTGCTCGATGGTCTGACAGACAACGAACAGCACTGGTTTGACCGCAGGAGCATCAGGACTGGTTTGGCGATAGACCCCGTAGGACTTCTCCTTGTGCCCGAGCAACTGGCACGCGTCCTGCAACTGCGTCCGCTCGTCCTTCGTGCCGTCCTTCCGGTAGACGATGACCGGCACCTTCACATGCCCGTCAGCGATGGCCTCGCCCAGCGTGTACTGGAAGATCACCTTGGTGTAGTCGTCCTTGTCGGGCGTGGCAGTAAGGCCGACCAGGGCGACCGGGCCCAGGTCGCGGATGGCTGCCGAGAACGCCTTGGCCTTCTCCCGGTAGACGTGGTGCTCGTCCGCGATGACGAAGAGGTCGTCGGCATTGGTCAGGTGCGAGTAGAGCGCGTCCCCGAGGTTCTCGTCCTCATCACGGACTTTCCGGCTCACCTTGTCGGTGGGACGGATCAACTGCTGCACGTTGAAGACGAACACCTTCAGGCGCTTCGCGTCACGCAACACCGAACCGACGTTCGCCGCCTGGAAGTTGTCCGGCGTCACGATGAAGGGCGCGATGTCTGCCCCTGCCACGTACTTGTGCGAGGCAGCATCGAAGTTCATCAACGTCTTGCGCTGGATCGTGGAGCCCGGCGTCACCACCAGGACGTGGCGGACGCCTTGCTGCGCCAGATACTCGATCAGTGAGGACATCAAGAACGTCTTCCCGACGCCCGTGGCCAGGTCCGTGACCATCTCCTGAAGCCCCGAATGGCCATCAGCGATCCTCTGCACCACAGCCGACAGCGCGTTCTTGTTGGGATCGCGCAGGTCGAACCGGGCAGCGATCTCCTCGATCAGTGCCTCGTCGTAAGTGATATCCACAGCCACCTCAGTTCACCGTCCCCTTCGGGAACATGTCCTCGGGAGCCTTCTTCACCCGGGACCCGGGCGACAACTCCTGAAGCAGTTGGGCTGCTTCGGGAAGCACTCCCTTGGCGACAATCACAGCCTTCTCCTTCTGGCCCAGGTGCTCGACCACGGTCCGGACGACGCTCTGGTCAGCCACGCCGTCGATGACCGCGAGTCGCTGTCGGTTGCGGACGCCGCAGAAGACAGGATCGTCTGGAGTGAGGGTGAACTTCAACTGCCCAGCGATGGCCTTGGACCAAGCCCCGTTCGTCGCGTCGGGGACAGGAAGACCTGACCGTCCTCGTCATCCACCTCGTACATTGAGGGACCCATCTTCGACACGGTGAATCCGCCACCACCTTCCCAGAGAAGGGTCTTCTCGTCACAAGTCTTGGTCGCTGCGCGTAGGGCCTTCAGCGTCGCGGAATCAAGCATGTCCATCCCTTTCGCCGCCTTGGTCAAAAGAGAGTTGAACTTCTGGGCTTCTTGGGCCGTCATGCCATCGGGCAGTTCTTCGACCGCCACACGCTCAGAGGTAGACGTGATCCCACCAGGCTCCTCTCCACGTACGACGGCGGTCAGTCGCGGAGTGATGAAGCGATCAGCGTTGGACTGACTGAGTTCCACGGTCAGCCAGCGTCGCCCCATCTTGTGGGCCACTGCCGCCGTCGTGCCTGAGCCTCCGAAGAAGTCCATCACCAAGTCCCCCGGAGAGGTCGCGATGTGAACAACGCGCTCCAGCAGTCGTTCGGGCTTGGGTGTGTCGAAGACAGAATCCTCGCCAAAGAGCGCGCTGCTCTCCCGCTTTCCATCTGGATTCCCGCCAACCTCATCGGTCAGCCAGATCGTCATGGGGACCAGCCCATCGTCTTCTGTCGGGAACTTCTTCAAGCGCGGCTTGCCATCCCCGTTTCGGGGCCAATAGATCAGATCATCCGCGAGAAGTTCTTCGAAACGAGGCTTGGTGTATGTCCAGGCACGGTTCGGGGGCGGAGAGTGGACTACGCCAGTTGGAGTGGTGATGTCATAGAACTGCGACTGCGTTGCGTGGCCCGCCTGAGCAGACATCGGAACACTGCGCCAAGGACCCCGTGGGTCGTGGTCCGGATTGGCGAACCGTCCCATGTCCGGCAGTCGATGGCGCGCATGCTTCCAGACCTGAGCACCTTGGAGGGCGTACACCAAGATGTAGTCCTGACTTGAACTGAAGGCTGCGCGGTTGTCTCTGGATGTCTTCTTCTGCCAGACAATCGTCGTTACGAAGCGGTCGGCACCGAACGCCTCATCCAGCAACAGGCGCATGCGATGCACTTCACCGTCGTCCAGATGCACCCAGATCGACGCATCAGGTGTAAGAAGTGGCCCCATCTCGCTGATGCGGTCACGCATCAGAGTCAGCCAAATTGAGTGCTCCAACTGGTCGGCGTAGTTCTCGAACGTCTCTTCCGTGTTGAACGGCGGGTCGATGTAGACCAACTTGACCTGGCCCAGGTACTTGTCCGCGTACTCTGGGATCGTCCCCAGTGAGCGGAGGGCGTCTCCCGAGTCTCCGACGATGAGCAGGTTCTCGTTCGCCCCGGTCGGGCCGTCGATCTCACCGACCTGCTCCACGACCTCGATGGACTTGACCTCCAGGGCACGGGGGTCGCTTGGGTCCACCCAGGCATAGTCGTACTTGCCGTCCTCGACCGGGATGAGGGCAGAGTCCTTGCCCATCCAAGTGAGTTCGAGCCGTCCCTTGGGGCTGCGCTTCATGTACCTGCCTTGCTGCGTGTCAAAGCCCATTAGGGCCGCTCTTCTGATCGTAGGTGGCCAGGCCGACAGAACCGGCCAGGCTGGGCCGAGACCTGACTGACTCGAAGCGATCACTGAGCGCCTTCCGCCAGCCACGCCTCCACCTGGGGCAAGAGCGCCTCGACCTCCCCCTGCCGCACCGCCAGCGTCTTGACGAAACGTTGCTTGGCCACCAAGCCACTCCAGTCGATGTGCGCCCAGCCCTTCTGGTCGGCCTTGACCCTCATCTGCCTGACGAAGCGCTCGGGACTGATCCGCGCCAGCAGGAGCATCTCAGCCTGGGAGGCATGCAGAGGCTGCTCGTAGTTGCCCGAGCCGCCTGACTCGGCAGGCTTCCCCCGGGGCGGGTGGGCCGGGTTCCCAAAGGGCGTGGCCGGAAGGGCGAACCTGCTGGCACTGTCACAGTGCTTGTTGTCGACCTGGATGGGCTGCTGGCGGTTCGCGGACTGCGGACCGAATGCCAGACGGTGACTCCCGTCGAGGCGGCGCGCAGCGCCTTGTGCGACCTCCAGCGTGGGATCACCGATGGCCGCAACCACTCAGTCTCTTCCACTACCACTACTACTGGCACTACTACTACGTCGCGAACGTTCGTCGTCGGTTCGGACGGTATTCTCCTGCACGTTCGGGCGAACGTTCCCTCGAACACCGTTACCCTTCCTGCTTGCTCGGACGTTGCGCATCCTGTTTCGTGCCGCCTCACGCTCAGCCAGGCGCTGGTCCCGGCTCATCTGCTCGTCCCCGAACCCCAAGAGGTGGTAGCCCTCGATCTGGACACCACGGTCCTCGCGAACGGCAGGCTCCAGATAGCCCAGACGAAGCAACTCTTCAAGGCTGTCGGGCTGGTCAACCAGCGAGCGCATGAGCCTCTCGGAGACCCAGCCGTCAGTCAGGTCGTAGGCACAGTGCGCCGTCAGGAGAACACGGAGCCTAAAGGCCCCCGCGCTCATCACGTCAGTGAACACCTCATCCTCCAACCACGAGAATGGCAGTCGCGCTTAGCCTGCCTTTGCCGTGCTCACGACGCGCCCTCCGGGGCACAGATTGCCTGGTCAACGCCAGGTGTTAGCATGAAACCGCTCCTTTCGAGCGTCCTGGTAGGACTTCCGAAGCGCCCCCGGCCTCCGCCAAGAGATGGGGGCGTTTCGCTTGTCAGGACTTGGGGCCGTCCTCGGGAACCTGTCCGTTCTTCTCGATCCACTGGGACACGCCAACGTGGACGCCGTGAACACCCGCCTCATCATCAACATGCCCAGCGACTTCTATGAGCAGTGGACCGGGGAACCTGATCCCTACCTGCCTGACGACGAGGACCCGGCCTGGTGGGACGGCAACCATCCTCCACAGCCCACCCGGGCCGGACCACCTGAGTCCGACCCCACAACTTCCCCGGCCCAGCCGGAGCGCATCGCCTCGTAGTCCTCGCCTCAGTAGCCCCTGCCCGGAAACAGGTCCGGTCGGGGGCTTTCGTCGTCTCTGAGGACCTCCGGGAGGCTGACCATCACCGGATCGTCCCGGCTGGACACCGCGTTGGTGCCTCGCCCGCCCCCTGAGAGCCTGACAACGCAGAACCCCCGGCCCGGGTCTCCCCAGGCCGGGGGTTCTACTGAACAAATCGGGCTACTTGTACTAAATAGCCGTGGTGCGCGAGAGAGGAGTTGAACCTCCACGTCCTTTCGGACACACGGACCTGAACCGTGCGCGTCTGCCATTCCGCCACTCGCGCCTAGCTCCCTCTCGGGAACAGCCCGGCTAGCCTAGCACGGCCCGACGGCCAACTCCGAATCGGGCCGACAGGGATAGATTGGGGGCTCCTGACGCACCCGATCCTCGGAGGAAACGAGTGACCCAGACAACGGCCGTGAGCGAGACCCACCCCACGCACCTGCCCTCGACCGGACGCCGCACGCCGGTGTCCACCTACCGGCTGCAGCTGGGACCCGATCTCACCTTCGACCAGGCGCGCGAGCACCTGGACTACCTGGACGACCTCGGCGTCACCGACCTGTACCTCTCCCCATCCTGCAGGCCGCCCCGGGCAGCACGCACGGCTACGACGTGGTCGACCACTCGACCATCTCCGCCACGATCGGCGGGCGCGCCGGCTTCGAGCGGCTCGCCGCGGAGGCGCACGCCCGCGGCATGGGCGTCATCGTGGACGTGGTCCCCAACCACATGGGCGTGCCGACGCCGCTGTACTACAACAAGGCGCTGTGGTCGGTGCTCAAGGACGGCCCCGCGTCGCCGTACGCCGCCTGGTTCGACGGCACCGCCGAGGGCGCCGACGGCACGCTGATGCCCGTGCTCGGCGCCCGGATCGGCACGGTGCTGGCGAACAACGAGATCACGCTGGAGCAGCGCGTCGTCCCCGGCATGGAGGACGAGGGCCCCCAGCCGGTCCTGGTCTACTTCGACCACGTCTTCCCGGTGCGCGCCGGCACCGAGAACCTGCCACTGCCGCTGTGCGTCCAGGAGCAGTTCTACCGGCTGGCCTACTGGAAGGTGGCCGACGAGGAGCTCAACTTCCGCCGCTTCTTCGACGTGGACACCCTCGTCGCGGTCCGGGTCGAGGACCCCGAGGTGTTCGACGCCACCCACGCCCTGCTGCTGGACCTGTTCCACGCCGGCCACATCGACGCGTTCCGCATCGACCACCCCGACGGGCTGGCCGACCCGCGCGGCTACCTGCGTCGGCTGTCGATGGCCACCGGCGGCGCCTGGATCACCGCCGAGAAGATCCTGGAGGGCCACGAGGAACTGCCCGCCGACTGGCCGGTCGCGGGCACGACCGGCTACGACGCGAGCTGGCGGATCTCCGCGCTGCACTGCGACCCCAACGGGGCCGGCGACCTGGGCAACATCGCCCACGTGATCACCGGCGACATCCCCGGGACGCTGCCCGAGGTGATCACCACCTCCAAGCGCGAGGTCGCCACCACGAGCCTGTTCGCCGAGGTGCACCGCCTGGCGACGCTGGCCGACGCCATCTGCCGCGACGACATCATGCTGCGCGACCACACCTTCAGCTGGATCCGCGCCTGCCTCACCGAGATGATCGTCGCGCTGGACCGCTACCGCGCCTACATCGTCCCCGGCGAGCCGGCGCCCGAGGCGTCCATCGAGATCGTGAACGAGGCGGCCCGCCTGGCGCGGGCGAACCTCGACGAGGAGCTCCACGAGACCCTCGAGGTGGTCGTCGACCTGGTGCTGGGCCGCGAGGTCGGCGTCGAGGGACGCACGCAGCGCGTCCAGCGCGACGAGTTGGTCATCCGGTTCCAGCAGGTGTGCGGCGCCGTCATGGCCAAGGGCGTGGAGGACACCGCCTTCTACCGGTGGACCCAACTCGTCGCCCTCAACGAGGTCGGCGGCAACCCCGAGGCGTGGAGCATCAACCCCGACGAGTTCCACCAGTGGGCCTCCACCATGGCCCAGGAGTGGCCGGCGACCATGACGTGCGGCACCACGCACGACACCAAGCGCTCCGAGGACGTCCGCAGCCGCATCGGCGTCCTGTCGCAGTACTCCTCGGAGTGGCGCGCGCTGCTGACCAAGCTGCACCCCTACGCCGAGGGCGCGATCGAGGGCCACACCGAGAACCTGCTGTGGCAGACGCTGGCCGGCACCTGGACGGCCGAGGGCCCCATCGAGCGCGAGCGCCTCGAGGCGTACATGCTGAAGGCGTCGCGCGAGCAGAAGATCTGGACGTCCTGGACGCACGGCGACCCCGAGCGCGAGCACGAGCTGAGCGCGTTCATCGAGAAGCTGTACGCCGACGGCGACATCCTGGGCGCGTTCGCCGACTGGTACGAGTTCACCAACGACGCGGTGCGCACCTCGATCCTGTCGCGCAAGGCGATCCAGCTCACCTGCCTGGGGGTGGCGGACAACTACCAGAGCTGCGAGACGCTGCAGAACTACCTGGTCGACCCCGACAACCGCTCCGCGGCGGACTTCGAGGCGCTGGCCGCCACGGCGTCCGCCCTGGACGGCCGCGCGCCCCAGGACCTGGCCGAGGAGAAGCAGCACCTCACCCGCGAGATCTACCGGCTGCGCCGCCGCCGTCCGGACGCCTTCGTCGGCGCGACGGCCGCCTACCGGCCGCTGCCGGCCAGCACCGGGCACGCCGTGTGCTTCGCCCGCGGCGAGGACCCGCAGGTCGTCACCATCGCGGCCCGGCTGAACCGCGTGATCGAGACGCACGGCTTCACCGAGCACACCGTCGTCCTGCCCGCCGGCCGCTGGCGCGACGTCCTGACCGGCGCCGAGTTCGACGGCGGCAGCGTCCTGATCGCCGACCTGCTGAACCGCTACCCGGCGGCCGTCCTGGAGAAGACCGCGGACGCCGAAGCCGACGGCGACGCGCCGACCCCCGAGATCGGCATCCCGCTGTTCCGTCCGGGCGTGCGGCACCAGCCGACCCCGACCCAACGCGACGACGAGTCCGACGCCGAGGTGACCGGCCTGCTCGGCTGGCTCACCAAGCGGTTCTTCGACAAGCCCGAGGAAGGCCACCAGCCATGACCCCCGAGCACACCCCCGCCGCGGCGTCGACCCCCGGGCCGGCCGCACTCCTCCCGATCGAGGTGTGGGCGCCGGACGCCGAGTCCGTCACCGCGGTGCTGCCCGGCCGCGACGACGCCAGGATCCCGCTCGAGCGCGGCGAGGGCGGCCTGTGGACCTTCGCCCTGCCGCCCGACACCGACTACCTGCTCGCGGTGGACGGCGGCACCCCGCGCCCCGACCCGCGCAGCCCGCGGCAGCCCTACGGCGTCCACGACGCCAGCCGGACGTTCGACACCGCCGCGCACGCGTGGGGCGACGCCGGCTGGACGGGCGGCCGCGTCCTGGGCGGGGTGATCTACGAGCTCCACGTCGGCACGTTCACCCCGAGGGCACCCTCGACGCCGCCATCGGACGCCTCGACTACCTGGCGACCCTCGGCGTCGACGCCGTCGAGCTCATGCCGGTCGTCCCGTTCCCGGGCGACCGGGGCTGGGGCTACGACGGGGTCTCGCTCTACGCCGTCCACGAGGCCTACGGCGGGCCGGCCGCGCTGCAGCGGTTCGTCGACGCGGCCCACGCTCACGGTCTGGCGGTCGTCCTCGACGTCGTCTATAACCACTTCGGCCCCGCCGGGAACTACGCGCCCGTGTTCGGCCCGTACTTCACCGACAAGCACCACACCCCGTGGGGTAAGGCGATCAACCTCGACGACGCCGGCGCCGACGGCGTCCGGGCGTTCATCGTCGACAACGCGATCCGCTGGCTACGGGACTTCCACCTGGACGCCCTGCGCCTGGACGCCGTGCACGCCCTGGTCGACGACTCCCCGCGCCACATCCTGGCCGAGCTCGCCGACGCGGTCACCGCGCTGGAGGCCGAGACGGGGCTGCCCCGGACGCTGATCGCCGAATCGGACGAGAACCAGATCGCCACCATCACCCCGACCGCCGACGGTGGCCGGGGCATGGACGGCCAGTGGGCCGACGACATCCACCACGCCCTGCACGCGTGGCTGACCGGGGAGACGTTCGGCTACTACGTCGACTTCGGCAGCGAGGAGACCCTCCAGCGGGCCTTCGACCGGGTGTTCGTCCACGACGGCGGCTACTCCACGTTCCGCGGACGCGACTGGGGCGCCCCCGTGCCCGACGACGTCGAGCGGAGCCGGTTCGTCACCTTCACCCAGGACCACGACCAGGTCGGCAACCGTGGCCTGGGCGACCGCCCGGCCGCGACGCTGAGCCCCGAACAGGTCGCCGCCGGCGCCGCGCTGCTGCTGCTGTCGCCGTTCACCCCGATGCTGTTCCAGGGGGAGGAGTGGGGCACCACGACCCCGTTCCTGTTCTTCACCGACCACGAGCCCGAACTGGGCGCCGCCGTCACGAAGGGCCGCCAGAGCGAGTTCGCCGGGCACGGCTGGGAGGCGCTGTACGGCCCCGACCCGCAGATCCCCGACCCGCAGTCCCCCGACACCTTCGCGGCGTCGAAGCTGGACTGGGACGAGCTCACCACGCCGGAGCACGCGCCGATGCTGGCCTGGTACCGGACGCTGATGCGGCTCAGGAACGCGCACCTGGAGCGACCGGGGTTGGAGTCCTCGACCGCCCACGGCCCCGGCTGGTTCCGCCTGCAGCATGGCCCGCTCACGGTCATCGCCGCCCCGCACGCCGACACCGAGGCGCCGCTGCGCGGCACCCTCGTCGCAGCCTTCGGCGACGTCTCTGCGACCGCCGACGTCATCCGTCTGAGCACGCCTTCCGTGGCCGTCGTCCTGGAGTAGGCTCGCTGAACCGACAGCCGGTTCCTCGGTCACGAGGGGCGGGACGAAGGCCCGTGCGACGGGGCGAGCTAGGCTTGACCGGGCCCGTGCGCCGTGCGCGGGTGAGACGATGCGAGGTGAGGAGGGACACGTGGGCGTCTTCGACAACCTCGAACGCAAGCTGGAGGGCGTCGTGAACGGTGCCTTCGCGCGCGCCTTCAAGGGCGACGTGCAGCCCGTCGAGATCACCGCGCGCCTCCAGAAGGAACTGGACGCCGAGGCCCGCCTGCTGTCGCGCAACCGCAAGCTCGTCCCCAACGACTTCACCATCGGGCTGTCGAGCCACGACTACGACCGGCTCGTCCCCTACAGCCGCACCCTGAACCAGGACATCATCCCGCAGCTGCGGGAGTACGCGGCGAACGCCGGCTACGTCTTCAACGGGCCCGTGACGATCGCCTACGAGCAGGACGCCGAACTGCCGCTGGGCCAGTTCACCGTCGACAGCCAGGCCGTCGCCGCCGCGGCGACGCCCGCGACCACGACGTCGATCCGGCGCGCCGCGCTCGTGCTGGAGGTCAACGGCATCCGGCACCCGCTCACCGAGCCCGGCTTCACGCTGGGCCGCGGCACGGACGCCGACGTGCGCATCAACGACCCGGGCATCTCGCGGCTGCACGCCCGCGTGAGCGTCCACGGCCAGGGCGACCGCCCGCAGGTCAGCATCGAGGACATGGGGTCGACCAACGGCATCATCGTGGACGGCCGCCGCGTCCAGTCCGCGCCGCTGCGCGAGGGCTCCCGCATCGAGCTCGGCAACACGCGGATGCTGGTGAGGTCGCCGGTGACCGATGTCTGAGCTGTTGGTCTTCGCCCTCAAGTTCGCCTTCCTGGCGCTGCTGTGGGTCTTCATCCTCTTCACGGGCGCCGTGATCCGCTCCGACCTGTTCGGGCGCCGCGTCCCGGCCAACGCCGTCGAGGCACCGCACCCGGCGCAGCAGGCCGCCGAGCCGCGCACGAAGCGCCGCGCCCGCGCGGCCGCCCAGGTCGTGCCGACGACGCTGCGGATCACGCGCGGCAAGCAGGCCGGCCTCACGATGGCGCTCGGCGATCAGCTCAAGATCGGCCGCAGCGCCGACTGCCAGCTGATCCTCGACGACGACTACGTCTCGACCCGGCACGCCCGCATCTACCGCAGCGGCCAGGGCTACGTCGTGGAGGACCTCGGCTCGACCAACGGCACCTACCTCAACAACGAGCGACTCAGCGGGCCGACCCGCTTCACACCGGCCGACACGCTGCGGATCGGGCGGACCCTGCTCA